>NZ_JBEGCI010000009.1:0-187064 GCF_040196315.1 Halomonas pelophila
TATCGCTTTCGGCGTCTTGAAGTCACAAACCGAATATCGGCCACAACCAACTCAATGAGGGTTGCGGCCGGTCAGGAGAGACGGTATCTCCTCTTCGGCTTGTCCCCAGCGCCCCTTGATTCCGTTAACTGCGATCGCCTTGCGATGCCGGTAGAAGCGCGCCCGGTCTTCTACAGTGAGGGTCAGGAGCACCGGCAGGATCGGAGCGTGGGCGCCTCGCCCACCCCCACCGACCAGGGAGCAGACCGCCGACCATGTGCCTGGCCATCCCCATGCAGATCACCCGCCTCGACGGCGACAGGGCGCGCGCGACTTCCCGCGGCATCGAGCGCGACATCGACCTGATGCTGGTCCAGGACCAGGCCCTCGCCGTGGGCGACTTCGTCATCGTGCACGTCGGCTACGCCCTGCAGCGCTTGGAGCCCGACGATGCCCTGGCGACCTGGCGGCTGATCGACGAGATGGAGGGCGCCGACGAGGCGGACGATGAGGGAGCCCCGGAACGTGCATGAGCTGAGCCTCTGTCGATCGCTGATTCGCCAGGCCACCCGAGTCGCCGCCGCGCATGGCGCGCCGAGCATTCGCCGTATCCGGGTACGCATCGGGCCACTTTCCGGCGTAGAGGTCGCGCTGATGCGCGAAGCCTTCCCGCTGGCGAGCCGCGACACCCCCGCCGAGGGCGCGCGGCTGGAGATCGCGACCTCGCCGGTGCGGATCCACTGCCCTCGCTGCGGGGAGGAGGCCGAGGCCCGGGTCAACGACCTGACCTGCCCTCGCTGCGGCCACTGGCAGACCCGACTGACCGGCGGCGACGAGCTGCTGCTGATCAGCGTCGACCTCGCAGCCCCCCATCTCCAACCAAGCCCCTAGTCCAACCAAGTCAATAGGAGACCCATCGTGTGCCAGACCTGCGGCTGCGCCCTGCCCGACCACCTTCATCCGGAATCGAGCGATGATGACGTCCACACCGTGGCGGTGCTCGAGGGCCTGAAGGCCCACAACGACGCTGCCGCGCGTCATAACCGCGCGCACTTCGACCGTGCCGGGCTGCTGGTCGTCAACCTGATGTCTTCCCCGGGCGCCGGCAAGACCCGCCTGCTGGAGGCGACCATCGAGGCGCTGGGCGACCACCATCGGCTGGCGGTGATCGAGGGCGACCTGGAGACCGAGAACGACGCCCGACGCATCCGCGCCAAGGGCGTGCCCGCGGTGCAGATCACCACCGGCAGCGCCTGCCACCTGGACGCGTCGATGGTGCACCGCGCGGCCCATGCGCTGCCGCTGGACGAGCTGGACATCCTGTTCATCGAGAACGTCGGCAACCTGGTCTGCCCCGCGAGCTTCGATCTGGGTCAGCATGCCAACGTCACCCTGCTCTCGACCCCCGAGGGCGACGACAAGCCGCTCAAGTACCCGGTCATGTTCCGCGCAAGCGACCTGGTGCTGATCACCAAGACCGACCTCTTGCCGGTGCTCGACGACTTCGACGTCGAGGCCGTGGCGGAGCACATGCGCCGGCTCGCCTCCAACGCCCCAGTGATGGCGCTGAGCAGCAAGGCGGGCTCGCTCGATGCCTGGCTCGAATGGCTAGAGGTTGGACTCGCCGAGCGGCGCCGGCGAATCTTTCGCCCGGCGGCGGGTGGAGAGCACCTGCTGACACCTCCCGCCGTTCCCGCCCCAGGCATCGCCTGATCCATGACGGCCCTGTCTCCCGGCGACTGGCTGTCGCGGATACGCGCCCTGCCCCGGCCCCCGTCGGGCCGCCTGCGGATCATGAATGTCTGCGGCGGCCACGAGCGCACCATCACCCAGGCCGGCCTGCGCACGGTGCTGCCCGACTACCTGGAGCTGATCCCCGGGCCGGGCTGCCCCGTCTGCGTCTGCCCCGAGGAGGATATCCATGCCGCGGTGGCCTTGAGCCTCGCAGACGACGTCATCGTCGCCACCTTCGGCGACATGGTGCGCGTGCCCTGCAATGCCCCGAAGCGCGAACCCCGCTCTCTCCAGGCGGCCCGGGCCCTCGGCGGCCAGGTGGTGCCGGTCGCCTCCCCCGGCGAGGTGCTGGCCCTGGCTCGCCGACATATGGATAAGCGGGTGGTCTTCTTCGCCGCCGGCTTCGAGACGACCACCGCACCGATCGCCGCGATGTTCTCGCGCCCCGACCTGCCGGCCAACCTGCTGCTGCTGCTCAGCGCCCGCCAGACCTGGCCGGCTATCGCCCACCTGCTGGAGGATGGCCGGGCCGGCTTCGATGCGCTGATCGCTCCGGGACACGTGGCCACCATCATGGGCGCCGAGCAGTGGCGCTTCGTGGCCGAGGCACATGCCTTGCCCACCGCCGTGGCCGGCTTCACCCCGGGCCTGATCCTGGAGGGCCTCTACCGGGTGCTCCAGCAGGCGCTCGACCGCGCTCCCAGGCTGGACAACGCCTACCCGCAGTGCGTCAGCGCCGAGGGCAACCGTCGGGCGCGTGAGCTGATCGCCTCAACCTTCGACATCGAAAGAGCCGACTGGCGCGGCATCGGCTCGCTTCCCGACTCGGGCTATGCCTGCACGGAGGCACTCTCCCACCGCGACGCCCGGCGGCAGTTTCCCGAGGTGTTCGAGGCCGCCTATGCCCGCCGCGGCGAGATGCCTCCCGGCTGCGACTGCGCCGAGGTGGTGCTGGGGCGGATCCGACCGCCGGAGTGCCGGCTCTACGGCAGCGCCTGCACCCCGGATCGGCCGGTGGGTCCCTGCATGGTCTCCGACGAGGGCGCCTGCCGGATCTGGTGGTCGAGCGGCGTCCGGTCGGGCCAGGCGCCGCCCGCCCGGCGGATCGCCGCCACCCCGATCGACGCAGTCCCTGATGAGACAGTCCCTGTCGATACACCCCCAGTCGAGACAACCCAGATCGAGAAAGACACTGTCGAGAAGGCCCCTGCCGAGCCATCGCCCAGCCTCGAGGCGCGCCGCTGGCGGCTGGCCGGCGTCGTTCAGGGCGTGGGCTTTCGCCCCTTCGTCCAGCGCCTGGCCAGCCGGCTGGAACTCGCGGGTGAGGTGCGCAACCGGGGCGGCGAGGTGGTGATCGAGGCCCAGGGGAACACCGAGCGACTGGCGGCGTTCGAGCGCGCCCTCCTCATGGATGCACCGCGCCTGTCGAGACCACGCCTCGTCAGCAGCGAGACGCTCGCGACCCAACCATTCGAGCTCCCGCCGAACGCGGCCCGAACGTTCGTGATCCGGCCAAGCGACGATGAGGGAGATGACGCGGGCCCGGTCCACCTGCCGCTGGACACCCCGGTCTGCCAGGCCTGCCTGGCGGAGATGCACGATCCGCAGGACCGTCACTACCGCTACCCCTTCACCCACTGCGACCAGTGCGGCCCGCGCTACAGCGTGATCGAGCGGCTGCCCTACGATCGCGCGCGCACCAGCCTGGCGGCCTTCCCGCTCTGCCCGGCCTGTCGGCGAGAATACGAGGACCCGGACAATCGGCGCTTCCATGCCCAGTCGATCGGCTGCCCGCAGTGTGGGCCCCGCCTGACGTTCGTGGAGAGTGTCGCACAGGGTGTCGTGCAGGACTTCGTGGAGAGCAATCGGACGCTCACGGATCCCGAGGAGGCGCTGGCGGCCGCCATCGCGGCCCTCGACGCGGGCCGGATCGTCGCCGTGAAGGGCGTCGGCGGCTATCACCTGATGGCCGATGCCGGCCAACCGGCGACCGTGGCGACACTGCGCGAGCGCAAGCACCGGCCCCACAAGCCGCTCGCCGTGATGTTTCCCTGGCGGGGCGAGGACGGCCTGGACGCCGTTCGCGAGCAGGCCCGGCTCGACCCGGTGGCCGCCGAGGCCCTGCTCTCGGACGAGCGTCCTGTCGTGCTGCTGCCGAAGCGAGCCGGTGCTCTCTTCACCGACGGCCTCGCCGACGGCCTCCCCGATGGCCTGGCGGCGGGCCTGGCAGAAGGCATCGCTCCGGGGCTTAACGAGATCGGTGCCCTGCTGCCCTATGCGCCCCTGCACCACCTGCTGCTGGAGGCGCTGGGGCGCTCGCTGGTCGCCACCTCGGCCAACCTCGCCGGCGAGCCCATCGTCACCGATCCCGCCTCGGCCGAGCAGCGCCTCGCCCGAATCGCCGACGCCTTCCTGCATCATGATCGCCCCATCCTGCGGGGCGTCGATGACGGCGTGCGGCGCCTTATCGCCGGCCGGGCGCGCCCCCTACGCCTGGGGCGCGGCGCGGCGCCCCTGGAGCTCGAGTTGCCCGATCGGCTGACCGTGCCGGAGGCCCAGCCCCTGCTCGCCGTGGGCGCCCACCAGAAGGCCACGGTCTGTCTCGCCTGGGGGACACGGCTGGTGCTGTCGCCGCATATCGGCGATCTCTCGAGCCTCGCCGCCCAGCGCGCCTTCGACCGCCAGGTCGAGACCCTCTCGCGGCTCTATGGCGTGCGCCCGGCGCGGGTCCTCCACGACGCCCACCCCGGCTATCACGCCACCCGCTGGGCCCGGGACAGCGGCCTGCCCTGTGATGAGATCGCCCACCATCACGCCCATGCCGCCGCGCTGTGCGGGGAACACGGCCGCTTCCGCGAGCCGACCCTGGTCTTCACCTGGGACGGCACCGGCCTGGGCCCGGACGGCACCCTGTGGGGCGGCGAGGCCCTGCTCGGCCGACCCGGCCACTGGCGGCGCCACGCCTCCTTCACGCCCTTCGCCCTGCCCGGCGGCGAGGCGGCCATCCGCGAGCCCTGGCGCCTCGCCGTCACGCTCTGCTGGCAGAGCGGCCTGGCGACGCCGGACGTTCCCGGCAGCGACGACGAGCTGGCCCTGCTGCGCGGGATCTGGGAGCGGCGCCTCAATGCGCCGCCCTGCTCCGCCGCGGGCCGGCTCTTTGATGCCGCCGCGGCGCTGCTGCTGCCGATCCGCCGGGCGAGCCACGAGGCCGAGGCGGCCATGCGCCTCGAGGCCCTGGCTGAGGAAGAGGGCGAGGGCGGCGGCGATGGCCTTGAGCTGCCCCACCATCGCGATCCGGACGGGGTGCTACGCTGTGACTGGCGCCCGCTGATCCGCCACCTCTGTGACGCCCGCCTCGCCCCGAGCCGCCGCGCCGCGGACGTTCATGCCACCCTGGTCCAGGTGCTGCGCCGCCAGGCCGAGGCGGCCCGAGAGACCTCCGGCGTGACGACCCTCGGCCTGACCGGCGGCGTGTTCCAGAACCGGCGGCTGACCGAGGCGGCCGTGGCGGCGCTGGAAGACGACGGCTTCACGGTGCTGCTGCACGAACGGCTGCCCTGCAACGACGCCGCCATCAGCGTCGGCCAGGTCATGGAGGCCCTGGCCCGGCACGATAGCCCCGACACGATAGCCCCGGCATGAGGAGACGTGAGCAATGACGCCCGACCGCGACACGGACACCGTCACCCTGGCCCACGGCAACGGCGGGCGCCTGATGCGCGGGCTGATCGAGTCGGTCTTCGTCCGCCACCTGGGCAACCCCTGGCTGGCCCCGCTCGCCGATGCCGCCGTGCTGCCCGATGCGATAGAGGAGGATGAGGCGCTGGTCTTCACCAGCGACGGCGTCACCGTGCAGCCACTGTTCTTCGCCGGGGGCAACATCGGCAGCCTCGCCGTGCACGGCACCGTCAACGACCTCGCCGTCGCCGGCGCAACCCCGCGCTACCTGAGCGTCAACGCCTTTCTCGAGGAGGGGCTGCCCCTGGCGCAGCTCGAGCGCATCGTCGAGAGCCTCGCCGCGGCGGCCCGGGCCTGCGATGTCCAGGTGGTGGCCGGCGATACCAAGGTGCTGCCGCGCGGCCTCTGCGGCGGCGCCTACTTCGGCGTCTCCGGGATCGGCCGGCGCCCGCGCGACCTGACGCTCGGCGCCGAGGGCATTCGCCTGGGCGACGCGGTGCTGGTCAGCGGGCCGGTGGGGGATCACGGCATCGCCGTGATGCTGGCCCGCGAGGCCTTCGGCCTCGGCGGCACCCTGGCCTCGGACAGCGACAGCGTGCTGCCCCTGACTCAGGCGCTGCTGGACCTGGCCGGCCTGCGCTTCATGCGCGACCCGACCCGCGGCGGCCTGGCGACGGTGCTCCACGAGGTCATTCACGCCACGGGCCTGGGGGTGACCCTTGAGGAGGCGCGGCTACCAATCCGCGGCGCCGTGCGCAGCGCCTGCGACATGCTGGGCTATGACCCGCTGTATATCGCCTGCGAGGGTCGGGTGGTCGCCATCGTCGCCGAGGACGAGGCCGACGAGGCCCTGCGGCGCTGGCAGGCGCTGCCCCAGGGGCGAGACGCGCAGCGGATCGGCACCCTCGACCCGCACCACGACCGGCTGCTGCTGATCAACGACTGGGGCGGCGAGCGCCTGCTGCAGGAGCTCGAGGACGATCCCCTGCCGCGCATCTGCTGAGATTCGACGACGTCTGCAAGGGAGACGGCAATGAAGGTGCATCACTTCCTGGCGAGAGACCGCTTCCCGTCACTCCTCGAGGCGCTGGTGGCGGCGGGCTATGAGGTCATCGGTCCCCAGGTACGCGACCACGCCATCGTCTTCGAGTCGCTCTCGACGGTGGAGCAGCTTCCCCGGGGAATCACCGACGAGCAGGCCCCTGGCCATTACCGGCTACGGCGCACCGAGTCGGGACGCCTCTTCGACTGGGCCACGGGTCCCCAGGCGATCAAGCCGCTGACCTTCGCGCCCCGCGAGACGCTGTGGCGGAGCGAGCGCCAGCCCGACGGCCGGCTGGTGTTCCGCGAGCAGCCCCCCGAGGCCCAGCCGACGGCGGTCATCGGCGTGCGCGCCTGCGACCTCGCGGCGCTGTCGATTCACGACCGCCACTTCCTGCACGACGCCCATCCCGATCCGCACTACCGCGAGCGACGCCGCAACCTCTTCCTGGTCGCCGTCAACTGCCTGCGCTCCGCGGCCACCTGCTTCTGCACCGCCACCGGGGACGGCCCGCGCGTCCAGCACGGCTTCGACCTGGCCCTCTCCGAGCTCGACGACGGCTTCGTGGTGGAGGCGCATTCGCAGGAGGGCCAGGCCATCCTCGACGCCCTGGAGACCACCCCGGCCCGCCATGACCAGCTCGAGCAGGTGGAGGCAGGGCTCGAACGGGCGACCTACCAGCAGCAGCGCCGGCTGCCCGAGGGCTCACTGCCGGACATGCTGCAGGCGGCCGTCGACCACCCGCACTGGCAGAGTCTGAACGACCGCTGCCTGACCTGCGGCAACTGCACCGCGGTCTGCCCCACCTGCTTCTGCCAGACCCACGTCGATGACCTCTCGCTGGACGGCCAGACGTCCGACCACGGCCGGCAATGGGCCAGCTGCTTCGACCCCGACCACAGCTATATCCACGGCACCGTGATCCGCGCCGAGCGGCCCCAGCGCTATCGCCAGTGGCTGACCCACAAGTTCGGCACCTGGGTGGAGCAGTATGGCCGCAGCGGCTGCGTGGGCTGTGGCCGCTGCATCGCCTGGTGCCCGGTGGGCATCGATGTGACCGAGGAGCTGACTGAGCTGTCTATGGCGCCCGAAGACGCGCCTCCTAAAGCGCCCGAACCCGCGCTGTCCAGAGCGCCCGAGAACGCGCCCCCCACGACGCCCGCTCGGCCCACCGATGGGGAGGAGCGGTCATGACCAGCGCGCTGGTGCCCTTCGAGGCCGAGGTCGTCGGCTGCAAGGACGAGACCCCGGACATGTTCAGCCTGCAGCTGCGCTTCACCGACCCCGAGGTGCAGGCCGCCTACCGCTTCGCGATGGGCCAGTTCAACATGCTCTACCTGCCGGGCATGGGCGAGGTGCCGATCTCCATCGTCTCCGATCCCGACGAGCGGGAGTGGATCGACCACACCATCCGCAAGGTCGGCTCGGTCACCCGCAACCTCGGGCGACTCAAGGTCGGTGACCGGCTCGGCCTGCGTGGCCCCTACGGCCGCGGCTGGCCCACGGAGGCGGCCGAGGGCACCGACCTGGTGATCGTCACCGGGGGGCTCGGCTGCGCGCCCTCGGTCTCGCTGATCGAATACGTCCTGCACCGCCGGGGACGCTACGGCCGCCTGCACATTATCCAGGGGGTCAAGCACTCCAATGACCTGATCTGGCGACATCGCTACGACGCCTGGCGCCAGCACCCGGACGTCGAGGTCTACCTGACCGCCGATACCGGCGACACGCTCTGGCCCTGGCATACCGGCCCGGTGACCCAGTTCTTCGAGCGCATCGACTTCGACCCGGCGCGCTGCTCGGTCTTCATCTGCGGCCCGGAGGGCATGATGCGCGCCGTCATCAAGGCGATGCGCCAACGCGAGGTGCCGGACGAGCGGATCTGGCTCAGCATGGAGCGCAACATGCACTGCGCCATCGGCTCCTGCGGCCGCTGCCAGCTGGGGCCCAAGTTCGTGTGCCGCGACGGCCCGGTCTTCACCTGCCGGGAACTGGCGCCCTACCTGTCACACCGGGGAGTCTGACCATGACCAACGGGACCCGCCGCGCGCGCATCGCCGTGCACAAGTTCAGCTCCTGCGACGGCTGCCAGCTGGCCTTCCTCAACCTGGGCGAGCCCCTGCTGGCCCTGGCCGAGACCGTCGACATCCTGCATTTCGCCGAGGCCGGGCCGGTCGACGAGGAGGCCGAGGTCGACATCGCCTTCATCGAGGGCAGCGTGGCCACCTCAAAGGACGCCGCCCGACTGCGCGGCATCCGTGAACGCAGCCGCTACCTGGTCACCCTCGGCGCCTGCGCCACCGCCGGCGGCATCCAGGCGCTGCGCAACCTCCACGACGCCGACGAGTGGATCTCCGGGGTCTATGCCCAGCCCGAGCATATCGACCTGCTCGCCGACTCCACCCCCATTGCCGAGACCGTCAAGGTCGACCTGGAGCTCTGGGGCTGCCCGGTCAGCGGCGAACAGGTGCTCGGCGCCACCAAGGCGATGCTCGCCGGCCACCTGCCCCGGGTCGACCACGGCGCGGTGTGCATGGAGTGCAAGCGCCAGCAGGCGGTATGCGTGATGGTGTCCCAGGGCAGGCCCTGCATGGGGCCTGTCACCAGCACCGGCTGCGGCGCGATCTGCCCGCGCTTCCAGCGCGACTGCTACGCCTGCTACGGGCCCGCCGTGCAGGCCAACGTCTCGGCGCTGGCCACCCATCTGGCCGATAGCGGCATGCCGGCAGGCGAAGTCGCCCGGCGCCTGCTGTTCATCAACGGCCATGCCGAGCCGTTCCGGGGCGAGGGCCTTTACTGGCAGGCGCGGATCATCCAGCGATCGGGCCGCCGCGAGGAGGAGCAGGGATGAGTCACAGCACGCAAACCGGCGAGATCCACGTGCCCATCCTGGCGCGGGTCGAGGGCGAGGGCGCTCTGGACATCCGCATCGAGGGCGGCCGAATCGAGGCGCTGAAGCTGCGCATCTTCGAGCCGCCGCGGCTGTTCGAGAAGCTGCTCGAGGGGCGCAGCACCCAGGACGTGATCGACAGCGTGGCGCGCATCTGCGGCATCTGCCCGGTGGCCTACCAGCTGAGCGCGGTCGCGGCGATCGAGTCGATCCTCGGCGTCACGCCCACCCCCTGGGTGGAGGCGATGCGGCGGGTGATGTACTGCGGCGAGTGGCTGCAGAGCCACAGCCTGCATATCCACCTGCTGGCCGCCCCCGACTTCCTCGGGTACGACAGTGCCCCGGCGATGGCCAAGGACCATCCGGACGAGGTTCGCCGCGGCCTGCGCCTCCAGGCGCTCGGCAACGAGATCATCCGCATCTTCGGCGGCCGCTCGGTGCACCCGGTCGGCCTCTGTCCGGGCGGCTTCTTCCACGCCCCCGACGCGGCGACCATCGAGGCCCTTCGAAAGCGCCTGGCCGAGGGCCTCGAGGAGGCCCGCGAGCTGATCGCCTGGACGGCCGGCCTGCCGCTGCCCGAGGACGACCAGGACTTCGTCTCGGTCTCGCTGCGCCATCCCCAGGACTACCCCATCACCGCGGGCCGGATCGTCTCCGACCAGGGGCTCGACCTCGACCCGACCGACTTCACGCAGCGCTTCCGCGAGTTCCAGGTCCCCCACTCCACCGCCCTGCACGCCCAGCTCGACGGCCACCCCTACCTGGTCGGCCCGCTGGCCCGGCTCAACAACAACCTCGGCCGGCTGCCCGCCGACCTCAGGCGGCTGCTCAGTGAGCTCGGCGTGACCTTCCCCAGCCGCAACATGTTCCACAGCGTCGTCGCCCGGGCGGTGGAGATCCATGTGGCCCTCGCCGAGGCGCTTCGCCTGACCGAGGACTATGCCCCCACCGCCGAGCCCCGCGTCGAGGCGCCCGCCCGGGCCGGGGCCGGCGTCGGGTGCACCGAGGCGCCCCGCGGCATTCTCTGGCATCGCTACGCGCTCGACGATGAGGCCCGGGTCGTCGAGGCGCGGATCGTCCCGCCGACCAGCCAGAACCAGGCGCGCATGGAGGAGGACCTCGCCGCGAGCCTCACGCGCTTCGGCCTGGAACGCGACGACGATGCCCTGCGGCTGCACGGCGAGATGGTGATCCGCAACTACGACCCCTGCATCTCCTGCGCGACCCACTTCCTGGATTTTCATGCCTGGCGAAAATAAGGCTTCCGACAATGCGCCGCGCGAGACGAAGCCAGCCGAGACGGCACCCTGCCCGGCTCGGCCGGAGGAAACCGACTGCCGGCCGGCGGGCCATGCCTACCTCTTCGGGCTCGGCTCACCCCATGGCAGCGACCGGCTGGGCTGGCTCGCCGCCGACGCCCTGCAGGGCGCATTGGCAGGCCGCGACGATGTCAGCGTCGAGTGCCTCGCCCAGCCCGTCGACCTCTTCCTCCACGCGGTGACGGCAAGCGACCGCCTGCTGCTGGTCGATGCCATGCGCGGCCAGGGTCCGCCCGGCACCCTCAGGGTCTTCGCGCCAGGGGAACTGCCGGAGAGCGGGGGGCGACTCTCCTCGCTCTCCTCGCTCTCCTCTCATGGCCTCGACTTGGCCGGCACCCTGGCGCTGGCCGAGGCCCTCGGGCTCTTCCGGGGCGGCATCCGGATCATCGGCATCGAGATGCCGGCAGACATGCCGAAAGAGGAAGGGCCCGACGCGCCCGCGCCGCGGCTCGACGGGGCAACGACCCGGCGACTCATGGAGGCGGTGCTTGGCTGGCTCGACGGCCGATGATCGCCGCGACATCGGGCCTCGGCGGCCACCCGGCTCGGGCGTGCCATAGTGAACGGAGAGATGTCGCTACCGGAGGCAGAACAGATGCAGGAGCGTAAGGTCGAGATCGCCATCGTCGGGGCCGGCAGCGCCGGGCTCAGCGCCTGGCACGCCGCCCGCAAGCATAGCGACAGCGTGCTGCTGATCGAGGGGGGCGCCTACGGCACCACCTGCGCCCGGGTGGGCTGCATGCCCTCCAAGCTGCTGATCGCCGCCGCCGAGGCCGCCCACCAGGCCCGCGAGGCCGGCGGCTTCGGCGTCGAGGTCGGCACGGTCGAGGTGGACGGGCGCGCCGTGATGGAGCGCGTCCGGCGCGAACGCGACCGCTTCGTGGGCGGCGTGCTCGGGACGGTGGAGCGCCTCGGCGAGGCGAATCGCCTGGAGGGCCACGCCCGCTTCGCCGACCCGCACACCCTGGTGGTCGGCGAGCATACCCGGGTGACGGCCCGTACCATCGTCATCGCCACCGGCTCACGGGGCACCTGGCCGGACCTCTTCGACGCGGCCGGCGACCGGCTGATCGTCAACGACGATGTCTTCGACTGGGAGGACCTGCCCGACTCGGTCGCCGTGTTCGGCCCCGGGGTGATCGGCCTGGAGCTCGGCCAGGCGCTGCACCGGCTGGGCGTGCGCCTGCGGGTGTTCGGCGTGGGCGGCGCCCTCGGACCCTTCCGCGACGAGACCGTCTGGGCCTATGCCGAGCGCACCTTCAACGAGGCGTTCTACGTCGACCCCGACGCCCAGGTGGAGCACATCGAGCGCGACGGCGACGCCGTGGTGATCACCTTCCTCGAGCGCGATAGCGGTACGCGACTCACCGAGCGCTTCGACTACCTGCTCGCCGCCACCGGCCGGCAGCCCAACCTCGACCGGCTCGATATCGAGCGGGCCCGCCTGGCGCTGGACGACCAGGGCGTGCCGCGCTTTCACCGCTTCACCCTGCAGTGCCTCAACGCCGACGAGAGCCCCGGCCATATCTTCATCGCCGGCGACGCCAACCAGGCGCTGCCGCTGCTGCACGAGGCCAACGCCGAGGGGCGCATCGCCGGCGACAACGCCGGGCGCTACCCGGAGCTGCGCGCCGGCCACCGCCATGTGCCCCTGGCGGTGGTCTTCACCGAGCCGCAGATGGCCACCGTCGGCGCCAGTCGGGCCGAGCTGGAACGCCAGTTCGGCGACGACTGCATCGCCACCGGCGAGGCCTCCTTCGAGGACCAGGGGCGAGCCGTGGTGATGCGCCAGAATCGCGGCCTGATGCGCCTGTATGCCGAGCACGGCTCGGGCCAGTTCCTGGGCGCCGAGCTGTTCGGCCCGCGGGTCGAGCACCTGGCCCACCTGCTGGCCTGGATGCTGGAGCAGCGGGTGAGCGTGGGTCGCCTGCTCGAGATGCCCTTCTATCATCCGGTGCTGGAGGAGGGCCTGCGCAGCGCCCTGCGCGACCTCAACGCCAGCCTGCGCCAGGGCCCGGCGATCACCGAACGCTGCATGGAATGCGGCCCAGGAGACTGAGCATGACGCCACGACGCCTCACCTCTGGCATTACCTCTGGCATTACCTCTGGCATTACCTCTGCCATCACCCCTGCCATCGCGTCGTCGATCGCGACCGCGCTGCTCATGAGCGTCCTGGTCAGCGCCTCGCTTCCTGCCGCCCCAGCCTTCGCTGCCGACAGGGCGATCACTGCCGCGCCCGACGCAACGGCGCGCCCGACCATCGGCCTGGCGCTGGGCTCGGGCGGGGCCAACGGCCTGGCGCACATCGCCATCCTCCAGGTCTTCGACGATCTGGGGATCGTGCCCGACCGCATCGCCGGCACCAGCATCGGCGCGGTGATCGGCGGGCTCTACGCGGCGGGCCTCTCCGCCGAGGAGATCCACGATATCTTCGACGACGTGGCCGGCTCGCCGCTGGATGCCGTCTCCGGCCTGGCCGAATCGGACCTGAAGCTGAGACAGCTGCTGCCGTTCCGGCGCGAGGAGGCCGGGCTGCTCGATTCCAGGGGCTTCCTGCGCTTTCTGGCCAGCCACACCGAAGTGCGCGCCTTCGAGGGGCTGCGTATCCCGCTCGAGATCGTGGCCACCGACTACTGGACGGGAGACAGCGTGATCCTCGACGAGGGCCCGCTGTTTCCGGCCATCGGCGCCAGCATGGCGGTGCCGGGGCTGTTCGTGCCCGTCAGCCACGGCGAGCAACTGCTGATCGATGGCGGCACCTCCAACCCCCTGCCCTTCGATCTGTTCGACGGCGAGGTCGACCTGGTCATCGCGGTGGACGTCTCGGGCAGCCAGCCACGCGACGAAGGCGAGGAGATCGGCCTGACCGACATGCTGTTCCAAAGCTTCAAGATCACGCAGAAGGCGATCATCCGACAGTCCCTGCGCTACCGTCCTCCCGACCTCTACCTGCGCCCGGAGACCCAAGGCGTGCGCCTGCTGCACTTCCATCGCCTCGACGAGATCCTGCGCCAGACCGCGCCCGCCGCAAAGGTGCTTCGCGAGCGGCTCGAGGGCTGGCGGGCGCCGCCGACCGGGACGGCCCCGCCGTCGTAAGGAGCGCCCCATGGCCCTGCCGCATCCGCCTCGCCTCCCCCTGTCCCGCCGCCGGCTGCTGCGCGGCCTGTTCGCCGCGGCGGCCGCTTCGGCGCTGCCCGGCGCCGGCGCCCTGGCGCAGTCGGCAGAGCCACTGACCCGCACGCTGCCCGGCACCGACGTGGCGCTGCCGAGGGTCGGCCTCGGCAGCTGGATCACCTTCAACGTCGGCGACGATCCGCTGCTGCTCGAAGCGTGCACCGCGGTCATGGCGGCCTTCTTCGCCGCGGGAGGGCGCCTGATCGACTCCTCGCCGATGTACGGCACGTCCCAGGCGACGATCGGCCACGCCCTGAAGCGACTCGAGGCCGTCGAGCGCGTCTACGCCGCCGACAAGGTCTGGACCTCGAGTCGCGACGAGGGGCCGGCGCAGATCGAGGCCTCCCGCCAGGCCTGGGGAGTGCCGCGCTTCGACCTGCTGCAGGTCCACAACCTGCGGGGCTGGGAAGGGCACCTCGAGACCCTGCAGGCGATGCAGGCGGCCGGCGAGGTGCGACACCTCGGCATCACCACCTCCCACGGGCGCCGCCACGACGAGGTCGAGCACATCATGCGCCGCGTGCCGCTGGACAGCGTCCAGCTCACCTACAACATCGTCGACCGCGAGGCCGAACAGCGCCTGCTGCCGCTGGCCCGGGAGCGCGGCATCGGCGTGATCGCCAACCGCCCCTTCCAGCGCAAGCGCCTGATCCGGCGCCTGGCGGGCACGCCGCTGCCGCCCTGGGCCGCCGAGATCGGGGCCGAGAGCTGGGCGCAGTTCATCCTCAAGTTCATCATCTCCCACCCGGCGATCACCTGCGCCATCCCCGCCACCACCCGGGTCGAGCATGTGCGCGAGAATCTCGCGGCCGCCCGCGAGCCGCTGCCCGACGAGGCGATGCGCCGGCGCATGGCCGAGCACGTCCGGGGACTCTAGGACATGGGCACCAGCGCCTGGTGGACCTATCGCCCCGAGGACCTGCTGATGGTCTCGCCGCGGGTCTACGCGCGGCTGTTCGAGCTGCACAACCAGGCGCTGTGGCCCGCCCAGCCGCTCGCCCTGGCGCTGGGTGTCGTCGCCCTGG
The DNA here is from genome assembly GCF_040196315.1 of Halomonas pelophila. Classification (NCBI taxonomy): domain Bacteria; kingdom Pseudomonadati; phylum Pseudomonadota; class Gammaproteobacteria; order Oceanospirillales; family Halomonadaceae; genus Halomonas; species Halomonas pelophila. The sequence continues at coordinate 14,845 of NZ_JBEGCI010000009.1, forward strand.
CGGTCCTGCTGCGTCCCGGCCCGCAGGGCACTCGCCTGCTCCTCATGCTGCTGGCCGTGGCCTGGGCCTTCGTCGCCTGGGCCTTCCTGTGGCAGCGCTACGCCCCGATCCACTGGGGCATGGCCTATGTCGCCCCGCTGTTCGGCCTCCAGGCGCTGCTGCTGGCGGGCCTGGGCACGCTGCGCGCAGGGCTCCACCTGCCGCGACGGTGGAGCGTGCCGCGAGGCCTCGGCATCGGGCTGTTCGCCTATGCCCTGCTCCTGCATCCGCTGGTCGCCCCGGCGGCGGGACGCGGCTTCGCCGGCGCCGAGATCCTCGGGCTCACCCCCGACCCGCTCGCCATCGCCACGCTGGGCGTGATGGCCATGGCCGAACCGGCCCGTCGCGCCTGGGCGCTGCTGGCCCTTCCCGCGCTCTGGTGCCTGCAGAGCGGGCTCACCCTGGAGACCCTCGGCGAGCCCGGCGCCTGGCTGGCGCCGCTGGCCGTCGCCGCGGCGCTGGCGGCGCGGTGGTGGCCAGCGCCTGCCACGCTGCGTTGACTCGCCCCGGCCGGACGCCGCGACGAGGCTGTTAAGCTATTACTCATCTTATGGTTTCGCTTCGCCGATCAGGAGTTATCGCCCATGCCCAGGTTCCGCCTGCTGATCGCTCTCCTGCCGCTGGCCTTGCTCCAGGCCTGCGGCCAGGGTGAGCTCGCGCCGCCCGAACCCGGTGAGACGCTCAGGGTGGCCACCCGCAACGCCGCCACCACCTACTACCTCGACCGCCGTCAGGAGCCGGCCGGCCCCGAACACGACCTGGTCGAAGGCTTCGCCGAGGCCAACGGCTGGCGGGTCGAGTGGGTACCGCTGGGCTCCACCGCCGAGGTGCTCCAGGCCCTGGAGGGCGACACGGTCGACCTGGCCGCCGCCGGCCTGACTCACCTGCCCTCGCGTGACGAGCGCTTCCGCCAGGGGCCGACCCACACCGACGTCGTCGAGCAGCTGGTGTGCCATCGCGAGATGCGCCCGATGCCCCGCGAGGTGGAGGAGATGGCCGACGTCGAGATCCGCGTCACGGCGGACTCCAGCTACACGGAACGGCTCGAGAGCCTCTCCAACGATCACACCGGAATCACCTACGCGGAGGATCCGCGTACCACCGAGATGCTGCTGGCCGCGGTGGCCGAGCGACAGATCGACTGCACCCTGGCCGACTCCAACATCGTGCAGGTGGTGCGCCGCCACTTCCCGCATCTGGAGGTCGCCCTGAACCTGACCCGTGGCGATCGGCTGGGCTGGTACCTGCCCGCCGGGCACCAGGCCCTCGCCGCGCAGGCCCGGGAGTGGATGGCAAGCCCCGAGGGCGAGGCCAGCGTCGAGACGATGCAGCACCGCTACTACGACTACATCGGCGATTTCGACTTCGTCGACCTGCGGGCCCTGAACCGGCGCATCGAGGATCGCCTGCCCTCGCTGCTGACCCACTTCTTCTCCGCCGCCGAGGAGACCGGCATGCCCGCCGATCTGCTCGCCGCCCTGGCCTACCAGGAGTCGCACTGGGATCCGCGCGCCGTCTCCCCCACCGGGGTGCGCGGCATCATGATGCTGACCCAGAACACCGCCAAGTCACTGGGTGTCGCCAATCGCCTGGATCCGGCCGAGGCCATCGACGGCGGCGCCCGCTATCTGGCCGACCGGCATGACCGGCTGCCCGACACCATCCCCGAACCGGACCGCACCTACCTGGCACTGGCCAGCTACAACATCGGCCGCGGCCACCTGCTGGACGCCCGGCAGCTGGCCCGCGAGCTCGGCAAGGACCCGGACTCCTGGGCCGACATGCGAGAGGTGCTGCCGCTCAAGGCCGACAAGCGCTACTACCCCCAGACCCGCTACGGCTATGCCCGGGGCTACGAGCCGGTGCACTACGTGCAGCGGATCCGCAACTACCTGGACGTGATCAGCGCCGCGGTGGAGTGGCTTCCCCTGGAATCCCAGGACGCCGAGGACGAGAGCCTCACCCAGCAAGGCTAGGCCAGGCGGCCTCGCTCAGACCGTCGCGGGGGAATTGATGGCCAGGTGCACGGCGATGACCGCCATCATCACGCCGATGGTGCCGTCGATCGCCCGCCAGGCCAGCGGCCGGGAGAGCCAGGGCGAGAGCGCCGCACCGCCCCAGGCCAGCAAGCTGAACCAGAGGATCGAAGCGGTGACCGCCCCGGCCACGAAGGTGGCGGCGCTCTGCTGCTGGGCACCGATGGAAGGAATCAGCAGCAGGGTATCCAGGTAGACCTGGGGATTGAGCAGGGTGACCGCGAGGGTGGCGAGCAGCACGCGCCTCGGGCTACTCTCGCCCGCCCCGCCGACGGAGAGCCCCTGACGGCCGCTGGCGGCGCGGAAGAAGGCCTGGGCCGCCAGCCAGGCGAGAAAGACCACGCCCAGCCAGCGCAGCGCCTCCAGCGCACTCGGCATGCTCAAAAGCACCGCGCTGACGCCGAACATCCCGGCCATGAGCAGCAGCGCATCGGTGCTCATGCAGAGCCCCGCCGACCACCAGTGATGCTCACGGCGCACGGCCACTCCCAGCACGTAGGCATTCTGCGCGCCGATGGCGACGATGATGCCGCCGCACACCACAAGCCCGGTGAGATAGCTCTCCAGCATCGCGTTTCCCCCTCCTGGTTCCCATCGAGAGGGGCCAGCATAGCGACGCCTCGACATGCCGGAAAATCATCCTGTTAATATCACATCAGTTTTACTTATACCGAACGTCTCTCACGAGTACCCGAAGGAGGGCCGATGCTGGACTACAAGCTGCTCCAGGCGCTGGCCACGGTGATCGAGTGCGGCGGCTTCGAGCGCGCCGGCGAACAGCTGGGCCTCTCGCAGTCGGCGGTCTCCCAGCGAATCAAGGCGCTGGAGGTCCGCCTGGGACAGCCGGTGCTGATCCGCCACCCACGGCTCGCCCCTACCCCCGCGGGCCAGCGGCTGCTCAACCATGTCCAGCAGGTGCAGCTGCTGGAGCGCGACCTGCGCACGACGCTGCCGACCCTGGAGGAGGCCGCGCCGCGCCTGCGCATCGCCCTCAATGCCGATAGCCTGGCCACCTGGTGGGCCGAGGCCGTGGGCGACTTCTGCCGGGCCAAGGGCCTGCTGCTGGACCTGGTGGTCGAGGATCAGGACGTGGGGCTCAAGCGGCTGCGCGACGGGGAGGTGGCGGCCTGCCTCTGCGCCAGCGACCGTCCCATCGCCGGGGCCCGCTGCGTGCCGCTGGGCACCATGGTCTACCACCCCTACGCCACCCCGGCCTACCTCGCCCGCCACTTCCCGGACGGGCCGACGGCCGAAGCCTTCCGCCGCGCCCCGGCCATCGTCTACGGCCCCCATGACCAGCTGCAGCACCGTTTCCTGGCGAGCTGCGGCTACCATGGCCGCTTTCCCTACCACCTCTGCCCCTCGTCGGAGGGCTTCGTGAGCCTGACGCTCGCCGGCATGGGCTACGGCATGATGCCGCGCATGCAGGTGGCGCCGCTGGTGACGGAAGGCCGGCTGGCCAGCATCGCCCCGGAGCGGGCGCTGTCCGTCCCGCTTTTCTGGCACTTCTGGCGACACAGCGGCGAGGTACTGGAGCAGCTGACCAGGGTGCTGAGCAAGATCCAGCTCGAGTGAGTCACGGCTCGAGTGAGCCCCAGCTCGAGTGAGCCCCGACGCCAACCGCCCCGAGGCCCCGACCGTTCGGTGTCTCCCATGGCGGCAGCGATGGTCAGTCGAGCGAAAGCCTGTATGATGATCGAGCAACACTTTTCACCGCAGGGAGCAGCAGACACGATCGATCATTCTTTCCAGCCAGCACGGGAGGTTCTATGAAGGTCTACAAACCTGAATGGCAGTGCACGTTTAGCGTCAACGAGGGCATGGAAGAATCCGCCAGCTGGAAACAGCGAATGGCCTGGCGCTTCAGGGCCTTCGCCGATCGGCTGGATGGCGGTGGTAGAACGCTGAAGATTGACTGCAACGTGACCCCCGAAGTGAGCCGCGAGGACGTCGATACCTGCCTGGAGAAGGGCTTCGCCGTGACCCAGGGCCTGCTGATCCAGCTCGCCCATCAGGCCGCCTGCGAGAACGTCATGCGCGATGCCAAGGCGGAACTCTTCGAGGAACAGCCTCAACGCTGAGGCCATGAGCACGGTGCTGCGCTCACCGCACCCCATTCGGCTCTCGCCGGATGGGGTGTTTTCGTTTCGAAGCGCCGCGCCTGGTCGAAGCCCCCCGCTCGTCCACCGGCCGCCGCTAGTCAAAAAAACGCGACTCGCGAGCCAGGTGCACGGCGATGCCCACCATCATGATGCCGGTCACGGTCTCGATGGCGCGCCACGCCACCGGTCGGCACAGCCAGTGGGAGAGCCGGGCGCCGCCCCAGGCCAGCAGCGCGAACCAGGCGACCGATGCGGTGACGGCCCCCAGCATGAAGACCGTGGCGCTCTTGAGATGGATACCCACCGAGGGGATGACCAGCAGGGTCTCCAGATAGACCTGGGGATTGACCAGGGTGACCGCGGCCGTCGCCAGCAGCACCTGGCGACGGCTGCGCATCCTGGCCTGCGTCGAGACCAGCCGATCATTGCCGCTGATCGCTCGCCACAGGGCCTGGGCGCCGAGCACGGCGAGAAACGCCACCCCCAGCCAGCGCATCACCTCCATGGTCAGGGGCAGGGCCAGCAGCATGGCGCTGATCCCGAACATCCCGGCGCCGAGCAGCAGCACGTCACTGCCGATGCACAGCCCCGCCGACCACCAGTGGTGCTGTCGCCGGATCGCCTGGCCGAGCAGATAGGCGTTCTGGGCACCGATGGAGGCGATCAGTCCACCGTTCAGCGCCACTCCAGTGATATAGCTCTCCAGCATGTTGTGCGCCTTCCCAGCGAGGTGGCCGACGCCCGGCTCGGGCGCGGCCACCTCAGGCTAGTCGAGCCGGCCCGTTGCGCCAGGATTTACCTGACTCTCCCGTGCCGCATCGCCCGCCGACGGTGGGTCACGCGATGCTATCCCAGCGCGATCGCGACGCGAGTCGCATACGGCTTGGCGCGCCCGACGTTCTGAATTAGACTGGTCGTCTAGTACGACACGTACCCCCGCACACCGACAGGAGTCGCACGATGCAATCCCGCTTCTTCACCATCAACGATCATCCCCAGGGCACGCCGGCCCGCGAGCTGTTCGAGCTGCATGAGCAGGCGCTGCCCGCCCTCGCCGAGGGCGAGGTACGCGTCCATAACAGCTGGCTCTCGGTAGACCCCTACATGCGCGGCCGCATGAACGGCGTGACCACCTACATCGAGCCGTTCGAACTGAACGCGCCGCTGGGAGGCGCGGCCATCGGCGAGGTCATTGAATCCCGTGATGCGAGCTTCCCGGTGGGTACCAAGGTGCGCCACATGGACGGCTGGCGCGACATCGCCCAGCTGCCCGCTGATCAGCTGGAGACCCTGCCCGCCTTCGAGGTGCCGGAACAGGCCTACCTGGGCGTGCTCGGCATGCCGGGCATGACCGCCTGGACCGGCCTCAACCGCATCGCCGAGATGCAGGAAGGCGACAACGTGCTGGTCAGCGGCGCCGCCGGCGCGGTGGGCTCGCTGGCCGTGCAGCTGGCCAAGGCCAAGGGCGGCACCGTGGTCGGCATCGCCGGCTCCCAGGAGAAGCTCGACTGGCTCGAGGCGCGTGGCGTCAAGGCCGTCAGCTACAAGGGCAAGAATGCCGCCCAGCTCACCGCGGCCCTCAACGAGGCCTGCCCCGAGGGCTTCGACGTCTACTACGAGAACGTCGGCGGCACCTGCCTGGAGGCGGCGCTGAACACCCTGAGGGTCGGCGCGCGCATCGCCGTGTGCGGCATGATCGCCCGCTACAACGAGGACACCCCGAGCGCCGGGCCGGGCAACCTGGCGATGATCCTGATTCGCCGCGCCCGCATGCAGGGCTTCATCGTCTTCGATCACTGGGACCACTACCCGCAGTTCCTCGAGGAGGTCGGCCCGCAGGTCGAGAACGGCCAGATCGACTACGAGGAGACCATCGAGGATGGCCTCGAGCGCACCCCGGACGCCTTCCTCAAGCTGTTCGAGGGCGCCAACCGCGGCAAGATGCTGGTCAGGCTCTGATCCGTACCGCCCGACCTCGACGCGCCACGGGGGCGCCGGCCAGGCCGGCGCCCCCGTTGCTTTGGCCCACCCGGGCTGGAATCCTTGAGACACTCCCCTTTCCGCTATGCTCGCCCCCTGCCCCGAGGAGACGGCCATGAACGCCATCAACCCCGAGAAGCTCCACCATAGCAAGTGGACCGCCGTGCAGCCGAGTCACAAGGAGAAGCACTTCCTGGTGACGAAGCTCGTGCGCGACGAGGAGGAGACCGTGGTCGAGGTGGTCCTCGAGGCGGTCTACACCCACCGCGAGACCACCCTGCCCTGGCAGGCCCTCAAGGACGACGCCACCTGGCGGATGGGCTGGCGCTGAGCGTTCAGCGATCCGCCGCGTCGTCCCGTTCGTCCTCCTCCGATACCCGGGAGGTGACCTTGCTGATCAACTGGGGCACGAAACGCTCGGTGAAGCCCGCCACGAAGGACCAGAACAGCAGCTTGGCGAGATCCGGTCCCGAGCTCGGATAGGTGTCACGGAAGATGCGCAACATGAAGTCCTCTCCCTCCGGTATATCCTCCCGCGTGGGGAACGAGAAGGCGGGAAAGAGATCGCCCGCGACGATGCCGGACAGGAACAGCAGGTAGAGCACCAGGGCGAACACCCCGCCGAAGATGGGCACCAGCAGGATCTGGAACCAGGAGGCATCCAGCAGCACGAGCTCCTCTTCCGTGACCTTGTTGAGGCGCTGCTGGATACTGACGAACCCGCCGATGATGACGCACAGGGGCACCGCCCAGGTCACCAGGAAGCGCTGGTTCTGGTAGAAGGTCAGCGCGAAGATCACCCCGAGCACGGCGACCGCCACCGTGGTCATGATGATCAGGCGCCGGGTGATGGAATGGATATGCCGGATGCGCTCCAAGAGGCGGCCTCCGAGCCCGGATCCCCGGGCCATGACGGCGAGGATCGGGAAACCCGATCCGCTGCCTTGACGATAGCCGGCCTGCCCGGCTCCCACCACGAGGAGAAAGCTCGCCCAGCCTCTGAGGGGCCTCACCCGGCTTGCCGAGAGCCCTCCCCCATGACCACCCAAGACGCCAGCCATATCCTCGCCAGCTGCATGGCGCAGACACGGGTATGGACGAGGGGCCCGTCGTTCACCACGCGGGCAGAAGCTCCGCCTCAGCCGCGCGGATCCATCACCCCGGCAAAGCGCACCCCGCTGAGCAGGGCCATCTCGCGCTGCCAGGTAGCGAGGTCCTCGCGATTGAACTGATCCAGGCGGTGGTGACCGCAGGCCCGCGCCAGCACCTGCATCAGCGAGACGGAGGCCTCGAGGAAGGTCTGCAGCTGGCGGGCGGACTTGTCGACGTTGAGCCGCTGGCGCAGGTCCTGGCGCTGGGTAGCGATGCCGGCAGGACAGTTGTTGGTATTGCAGATCCGGGCGGCCACGCAGCCGATCGACTGGATGGCGCTGTTGGCGATGGCGATGCCGTCGGCGCCGAGCGCCATGGCCTTGACGAAGTCGCTCGGCACCCGCAGTCCGCCGGTGACGATCAGAGTGACGCGGCCGCTGGCGCCCTGCTCGTCGAGGTGGCGCCGGGCCCGCGCCAGGGCCGGAATGGTGGGCACGCTGATGTGGTCGCGAAAGAGCGTCGGGGCCGCCCCGGTGGCGCCGCCGCGACCGTCGAGGATGAGGTAGTCGGCGCCGGCGTCGAGCGCGAACTGGATGTCCCGTTCGATATGGTTGGCGCTGAGCTTGAAGCCGATCGGGATGCCGCCGCTGAGCTCGCGCACCCGATCGGCAAAGTGGCGGAAGTCGGCGACCGAGTGCAGGTCCTCGAAGGTCGGCGGCGATTCGGCCGGCTCGCCCTCCGGGATGCCGCGCACCTCGGCGATCCTGGCGGTGTTCTTGTTGCCCGGCAGGAAGCCGCCGGTGCCGGTCTTGGCGCCCTGCCCGCCCTTGAAGTGGAAGGCCTGGACCCTCTCGAGCAGCGCCTCATCGTAGCCGAACTTGGCGCTGGCGAGTTCGAAGAAGTAGCGCGAGTTCTCCTGCTGCTCCTCGGGCAGCATGCCCCCTTCGCCTGAACAGATGCCGGTGCCGGCCCGCTCGGCCCCGCGGGCCAGGGCGATCTTGGCCTCCTCGGAGAGGGCGCCGAAGCTCATGTCCGAGACCAGTAGCGGCATGGCAAGCGTCAGCGGCTTCTTGGCCTCGGGGCCGATGACCAGTTCGGTGGCGACCTCGGCCTCCTCCCCGAGCGGCTGGGTCGCCAGCTGGGCCGCCATGATCTGCAGGTCGTCCCAGTGCGGCAGGGTATGGCGCGGCACGCCCATGGCGGCGATCGGACCGTGGTGACCCATCTGCTCGAGCCCCTCGCGGGCCAGCCGATGGATGAAGGCCACCGTGGGCTCCTCCTCGGTGGCCTTGGCCTTGGGCGCCTGGTCGGACTCTTTCGCTTCGTCCGACTCGCCGCCTTCGTCTTCGGGGCCTTCCTGCCCCACCTGGTCATCGCTGAAGCGCGCATGGGTCCCGTCGCAGTAGGGGGCATCGGCGGTGTGCTTGCAGCGACACAGGGTGGCCTCGCCGTCCTGTTCGGCCACGAAGCTCAGGGGCGTGAAACCCGTGCCGGCGTGGGAACCATCGCAGAATGGCTGTTTGGCCGAGCGTCCGCAGCGGCAGAACGCGTACTCCTTGCCTTTGGTCAGGGTCACGGTCGCGGGCGAGTTGGCGGCTATCACGGGCTTGTTCATGGGCACGGGCTCCTCGATCGGCGAATCGACGCTACCTGCCAAGATAGTCACCGACCGCGACCGGCGAAAACCCCGCGGCCTCGATGTGCCCGATCGGCCCTGGCTATCGATCCCGGTTATCGATCCGGCTATCGACTCCGAGCACAGACGCCAGCGCTCTAGTCGTGCGCCGCGAACCGCGCCGCATAGGGGCGCTGGAGGGCGCGACGCACCTCGGCGAGCGAGAAGGCCCGCACGAAGGTGTCGAACCGCTGCCCCTCGAACCACAGCTCGACCACCGGCAGCGAGAAGACGCGCTGTTGGGCGCACAGCGCCGAGGCCTCGCCCTGGCAATCGACGTAGAGGGCCTCCAGGCGGGGAAACTCGGCGGCCAGCATCGCCGCCAGCCGGGGCTTGATGGCCTGACAGACGCCACAGGCCCGGCCGCCGTAGAGCACCAGCACCGCCGGACGCGCGGCCAGGGTGGCCTCGAGGGCGGCCTGATCCGCGATGGGCGTCACGGCCTCGGATCGCCGGCATCGGGCGCCTGCTCAGGTGACGCGTCAGAGGCATCGGGAGACGAGCCGGGCGCCTCACTGGCACCGCGCACGAAGCGCGTCAGGCGCACCTCCACGGTGACGGTGAGCCGCTCCAGCGCCGCCGCCCGCTCCCGGCCCTCGACGCTGGCGCGATAGAGGTGCGGGGTCATCGCCAGCAGGTCGGCGATGGGCGCGGTGCCCTCGAGCTCGAGGGGGTAGCGCACCGTCTCGGTATCGAGGCGCGTGAAGCCCCCCGGCGCCGGGGGCCGTTCCGTGCGCTCGGGCTTCAGCTCGGGATAGATGATCTCGCGCAGCTCGCGCAGGTGATCCGGCCCGGCCTCGGCCATCAGCAGCACCCCACCGGGCCTCATCACCCGAGCGAACTCCGCGGCCACCGGGAAGCCGAACAGGCACAGCAGCCGATCCAGCGTGCCCGTCTGCACGGGCAGGTGGGCGTTGCTGCCCACCACCCAGCTCGCCGACACGCCCGCCTGCTTGCCCTGCCGGGCGGCGGCGAGCACCGCCCACTTGGAGATATCCAGGCCCAGCAGCGCCAGCGACGGCGTCGCATCGCTTGCCGCGTCGCCCGATCCCTCGGGCTCCTCGTCACAGCTTTCTTCACAAGTGCGGGCCAGCTCGCGCAGGTAGTAACCCTCGCCGCAGCCGGCATCGAGGCAGCTCAGCATGCCCGGTCCCGCCCCCTCCAGCACGGCGCGGCCGACCGCGTCGGCGACCGGCCGATAGTAGCCGGCCTCGAGGAAGCGCTGACGCGCCGCGACCATCGCCTTGCTGTCGCCGGGATCGCGGGAGCGCTTCTGCTGCACCGGCAGCAGATGCACATAGCCCTGGCGGGCGATATCGAAACTGTGCCCGGCGGCGCAGCGCCAGGTGCCATCGCGGCGCTCTAGCGCCTCGCCGTCCAGCGGACAGGCCAGCGCCTCGAAGGGAGTGCTGCTCATGACACGTCACCCTGGCCAGCGGCGGCCACGGTCTGCGGCTCGGCGCGAGAGGCGATACGCTCGCCCTCGCTGCGGCCGATCACGGCGGTGCCGACGAGATCGCCGGTGACGTTGAGCGCCGTGCAGCCCATGCCGACCAGCGCATCGATGGCGGTGAGCAGCGCCACGGCCTCGATGGGCAGGCCGACCTGGGAGAACACCGTGGCGATCATCACGATGCCGGCGCCCGGCACCCCGGCGGTGCCCACCGAGATCAGCGTGCCCACCACCACGATCTGCAGCATGCTCGACCAGTCCAGCGGCGCGCCCATCACGTTGGCGGCGAACACCGCCGAGATGGCGATGCGGATCGCCGCCCCGTCCATGTTCAGCGTCGCGCCCAGCGGCAGGCTGAAGCCGTAGAGGCTGCGCGGCAGGCCCAGGCGGCTCGCGGCGTCCAGGGTCAGCGGCAGGGTGCCGGAGCTGCTCTGGGTGGCGAAGGCGGTGGCCATGGGCGTGCGCGCCTCGCGAAAAAACGCCCGCGCCGGCACGCCGAAGCCCTTGAGCAGGCCAAGATAGACCAGCAGCTGCACGCCCAGCGCAATGTAGAGCACCACCACCATGTCGCCCAGCGACAGCAGGGTCGAAAGGCCCTGTTCGGCGACGGTGCCGACCACGATGGCGAAGACCCCGACCGGCACGACGTGCAGGATGCCGCCCATCACCCGAAGCGTGGCGGCGTTGAGCGCCTCGATCAGCCCATAGAGCTTCTCACCGAGCTCCGCCTGGGACTCGGACTGGCGCATCTTCGCCACGGCCAGGCCAAACACCAGCGCGACGAAGATGATGCCCAGCAGGTCCTGCTCGGCGAAGGCGGCGACGATGTTGTTCGGCACGATGCCGAGCACCACCGAGAGAATGCCGGGGTTATCGGGCACCGACACCGAGCCGGCCCCGGCCAGCGACATGCCCTCCCCCGGCGACAGCAGGCTGGCGACGGCGAGGCCCACGGCGATGGCCAGCGCCGAGGTGGCCAGGTAGAAAAGAAACACCTTGCGGCCGATCCGCCCGAGGCTGCCGGCCCGGCCCTGGTTGATCCCGGCCATCAGGGTAAACAGCACGATGGGCAGGATGATGAACTTCAACAGCCGCATCAGCAGCTCGCCCAGCGGAGCCAGCCAGTCGGCCACCGTGGGCCCGCCGACCAGGCCGACCACCACGCCCAGCACCAGGGCGATGCTCACGCGCAGGATCAGCGAGGCATCGCGATAGCCGTGCCACAGGGGTGTCAGGAGCGTCGACATAGGGACCTCGTCAAAAAGGAAAAGCGCCGCGGACCTTAGGCCCACGGCGCACGGTGTGCAACGACCAGAAGATTAAGAGCTTATAACGTCCTGCGTCTTGTACTCGAAGTCGCTGGCGTCGTGGCGCTCATGCAGCTGCATGGACGGCTCGCCGAAGGTGCGGTTGACCATGCGTCCGCGCTGCACCGCCGGGCGGGCGTCGATCTCCTTGGCCCAGCGCTGCACGTGTTCGTACTCCTGCACCTGCAGAAACTCGCCAGCGCCGTAGATCCGGCCCAGCGCGAGCTGGCCATACCAGGCCCAGTTGGCGATATCGGCGATGGTGTAGGTGTCGCCGGCCAGGTAGCGCGTCTCGGCCAGGCGGCGGTCCAGCACGTCGAGCTGGCGCTTGACCTCCATGGCGTAGCGATCGATGGGGTACTGCAGCGGCTCGGGCGCGTAGGCGTAGAAGTGGCCGAAGCCGCCGCCCAGGAAGGGCGCACTACCCATCTGCCAGAACAGCCAGTTGAGGGTCTCGGTGCGCGCGCCGTGCTCGCTCGGCAGGAACTCGCCGAAGCGCTCGGCCAGATACAGCAGGATGGCGCCGGACTCGAACACCCGCACCGGCTCGTCGCCGCTGCGATCGACCAGCGCCGGGATCTTCGAGTTGGGATTGATCTCGACGAAGCCGCTGCCGAACTGGTCGCCCTCGCCGATGCGGATCAGCCAGGCGTCGTACTCGGCCTCCTGGTGACCGAGCGCCAGCAGCTCCTCGAACATCACCGTGACCTTCACGCCGTTGGGCGTACCCATGGAGTAGAGCTGGAAGGGGTGCTCCCCGACCGACAGCGCCTGCTCGTGGGTGGGCCCGGCGACCGGGCGATTGATGCTGGCGAAGGTGCCGCCGCTGGCCTTCTCCCAGCTCCAGACCTTCGGCGGAGTGTAATCGTTGCCTTGGCTCATGGGCCCTCCTCGGTGGCGAATCGTGTGCTGAGTGTCGATATGGGGACGCGTTAGCCTGCTATCAACCTGCGGCGAGGGAGATCAGGGCGTATCCAGCAGCGCCTCGACCAGCGCGGCCAGGCTGGCCTCGCAGCGGGCCTCGGGCGCCTGGGCCTCGTCGCCCTGGCGATACTTGCCGGAGCGCACCAGGCACGCCGCCAGGCCGACCTGCATGGCGGCGAGCACGTCGCACTCCACGTCGTCGCCCACCATCAGCGCCTCATGGGGTTCCACCCCGGCCTCCTCGAGCACGGCGCGGAAGAAGTCGCCCGAGGGCTTGCCGAGAATACGGGCCTCGGTGCCGGCGGCATACTCCAGGGCACGCACGAAGGGGCCCGCGTCCAGATGCAGGGTGCCTTTCTCGCGAAAGTAGCGATTGGTGCCCACGGCCAGCAGCGGCGCGCCCTCCAGCAGCAGCCGGAAGGCCTCGTCGAGGTGGGCGTAGTCCAGGCGCTGCCCGGCATCGCCGAGCACCACGGCGTTGGGCGCGTCCCCGGGCAGGTCGGCGAACTCCGGCTCGAGGTTCTCGTGGATCAGCAGGTAGGGCGTCAGCCGATGACGCTCGAGATGGCGCCGGATCGCCCCGGGCGCGGTGAAGACCTGCTCCGGCGCCACGTCGAAGCCGAGGCGCTCGAGCTCCTCGCAGACCGCCGCCGAGGTCTTGCGCGAGGTGTTGGTGAGAAAGCGCAGCGCCAGCCCGCTCGCCGTGAGCCGCGCCACCGCCTCCACGGCGCCGGGCAGGGCCTCGCCATCCTCGGTCAACACCCCACTGATATCGAGCAGTACAGCCTTGAGCATCGTCATGTCCTCCGCCGCGCGCCCTGAAAGCCTAGCCGCTCGCGGCTGGCTCGGCCCGGCAACGCGACGAACGTCACTCGGGGCAGCGATCGCCATAACGTTGATCAGGGTCGCGTTAGCGGCGGCGTGGGGTGGCTGCTGCGTCGATCATTCGATGGTAATGTCATCGTTAGCTAATCAAACAAGATCCGCGATGATGGACTGTCTATGGCGGAGACTCACGGCAACCTCCAGGGGCCTTCCGCTCTCATGACCCTCTTCCACGACGCGCCCCACGCGGCCACTTTCGGCGACGACGCCCTGCTCGATCGGCTCCAGACCCCCGTCTGGATCTTCGATATCGAGCAGGAAAGGATGCGCTATGCCAATGCCGCGGCGCTGAGGTTCTGGGAGGCGGACACGCCCCAGGGCCTCTACGCCCGTGACTTCACCTCGACGATGAGCGAGACGACGCGGCGCCGCCTGGCGGATTATCTCCCGCGCCTGGCGAGCGGCGAGGTCATCGACGAACACTGGAGCTTCTACCCTGGGGGCCAGGCCGTCTCGTTGCACTGTCGCTGCAGCCGTGTGGTGATGCGTGATGGGTGCAGCGGCATGCTGGTGGAGGGGGTCGATAGCGCCATCTCCCAGGATGCCTCCAGCCTGCGCGCCCTCGAGGCCGTCAGGCACTCGCCGATGATGGTCTCCGTGTTCGATGGCCAGGGGCGCCTGCTGGTGCGCAACCCGGCCGCCCTCGAGGCGCGCCAGGGGCTCGCCTCCTTCCACGCCTGTTTCACCGACCACGCCCTTGCCGAGCGGCTCCTCCCGCAGCTGGAGGACGAGCCACGCTGCTCGCTGGACGCGATCATGCAGATCAACGGCGGCGAGCGCTGGCATCATGTCGACCTGTGCCGCGCCACCGATCCCCAGACGGGACGGCCGATGATCGTGATGGGCGAACTCGACATCACCTCGCGCAAGACGCTGGAGGCCGCGCAGCTCGTCTCCCGGCGTCAGCTCGAAGTGGTCATCGAGGGGCTGGAACTGGGGCTGCTGCTCGAGGACGAGCATCGCCGGGTCATCGTGGCCAACCAGGCCTTCTGCGACCTCTTCGGGCTCGATGCGTCTCCCGAGAGCCTCGCAGAGCTGAACTGTCGGGAGGCGGCCCACTCCGTCAAGGAGTACTTCACGGAACCGGACGCCTTCGTGGCGCGCATCGAGGAGCTCGTCGTGGAGGGGCGCAAGCAGACCCGCGACCTGCTGACCATGAAGGGCGGCCGCTTCCTCGAGCGCAGCTATACGCCGCTGTTCGTCGCCGATGAGTACCACGGCCACCTCTGGGCATATCGCGACGTCACCCGGCAGAAACGCCAGCAGGCCTACTGGGCCCGTCAGGCCAGCACCGACCCCTTGACCGGGCTGGCCAACCGCCGCTCCTTCGACGACGCCGCCGGCGAGGTCGCCCGATCGGTCGAGCGCGAGGAGATCGAGGCGGCCCTGCTGATGATCGACATCGACCGCTTTAAGGCCATCAACGACAGCCTGGGGCACGCCGAAGGCGACAAGGGCCTGAAGCTCTTGGCGAACACCCTAAAAGACAACCTGCGCCCCAGCGACCTGCCCTGCCGCACCGGCGGGGAGGAGTTCATGGTGATCATGCCCGACATGGCCCCCGAGGAGGCCGAGAGCGTCGCCTGGCGCCTGCAGCGCCAGATCGCCGAGGCCTCGATCGACGCGCAAGAGCTCCCCTTCCACTTCACGGTGAGTATCGGCGTCACCCGCTTTCGTCCGGGCGATGCGAACATTCAGGCCGTGACCCAGCGCGCCGATGCCGCCATGTACCAGGCCAAGCACGAAGGCAGAAACTGCGTGGCAGTTCACTGGTAACCGCGCGCGAGGCTCAGGCAGGCATAAAACCGCCCGCCCCGCCGCCACGGTCCTAACGCGGTCAGGCAGTGATAGCAGCGCCTACCCCTCAGTGCTGCCTCTCCGAGGCTAGACCACGCCCTTCCCCCAGCCGTAGACGGCCCCGATCACCGCCCCGAAGACGAGGTGGGCGATCAGCATGGAGAGCGGTGCCACCAGCCCGAGGCCCAGGCCAAAGAAGCCGGAGCCCGCCAGGGGAAAGACCGTGACCATCACCACCAGCCAGCTGCCTACGCCGAACTCCAGGCCCCGCCGCGTGGGGGTGCGGCCGGGTAGGTAGGGCACCAGCAGCGCGAACAGCAGCCCCCAGATCAGCGTACCCACGGCGAAATGGATGCCCCAGGCCAGCATATGGCTGTCCGGCGTGCCGAGCAGGTCCTGAGCGGCCAGGTTCATGACTTCGATGGGGTCGTACCAGGGGATGATTCCCGCCGCCAGGCGCAGAATCAGGATCAACGAGATGACCAGGGTGGCCGTGAACCCGGCCATCAACCCGCGTAACAGACGATTGCTCATGGCGTCCTCCCGGCTGTCACTGTGTCTTTCAGTGTAGCCACTCGACGAAGGACTAGGCGCCGCGGCCACTCCAGGCTCCTCGCGCCCCGAGTGGATTGCCGATCACCCCAGGACACCGGAGTCAGCCGAACGCTGAAGGAACCCACCCTGTCGGGGTGACGATTCCACGCGATACCTGTACAGCAGGTCTCCGCCACCAGACCCGGCTACACTCGAGCGCAGCCACTGCCCCATGACCACGGCTCGACCGGCAAGCAGGGAAGATCGTTTCTCATCTCCGGTATTAAAATCGCCACACTATGGCGTCAGATCTCGCCGAGAAAATAGCGACACCCCCTTAAATCTTACGCCTGAAAATCATCAGACCATTAATCGGAAAAGGCGACATATTCGCGACCCTTCCGACTATCAAGTTTTGAAAGAAGCTGATTAACAATCACATAGACTATGCCAACGCACGGCAACATATCGAATATAAATCAAACACATTAATCTTAATAAATACGCAAACCCCACCGCTAAAACTTTATTTGCACGCCCCGCCCTCACCAACTATAAATGTAACTAATACACTGAAAATCCAACGATAACTGCATGAGGCTCTGTCACTAGGCTTGTCACACCTCAATCAAAAACCAGCAAATAACAATATAGAGGAACCGCCATGTACACCCATAAAGTCGGCACCTGCTTGACGGCCATCGTGATGAGCTTTTCCTTCTGGATAACTGCTCACGCCCAAGAAGAAAAGGTGGATGTCGGCAAACAGGAATATCTCAACAACTGTGCCGTATGTCACGGCAAGGAAGGCAAGGGCAACGGACCCTTTGCGGAAGTCCTCGAAACACGGGTTCCCGATCTCACCACGCTGGCTCAGAGGAACGACAACGTCTTCCCCATGGCGCGTGTCTACGAAACCATCGAGGGAACGGCCGACGTGCAGGCGCACGGTTCACGAGAAATGCCCATCTGGGGGCAACGATTTGGCATTGAAGCCGCGGAAGAATACTTCGACTTCGAGTACGATGCGGAGGCCGTGATTCGTGCCCGAATACTGGCTGTTGCCGAGTATATCTATCGTCTACAGGCGGCGGAGTAAAACGCTCTCACAACCACGATGCCCTGAATGATCCCCCCTTCCAAGCGGAAAACCTATTGCGCCACATGGAAGGGGGCATGCCCACAAATCCATCACATCCTGGCCCAAGCCAAGTGCTCCATGGTGATCGATGGAAAAGCTGTGTCTTTCTGTGTAGCCACTCCAAGAGAGGCGCAGCACGGGATCCGGCCTCTGCTCCCCATTACAAAGCTGTCATCTTGCCGTCAGCTGTTTGACGAGGCCCGCGTGTCACGATGCTGGAAACTCGCCGCGTCAACGTTCGGCGCCAGTGGAGGCATCACATGCTGATAAAAATCGCCAAGCCCAGCGATCTGCGCGAATCCGATGTGACACCGGAATCCGTCTACCTCTCCCGTCGCCGCTTCATGGGCGGCATGGCAGGCTTGGGGGCAGGGCTCGCCCTGTCCGGCAGGGCCAAGGCCAGCGCCGACTACTCGGACGTGCCCGACGGTGATGCCCCCGCCTGGCTGCAGGCGAAGCTCGGGGCCGCCCGCCCGCGCGCCATCGTGCCGGACGACCCCGAGAAGGACGCGATTGCCCCGTTCGGCGACGCCAGCGGCTACAACAACTTCTACGAGTTCGGCACCGGCAAGTCCGACCCGGCCCGCCACGCCGACGGCCTGGAGACCCAGCCGTGGAGCGTGGTGATCGACGGCGAAGTGAATAACGGCGGCCGCTTCAACCTGGAGGACTTCGCCAGCCCCTCTCACTTCGAGGAACGCATCTATCGCCTGCGCTGCGTCGAGGCGTGGTCGATGGTGATTCCCTGGCTGGGCATCTCGCTGGCCGACGTCATCAAGCGCGCCGAGCCCACCAGCAAGGCCCGCTACGTGCGCTTCGAGACCCTGGTCGACCCCGAGCAGATGCCCGGGCAGCGCTCCTCGTTCTCGCTGATCGACTGGCCCTACGTGGAGGGGCTGCGCCTGGACGAGGCCATGCAGCCGCTGACGCTGCTGGCGCTGGGCATGTACGGCCGCGAGCTGCCCAACCAGAACGGCGCGCCCCTGCGGCTGGTGGTGCCGTGGAAGTACGGCTTCAAGAGCATCAAGTCGATCGTGCGCATCTCGCTGGTGGAAGAGCAGCCCGTCAACTCCTGGCAGCGGATCGCCCCGGAGGAGTACGGCTTCTACGCCAACGTCAATCCCGAGGTCGACCACCCTCGCTGGAGCCAGGCCACCGAACGGCGCCTGCCCAACAGCCTGTTCAATCCCAACACCCTCGATACCCGCATGTTCAACGGCTACGCCGACGAGGTGGCCGAGCTGTACGCGGGCATGGATCTGCGGAAGCACTTCTGATGACGGCACAGCGCAAATGGCAGCTCTGGCGCACCGGCGTCTTCCTGGCGGCACTGGCGCCCCTGGTGCTGTGGAGCGGGCAGGTCGCCAGCAACGCCGCCGGCCCCGAGCCGGGGCGCTACCTGCTGCTGAATATCGGCCTGGGCGGGCTCTGGATGCTGCTGCTCACCCTGAGCCTGACGCCGCTCACCAAGCTCACCCGCTGGAAGGGCTTTGCGCTGATCCGGCGGCAGCTTGGTCTCTGGACGCTGGCCTACGCCAGCCTGCACCTGCTCAGCTACGCGCTGTTCATCCTGGGGCTCGACTGGGCGATGCTCGGCAGCGAGCTGATCGAGCGCCCCTACATCCTCGTCGGCCTGCTCGCCCTGATCGGCCTTGTCGCCCTAGGCGCGACCTCGAACCGCTGGTCGATGCGCCGGCTCGGCAAGCGATGGAAGCCGCTGCACAAGCTCTCCTACCCCATCCTGGGGCTGATACTCCTGCACTTCTTCTGGGGAGTGCGCGCCGACCTCGGGGAGTGGACCCTGTACGCCACAGCATCTGCCCTGATCATGGCGACCCGCCTGCCGCCGGTGGCCCGACGCCTTCCCAGGCTTCGTCAACGACTCATCAGCGCCTAGTTGACAGAGGGGTGGCCGGCACCAGCAGCGCGGCCAGAGTCCCTTAAGAACGTGCCCACGGTGAAATGCTCCTAGCTAAGGTATTAATAGGGGTCTGTCCCCCGATTATTTTTCGACCATCAACCTGCGTGACAGGCGAGACATCATGGCGTCCTCCCGGCTGTAACTGTTTCTTTCACTGTAGGCGATCACTCAAAGACCGGGGCCGTCCATGGGTCGTCCCGGGGGATACCGGCCTCATGCCCGAGGCCATACATACTGCGATCACTGCATCCGGAGGAGCACGGCAGGAACCCTCCTGATATTACCAATCGACTTTCTTGGCCGATGGAGTGGAGATATTTGGTTATCGAATGTGGTGCATTCAGAAATATTGATGGGAAAAGATAGGCTCGCAAATTACCTTCTAGGAAGAACACCAATAACCAGGTATTACCACCCACATAAAGGCCGAAAACCAATGGGGATTTCCAACAATGTCAGCCGTAGAGGCTTCCTCGGTGCCACGGGAAAACTGACGGGCGCATGTGCCATGACAGGTATGCTAGGCGGCATGGCCAGTGCCTCCTATGCATCCAGCATGGGCTCTCAAGGCCGCCACCAAGACTCTGACAAAAAAGACAAACTTACTGAGCATCACTATTACCTCACCGACGTCACCCTCGAGGAAGGATTCGAGTACGAGGGAGATATCGTCGTCGGCACCCGTACCGGCAGGCATACGCTGGAGATCAAGGACGGACGGATCACCGATGTCATTGCCGTGGGGCAAGAACCGAATGGACAGCTGCCCCGCTACAGTGCCCGGGGACACCTGCTGCTTCCCGCGACCCGGGACATGCACATCCATCTGGACAAGACATTCTACGGTGGCCC
This sequence comes from Halomonas pelophila, assembly GCF_040196315.1. NCBI lineage: Bacteria > Pseudomonadati > Pseudomonadota > Gammaproteobacteria > Oceanospirillales > Halomonadaceae > Halomonas > Halomonas pelophila. The sequence goes on from NZ_JBEGCI010000009.1 coordinate 34,583, forward strand.
CTGGAGAGCTCCTCGATCGCGCCAGGGGAAGACCATCAGCGACATGATTGCCCTGGAGGAGAAGCTGATACCGCAGCTGCTCCCAACCTCACGGGAGCGGGCGGAAGCCTTGATTGCGCTGCTGCTGTCGAAAGGCAGTACGGTCGCCAGAAGTCATTGCAACATCGACCCGGTCAGCGGCCTGAAAAGCCTGGAGCACCTTCAACAGGCCCTCGACAACCATCGCGATGAATTTTCCTGTGAGATCGTCGCCTTCCCCCAGCATGGTCTGCTGCGCGCCGATGTCGATGGCCTGATGCGCGAGGCCATGCAGATGGGCGTGCAGTATGTCGGCGGCCTGGACCCGACGAATGTGGATGGCGATATGGAGGGATCGCTGGACGCGATGTTCCAGATCGCCATCGACCACGATGCCAAGATCGATATCCACCTGCACGAGACCGGCCCCTCTGGCCCGGCGGCCATTCGCTACATGATGGACACGGTGGAGAGCAATCCCGCGCTGAAAGGCAAGCTGACCATCAGCCATGCGTTCGCCCTGAGTACCCTGGACATGGCCGAGGTGAAGGAATTGGCGAGCCGGTTCGCCGCCCAGCAGGTGACGATTGCCTCGACGGTCCCGATCGCGGGCCTGGTAATGCCGCTGCCCACGCTGTATGAGGCAGGCGTCTCCGTCATGACCGGCACGGATAGCGTGGTGGATCACTGGTCGCCGTTTGGCACCGGAGATGTCATGGACAAGGCCAATCTCTATGCCCAGCTGTACGGTGGCATCGATGAATTCCAGCTCAGCCGGGCCATGTCGATCGCCACGGGCGGCATACTCCCCCTGGATGCCAATGGGCAACGGGCATGGCCCCGGTCAGGCGACAGCGCAGAGTTCATGCTGGTGGATGCGAGCTGCTCGGCGGAGACCGTTGCACGTGTCTCACCGCGCGTGGCCACCTTCCACCAGGGCCGTCTGGTGGCAGGAACCGTGCATCAAGCCTGAGCCGCCGGGGATGACAACGCCCCCCGATGCCTGAGACAGGATGGAAGACAGTGGTCTGCTGTCTTCCACTCTGCCATTCCCTCGACGGCCGATAGCTTCCCTACTGTCCGTGCTCCACCAGGTCCGCCAGCATGGAGGCCACCCGCCGCGTCAATGACGAAGCCCCCCGCGGGTAGTGGATGGCGACTTCCATGGGCGCCGGTACGGGCAAACCGGAACCGTCGGACAGGATACGATGGCCAGAAATCACGGTGCGTCGCGGAAGCAGGCTGACGCCCATGCCCGCGGCCACGGCTTGCTGGACGCTGGCCAGGCTGGAACTGGTATAGACGATCTGCCACTGGCGCCCTTGGGAGTCGAGCGCATCCGTCATGTCTCGACGATAGAGACCATCGGCAGGAAAGGCCACCAATGGCAGGGGATCCAGGTCCACCACCGGGTAGGACGCACTGTCGATCCAACACAACGGCTCGGGCCAGTGCATCGTGGTGCCTTCGACGCCCGGAGGTTGTTTCACCAGAACCAGGTCGAACTCGCCCAGGTCGTAGGCACGCTTCAGGTCACGACTCAACCCGCTGGTGACTTCCAGCCTGACGCGCGGATTCTCCCTCATGAAACTCGCCAGCATGGGAGTTGCGACCGAAGAGGCGAAGTCCTCGGGCAGGCCGAGACGGAGCGTCTCGCTGAGGGCATGGCCGGATAATACGCTCACCGCCTCGGCATTGAGGCGCAGGATTTTCCTCGCGTACCCCTGTAGCTGTTCTCCCGCTTCCGTCGGCCGGACATGGTGATGCTCCCTCTCCAGCAGGCGTTGCCCCACCGCCGACTCGAGCCGCAGGATTTGCTGACTGACTGTCGACTGTGTCGAGTTGAGGCGTTTTGCCGCCGCAGTGAAGCTTCCCGTATCGATGACCGTGATAAAGGTATAGAGGAGATCGTGATTGAGAGGCCTATTCATCGCATCACTGCCGGCTGTCCACGCCGGACACGTCCATTCGTCGAGGGAAGCGATGATCTTTTCAGTCTAATCACCGCGGTGCAATATCGTTCAGTATCCCGACATGCACGTTCCCCCCTCTCACCAGTATCTTCAGGCCCTCGAGTGCGGTTTCGCCGTGGACCACGCCGGCCAGCGGCCCAGACACGAAGAACCCGCCATAGGGCGGGTTCTCGTCGTTCAGCACACTAAGTGACAGGAAGGGTCACTCCCACTCGATCGTCGCGGGCGGCTTGCTGCTCACGTCGTAGGTGACGCGGGAGACGCCGGTGATCTCGTTGATGATGCGGTTGGAGACCTTCTCCAGCAACTCGTAGGGCAGATGCGCCCAGCGAGCAGTCATGAAGTCGATGGTCTCCACGGCGCGCAGCGCGATCACCCACTCGTAGCGGCGGCCGTCGCCGACCACGCCCACGGACTTCACCGGCAGGAAGACGGCGAAGGCCTGGCTGGTCTTGTGGTACCAGCCAGCGTTGTGCAGCTCCTCGATGAAGATGGCGTCGGCCTCGCGCAGGATGTCGGCGTACTCCTTCTTCACCTCGCCGAGGATGCGCACGCCCAGGCCCGGCCCCGGGAAGGGGTGACGGTAGACCATGTCGTAGGGTAGGCCAAGCTCGACGCCGAGCTTGCGCACCTCGTCCTTGAACAGCTCGCGCAGCGGCTCGACGAGCTTGAGCTTCATGGTCTCGGGCAGGCCGCCCACGTTGTGGTGCGACTTGATCACGTGCGCCTTGCCGGTCTTGGCGGCGGCGGACTCGATCACGTCCGGGTAGATGGTGCCCTGGGCCAGGAAGTCGACGCCCTCGATCTTGGCGGCCTCGGTATCGAACACGTCGATGAAGGTGTTGCCGATGATCTTGCGCTTGGCCTCGGGCTCGGCCTCGCCTTTCAGCTTGCTGAGGAACAGGTCCTCGGCGTCGACGCGGATCACCTTCACGCCCATGTGCTTGGCGAAGGTCTCCATCACTTGGTCGCCTTCCGCCTTGCGCAGCAGGCCGTTGTCGACGAACACGCAGGTCAGCTGGTCGCCGATGGCCTTGTGCAGGAGTGCCGCCACCACTGAGGAGTCCACGCCGCCGGAGAGGCCGAGCAGCACGTGGCGGTCGCCCACCTGATCACGCACGCGACTGATCTGGTCCTCGATGATCTGCGCCGGGGTCCAGTTGCGCTCGCTGCCGCAGATATCCAGCACGAAGTGCTCGAGGATGCGCTGGCCCTGCAGGGTGTGAGTCACCTCAGGGTGGAACTGCACGCCGTAGAAGCGCTTCTCCTCCCAGCTCATGGCGGCAATCGGGCAGCTCGGGGTGGAGGCGGTCACGGTGAACTCGGCGGGCACCTCGGCCACCTTGTCGCCGTGGCTCATCCACACATCGAGCAGGCTGTTGCCGGTCTCATGATCGATGTGATCCGAGATGTTCTTGAACAGCGCGGTCTCGGCATCCAGGCGGATCTGGGCGTAGCCGAACTCACGCACGTTCGACCCGGCCACCTGGCCGCCGAGCTGCTCGGCCATGGTCTGCATGCCGTAGCAGATGCCGAACACCGGCAGGCCCATCTCGAACACGCACTGCGGGGCGCGGGGCGAATCCAGCTCGGTGACCGACTCGGGGCCGCCGGCGAGAATGATGCCGTTGGGGGCGTACTCGCGAATCTCGGCCTCGGTGATGTCGAAGGCACGAACCTCGGAGTAGACGCCGATCTCGCGCACGCGGCGGGCGATCAGCTGGGTGTACTGGGAGCCGAAGTCGAGGATCAGGATCTTGTGGGCGTGAATATCGGTCATGGGAACGTCTCGGTGTGGCGGCAGGCCGGATCCAAAAGCGAGCGGCGGGGTTGCCCCCGCCGCGGTAGTTCAGAGGTCGGGATCACCCGGCCCGGTAGTTCGGGGCTTCCTTGGTGATCTGCACGTCGTGCACGTGGGACTCGTTGAAGCCGGCCCCGGTGATCTGCACGAACTGCGGCTTGGTGCGCATCTCCTGGATGTCGCGGCAGCCGGTGTAGCCCATGGAGGCACGCAGGCCGCCCATCAGCTGGTGGACGATGGCGCTCATCATGCCCTTGTAGGGCACGCGGCCTTCGATGCCTTCGGGCACCAGCTTCTCGGCGCCCTCGCTCTTGTCCTGGAAGTAGCGGTCGGCGCTGCCCTGGGTCTGGGACATGGCGCCCATGGAGCCCATGCCGCGGTAGGCCTTGTAGGTACGGCCCTGGAAGAGCTCGATCTCGCCCGGGGATTCCTCGGTGCCGGCCAAGAGGCCACCGGCCATCACGCAGCTGGCACCGGCCGCCACGGCCTTGGCCAGGTCGCCGGAGAAGCGCACGCCGCCATCGGCGATCAGCGGGATGTCGTAGGGCACCAGGGCCGCGGCGACGTTGGAGACGGCGGTGATCTGCGGCACGCCGACGCCCGCCACCACGCGGGTGGTGCAGATGGAGCCGGGGCCGATGCCGACCTTGACGGCATCGGCGCCGGCCTCGGCCAGCGCCTTGGCGGCCTCGGCGGTGGCGATGTTGCCGCCGATCACCTGGATCTGCGGGAAATTCTGCTTGACCCAGCGCACGCGCTCGATCACGCCCTTGGAGTGGCCGTGGGCGGTGTCGACCACCACCACGTCGACCCCGGCCTCGGCGAGGGCGGCCACGCGGTCCGGCGTCTCGGGGCCGGTGCCCACCGCGGCGCCGACCAGCAGGCGGCCGTCGGCGTCCTTGGCGGCGAGGGGGAAGGTGCGGGCCTTCTCGATGTCCTGGAAGGTGACCAGGCCGCGCAGGCGCTGCTCGTCATCCACCACCAGCATCTTCTCGATGCGGTGCTCCTGCATCTTGCCCTTGATGACGTCGAGGGTGGTGCCGACCGGCACGGTCACGAGCTTCTCGCCGGGGGTCATGATGTCGGCGACGCTGTCGCCGTGGTTGGGCTGGAAGCGCATGTCGCGCTGGGTCACCAGGCCAACCAGGGTCTCTCCCTCCACCACCGGGAAGCCGGAGAAGCCGTGCTCCTCGGCCATCGCCAGCAGGTCGTCCAGCTTGGCCTTGGGGCTGACGGTGACCGGGTCCTTCACGATCACGCTCTCGTGCTTCTTGACCTTGCGCACCTCGGTGGCCTGCTGCGCCATGGTCATGCTCTTGTGGATGATGCCGATGCCCCCTTCCTGGGCCATGGCGATGGCCAGGCGAGCCTCGGTGACGGTGTCCATGGCGGCGGAGACCAGCGGGATGTTCAGGTACAGATCCCGGGTCAGACGGGTCCGGAGGCTGACGTCGTTGGGCAGGACCTCGGAATACCCGGGGACGAGTAATACGTCATCGAACGTAAGAGCTTCTTGGGCCATACGTAGCATATGCGGCAACACCCATGGAGGTAGGAGGAGGGAGTGAAGTTAATCCCCCATTATAGCGGCCGGCCCGGGGGTCCGGCAATCCGTGGCGTGCTTGCTCACTCCTCCCCGGCGCGGCGAAACTCTCGGCGCCAGCGCTCCAGGAAGGCGGCGCGGCGCTGGGGATCGACGAAGGCCAGCAGCGAGGCGTTGAGGGGAATCGGGAAGAGCCGCTCGCCCACCTGATCGCGCAGCCGCGCCGCCGTATAGGGCCCGACGATGTCCGGGCGCACGCTGAACAGCGGGGTCTGGCCGGCAAGCACACGCTGGCCCTCGCGGCCGAGCAGGAAATCGACGAAGGCCTCGGCGGCCGCCGGATGCGGTGCGTCGCGATGGATGAAGGCCATGCGCATCATCACCAGCGAGTAGTCCCTGGGCACCTGCACGATCACCTCGGGGTGCTGCTGGGCCCAGACCATGGCGTAGGAGCCCAGCAGGTTGTAGCCGAGCCAGTAGCGCCCGTCGGAGAGCCCCTCGAGCATCACCCGGGTGCTGCCCTCGAGGTGAGCGTTCACCCGCCCCATGCCGGCCACCAGGTCCCAGAAGCGCGGCGTGTAGCGGGCATCCTGCTGGAAGAGCGTATAGCCCACGCCGCTCTCCAGGGGTGAGTAAGTGGTCACCCTGCCCTCGAGCATGTCCCGCTCGGTGGTCAGCAGGGTGTGCAGGTCGGCGTGGGTCTGGGGCGGCATCATGTGGCGCGAGAGATCGAGCCGGTAGGCCATGACGATGGGCTCGAAGGTGAAGCCGAACACCTCGTCGCGCCACTTGGCCCAGGCCGGCCAGCGCCGCGCCGCCGGCGAGTCCAGCCGCCGCGCGTAGCCCTGGTTGACCCGCGCCATCTGCCAGGGCATCGCCGAGCTGATCACCACGTCCGGTGCCGGGTCGGCCTCGACGACCAACGCATCGACCTCCAGGGTCGAGCGGTCGCGAAACTCCAGGGCGATCTCGGGGTGGGCGGCGCGAAAGGCGTCGAGCAGCGGCGCGACCACCTCGCGGTCCAGCGCCGCCTCGACCACCAGCGGCGTCGGCGCCGCGCGCAGCGGGGTGGACGCCAGCAGTATCGCCAGCGACATGGCCATCAGGAGCGGATGCAGAGCGTGTCGCCAGGGCGTCATGGGGCCTCCTCGGGATCGCACAGGGGCAGGTGAAGCCTCACTATCAGGCCGTGGGGCTCGCGGGCGTCGAGGGTCAGTCGCCCTCCGAGGCGATGGGCGATGGAGTCGACGATCGAGAGGCCCAGCCCCGAGCCGTCGGTGTCCTGGCGCCCACCCCGCTCGAAGGGCTGCAGCAGACGCTCGCGGGCCTCCACGGGCACGCCGGGGCCGTCGTCCTCGACGAAGAGCGCCACCTCATCCCGCCGGTCGCGACTCTGGTCGAGCCCCTCGAGCCCCTTGAGCATTTCAAGACCCAAGGTGATCACGCTGCCCGGCGGCGTGTAGCGCAGGGCGTTGTCGATCAGGTTGCCGAGCAGCTCGCGGATCGCCCAGCCCTCGGCGCGCACCCACACCGGCCCGGCGGGCAACTCGGCGAGCCCCAGATCGTGGTCGCGGGCCGCCTCGCGTCCGGCCCAGTCGAGCACGGTCTCGCGCAGCGCGGCGGCGAGGTCCAGCGGCGCCACGGCGTCGGCCTCGCCGAGGTGGCGCAGGCGGGCCAGGCTCAACAGCTGGCCGGCGAGGCGGCTGGTGCGCCCGGCGCCCTCGTGCACCGCGGCAAGGGCGGCCTGCCAGTCGGCCGGGTCCTCGCTCTTCAGCGCCAGCTCGCTCACGCTCTGCAGCCCGGCCAGCGGCGTCTTGAGCTGGTGGCTGGCGTCGGCGGTGAAGCGCAGCAGCGCCTCGCGGCTCTGGCGCTGGCGGGCAAACAGGTGATCGAGGGTCTGGGCCAGCTCGCGCATCTCCTCGGGCACCCGGGCATCCAGCGGGCGCATGTCGTCGGCGTCGCGGCGGCGCAGCGCGCGGCGCAGCCGGCGCATCGGCCCCAGCGCCACCCGCAGGGCCAGCGCCATCAGCACCCCTGCCAGCAGCACCATGGCGACGAAGCGGGTCAGGGTGCGCTCGAACAGCTCATCGGCCAGCGCCATGCGCCCGGCCCGGGTGTGGCCGACCCAGACCTGCACCGGCTCCTGGGAGACCCAGCCCGCGGAGTCGACCTCACGGCCATAGAGGCGCCAGGCCTCGCCGTCGAGGCGCGCGGTCAGCGCCAGGGGCGCGTCGGCGGCCCGCTCGCGCCAGCCGGGCTCGATGGCAAAGGGCAGGTTGGCGGAGACGGCCTCGCCGTCGGCGTCGAGCACGGCATAGAAGACGCGCTCCTGGTGCCGGGTGGCGAGTATCTGCAGGGCCGCCGCGGGCACCTCGATCAGCGGCTCGCCCTGCTGCCACTGCACGGCCTCGGCGATGGTCAGGGCGGCGGCCTCGAGCTGGCTGTCGTAGGCGCGCTCGGCGGCGCGCTGGCTGCTGACCCAGGCCTCGACCATCAGCAGCGCGCCGAGGCCGGTGACGGTGACCAGCAGCCACACCGCCAGGCGGCGCTTGAGCGAGCCCGCGACCTCGATCACCCGGCATCGTCCTCCAGCCGGTAACCGAGCCCGCGAAAGGTGCGGATCCGCAACCCCGTGCCAGAAAGCCGCTTGCGCAGCCGGCTGACGTAGACCTCCAGGGCGTTGGACCCCACCTCGTCGAAGCCGAACAGCCGCCGCTCCAGCGCCTCCCGCGGGGCGATGCTGCCGGCGTGCAGCAGCAGCCCCTCGAGCAGCAGCAGCTCGCGGCGCGGCAGCGCCAGCGGCGCATCGTCCAGGGTCGCCGCGCCGGTGGCCGGGTCGAAGGCGAGGCACCCATAGCGCAGGCGGTTGTCGCTGCGCTGCTGGCTGCGGCGCAGCAGGGCGCGCACCCGGGCCTCCAGCTCGGCGATCGAGAAGGGCTTGGCGAGGTAGTCGTCGGCGCCCAGATCGAGGCCGCTGACTCGATCGTCGATGCCGTCCCGGGCGGTGAGGATCAATACCGGGGTGGTGTCGCCGCGGTCGCGCAGCGCGGCGAGCAGCGCGAGGCCGTCACCGTCGGGCAGGCCGAGGTCGAGCAGGATCAGGTCGAAGCGGTCGTGGCGCAGGGCGGCCCGAGCCTCGGCGTAGGTACCAAACACCTCGACGGTATTGCCCAGGGGAGCGAGCGCCTGCTCCAGGGAGCGGGCGATCAGCGCATCGTCCTCGATGACCAGCAGGCGCATACGACCAATGTCTCAGGCGGTGAGGGGGAAGGTGACAGGTTGATGAAAGGTGGCGGCCCTAGCATCGCTCTGGCCATCACGCGAGGCAGAAAAGGGCCTCGCCCACCTCGCATAACAAGAGAACAGGAGTTCGCCATGAAGATCAACACGGCCATCCGCCACGCCTCCGGCCTCGCCCTGCTGGGCGGCGCCCTGCTCGCCGGCCCCGCCCAGGCCGCCGGCGATGCCGAATGCATCGCCCCCGCCAAGCCCGGCGGCGGCTACGACCTGACCTGCCGCCTGGCCGCCAACGGCCTGCTCGAGACGGGTCGCATCGACTCGCCGATGCTGGTGACCTACATGCCCGGCGGCATCGGCGCCGTGGCCTACAACCATGTCAATGGCGTGCGCACCGACGACGAGAACCTGATCGTCGCCGCCAGCACCGGCGCCGCGGTCAACCTGGCGCTGGGCAAGTTCGGCCAGTACGACGCCGACGAGGTGCGCTGGCTGGGCGCCCTGGGCGTCGACTATGGCGCCATCGTGGTCGGCGCCGACGCGCCCTGGCAGTCGCTGGACGAGCTGATGGCCGACCTTCAGGCCAACCCGGGCGAGATCGCCTTCGGCGCCGGCGGCACCGTGGGCAGCCAGGACTGGATGAAGGCCGCGCTGACCGCCAAGGCCGGCGACGTCGACCCGCGCGACCTGCGCTACGTGGCCTTCGAGGGCGGCGGCGAGGCGCTGGCCGCGCTGCTCGGCGATCACATCCAGGTCTTCACCGGCGATCTCTCCGAGCTCCAGTCGCAGCTCGAGAGCGGCAAGGTCCGGGTGCTGGCCGCGCTCTCCGAGGAGCGCATGGGCGGCCCCTACGCCGAGATCCCCACCGCCGCCGAGCAGGGCTACGACGTGCAGTGGCCGATCTGGCGCGGCTACTACATGGGCCCGGAGGTCAGCGACCAGGCCTACCAGGCGTGGGTCGAGCGCCTACAGGCCCTGGCCGAGGACCCGGCCTTCGCCGAGATCCGCGAGGCGCGTGGCCTCTTCCCGATGTCGCGCTTCGGTGACGACTTCGACGGCTACGTGAAGGAGCAGGTCGCCGGCTTTAAGTCACTGGCCGAGGAAGTGGGACTGAAATGAGCCAAGTCACCAAGCCGGTCGCCGACCGGCTGTTGGGGATCGTGCTGATCGGCCTGGCGGCGTTCGTCGCCGTCCAGGCCATCAACCTCGAGGTCCCGTTCAGCTACGAGCCCGTGGGTCCACGGGCCTTTCCGCTGGGGCTTGCGATCCTGCTCGCCGGCCTCTCGCTGGTGCTCGTCTTCAAGCCCGGCGCCGACGGCGAGTGGCCGCACAAGGCGCTGGCGATACGCCTGCTGCTGGTGCTGGGCCTGCTGCTGGCCTACGCCATGCTGTTCACCGGCCTGGGCTTCATTCCCACCTCGCTGATGGTGGTGGCCGCCCTGGCCCGGCTCTTCGGCGCCAGCAACGGCAAGGCGCTGATCACCGGCGTGCTGCTCTCCGCGGGCAGCTATGTGCTGTTCACCGAGGGCCTGGGCATCGCCCTGCCCACCGGCACCTGGCTTGCCGCGTTCATCTAGAGGACTGCCACCATGTTCGATTTCCTGATCGAGGGCTTCGGCGTCGCCCTGACGCCGCTCAACCTGGGGCTGGCCTTCCTCGGCGCGCTGCTCGGCACCCTGTTCGGGGCGCTGCCGGGCATCGGGCCGATCAACGGCATCGCCATCCTGATGCCGCTGGCCTACACCCTGGGGCTGCCGGCCGAGTCGGCGCTGATCCTGCTGGCCGGCATCTACACCGGCGCCGAGTACGGCGGGCGGATGTCGAGCATCCTGCTCAACGTGCCGGGCGATGCCGGGGCGGTGATGACCACCCTGGACGGCCATCCGCTGGCCAAGAAGGGCCTGGCCGGCCCGGCGCTCGGCCTCTCGGCGGTGAGCTCCTTCGTCGGCGCCACCATCGCCATCATCGGCCTGACGCTGTTCGCGCCGCTGCTCGCCGAGGTGGCGGTGATGTTCGGCCCCGCCGAGTTCTTCGCGCTGATGGTGTTCGCCTTCTCGTCGATGTCGGTGATGATGGGCAAGGATCCGATCAAGACCGCCATCGGCGCGGTGCTCGGCGTGCTGATCGCCACCGTGGGCGTCGATTCCGGCACCGGCGTGATGCGCTACACCTTCGGCATGCCCGAGCTCTATGACGGCATCGACTTCGTGGTGATGATCATCGGCCTGTTCGCGATCAGCGAGATCCTGCTGATGCTCGAGCACGCCCACCGCAAGGACGGCGATGGTGAGCTGCCGCCGCTGGGCCGGGTCTTCGTCAGCCTCAAGGAAGTGCTCTACTGCAAGGGCGCCATGTGGCGCTCGGGGCTGCTCGGCTTCATCATCGGCGTGCTGCCCGGCACCGGGGCCTCGGTGGCCGGCGCGGTCTCCTACACCACCGAGAAGCGCCTCTCCGACAAGCACGGCACCTTCGGCAAGGGTGACATGCGCGGCCTGGCGGCGCCCGAGGCGGCCAACAACGCCTCGGCGGCGGGCTCCTTCGTGCCGATGCTGACCCTCGGCATCCCCGGCTCCGGCACCACCGCGGTGCTGCTCGGCGCGCTGATGCTCTATAACATCACCCCCGGGCCGATGATGTTCACCGAACGCCCCGAGGTCGCCGGCGGTCTGATCGCCTCGCTCTACATCGGCAACATCGTGCTGCTGGCGCTCAACCTGCCGCTGGCCGGCGTGTTCGCCCGGGTGCTGACCATCCCGCGCTGGGTGCTGGTGCCGGCCATCGCCATCCTGGCCTTCGTCGGCGTCTACCAGCTGCACTCGGACCTGACCGCCATCTACCTGATGCTGCTGATCGGCGTGTTCGGCTACCTGCTGCGCAAGCTCGGCTTCTCGCTGGCCCCGGTGATCCTGGGCTACGTGCTGGGCGGGCTGATGGAGCAGAACCTGCGTCGGGCGCTGTCGATCAGCGGCGGCGACGTGGATATCCTCTGGCAGTCCGGCATCTCGCTGGGGCTATGGATCGCCGCCGCCGCGCTGCTGGTGCTGCCCTGGCTGGTGCCGAAGCTGCTCGCCGCGCGCAGCCGCCGCGTCGGCTGATCCCCCTCGGGCCCGCTTCGGCGGGCCCGAGACGTTTCGACCGGAGACCTCCGACGTGCCTCTTGCCTTGCCCTCCCCCCTGACCGCCCTGCTGCGCTTCCTGCCCACCCTGGCGCTGGGCCTCGCCGGCGGGGCGGCGGCCTTCGCCGTCGACCTGCCGCTGCCCTGGCTGCTCGGCGCCATGCTCGCCACTACCCTGGCGAGCCTCGCCGGCGTACGGCTGCGCTCGCCGGGGCGGGGCCGCCAGGGCGTGCTGGTGGTGATCGGGGTGATGCTGGGCGCGGCCTTCACCCCGCAGCTCTCCGGCGATCTGGGGCTATGGAGCCTGAGCCTGGCGGCGATGCTCGGGGCCACCGCGGTGATGATGGGCTTCTCGGTGTGGTTCTCGCGGCGGGTCGCCGGCCACTCGCTGGATACCGCCCTCTACGCCGGGGTCCCCGGCGGGGTGTCGGCGGTCACCGGCATGGCGCTCGGCTCCGATGCCGACCTGCGGGTAGTCGGCATGACCCACGCGGTGCGCATCCTGGTGCTGCTGGTGGCCATTCCGCCGGTGCTCGATGGCATCGGTCACATCAGCCTGAGCGCCGCCACCCCGGCCCCGGCCCGCTGGCTATGGCTGCCCGGCCCGGTGGATGCCGCCTGGCTGGCCGGGGCCGGCCTGCTGGGCGCCTGGCTGGGGCGGCGACTGCGCCTGCCCAACGCCCTGCTGTTCGGCCCGGCGCTGGTCTCGTCGGCGCTGCACCTGACGGGGCTGACCCACGCCGCCCTGCCGCCGACGCTGATCGCCCTGGCCCAGGTGATCATCGGCGTCTCGGTGGGGGTGCGCTTCACGGGGACCGCGCTGACCACGCTGGGTCATACCCTAGCGATGGCCGCGCTGCAGGCGCTGGGCCTGCTGGCGATCGCCATCTTCGCCGCCTGGGCCATTCACGAGGCGACGGGGGTGTCGCTGCCGGCGGCGCTGCTCGCCTACATGCCGGGCGGGGCGCCGGAGCTGAGCCTGGTGGCGCTGTCGCTGGGCATCGACCCGGCCTTCGTAACCGCCCATCACCTGTTGCGCATCACGCTGCTGATCCTGCTGATGCCGGTGCTGCTGAGGGCCTGCCGGCGCCTGAGCGCCTAGCGGTGCAAACCCACCAGCCCGCCTCCGGACGACGCCGCCATCCGTGCTAGGCTGGGCGGCGTTCCCGCCGGAGACCCGTCCCATGCCGCCACCCCTCAACAGCACGCCCCAGGATCCCCAAAGCGAGAGCGAGGCGCTGACCGTCAGCGAGCTCAACCAGCGCGCTCGCCGGGCCTTGGAGCAGGACGTCGGCGAGGTGTGGGTGGAGGGCGAGCTCTCCGGCGTGTCGCGGCCGAACTCGGGGCACGTCTACTTCACCCTCAAGGACGACAAGGCCCAGCTGCGCTGCGCGCTGTTTCGCACCCGTGCGCGCTTCGTCGCCGCGCCGATGCGCGACGGCGACCGCGTCAAGGTGCGCGGGCAGGTGTCGCTCTTCGAACCCCGCGGCGACTATCAACTGATCGTCGAGGCGGTGCGCGCGGCGGGCGAAGGCGAGCTGCTGGCGGCCTACGAGCGGCTCAAGGCCCGCCTCGCCGACGAAGGGGTGTTCGCCAACGCGCGTCCCCTGCCCTTCCCGCCGCGCCACCTGCTGGTGCTCACCTCGCCCACCGGCGCGGCGATCCGCGACGTGCTGGCGGTACTGGCGGCGCGCTGGCCGCTGGCGCAGGTCACGCTGATTCCGGTGCCGGTGCAGGGCCGCGAGGCGGCGCCGGCGATGATCTCGGCATTGGGGCTGCTCAATCGTCAGCAGGCGCTGGACCCGAGCCGCGATGCCATCCTGATCACCCGCGGCGGCGGCAGCCTCGAGGACCTCTGGGCCTTCAACGACGAGCACCTGGCCCGGGCGATCTTCCACTCCCGGCTGCCGGTGATGGCGGCGGTGGGCCATGAGGTGGACACCACGCTTGCCGACTTCGCCGCCGATGCGCGCGCCCCCACGCCCTCGGCCGGGGCCGAGCAGCTGGTGCCCGACCGCCGTGAACGCCTCCACCGCCTCGAGCGGCTGGCCGAGCGGCTGACCCGCGCCCAGCGCGCTCGCCTCGACACCGACGCCCAGCGCCTGGATCACCTGCGCGCCCGGCTGCGCCATCCCGGCGAGGTGCTGGCCGCGCGCCGCCAGCAGCTCGATCAGCTGGAGGCGCGGCTGCGCCGGGCCATGCGGGCACGCCTCGACCAGGAGCGGCGCCGCCAGCGCCACCTGCACCAGCGCCTCGCCCTGCGCTCGCCGGACCGGCTGACGGAGCAGGCCGGGCAGCGGCTCGAGCGCGCCACCCAGCGCCTGCATCAGGCGATGCCGAGGGCGCTTTCCCGCCACCGCGAGCGGCTGGGCGGCGTCGTTCGCGAGCTGCAGGCGGTGAGCCCGCTGGCGGTGCTGGGGCGCGGCTATGCGATCCTCGAGGACGAGCGGGGCCAGGTGGTGCGCCGGGCGGCGGACACCGTCGTCGACCAGCGCCTCGAGGCGCGCCTGGGCGAGGGGCGCCTCGCGCTGCGGGTGCTGGACGAGCGCGTCGAGTAGCCGGCCGCGAGGCGCGATGGCCGCGAGCGTTTTACATCGTCTAACGTTAAAACATCAAAGTACCAGAAGGCCGCGTCTGGCCGTTGTCGGGACGGCCGACAGCCCCGACAATGAAGAGAGTATCCGAACGGCCCTCGCAGCCTGTGGAGCAGGAGGCGGGCCGGCAGCTTCACCCACCCCAAGAAAGGGAGTTGCACCATGTCACTGCGCATCAACGACGTTGTACCCGACTTCGAGGCCGAGACCAGCCAGGGCCCCATCCGTTTCCACGACTGGATCGGCGACGGCTGGGCGATCCTGTTCTCCCACCCGAAGGACTTCACCCCGGTCTGCACCACCGAGTTCGGCGCCGTGGCCAAGCTCAACGATGAGTGGCAGAAGCGCGGCACCAAGGTGATCGGCGTCTCCGTGGACGGCGTGGAAGACCACAAGAAGTGGATCAACGACATCTCGAGCTTCGCCAGCTGCGAGGTCGGCTTCCCGATCATCGCCGACGAGGATCTCAAGGTCGCCAAGCTGTTCGACATGCTGCCGGCCGAGGCCTACCTGCCGGACGGCCGCACCCCGGCCGACAGCGCCACCGTGCGCACGGTGTTCATCATCGGCCCGGACAAGCAGCTCAAGCTCTCCATGACCTACCCGATGAACGTGGGCCGCAACTTCGCCGAGGTGCTGCGTGCCCTGGATGCCCTGCAGACCGCCAGCAGCAAGGGCGTGGCCACCCCGGCCGACTGGACCGTCGGCGAGGACGTGATCATTCCGCCGACGGTCTCCAACGAGGATGCCACGGCGAAGTTCGGCGAGTACGAGACCATCTTCCCCTACCTGCGTCGCACCAAGCTGCCCAAGTAAGCCGGGCGGTGCCTCCACGCACGACAGCGACCCCCTGCCTCGGCAGGGGGTCTGGCGTTGTGAGGAACGTGACAAGGAAGCCCTCGCGCTGCGCGATCGGCAAAGACCGACCGTCGCCGCGAGCAAAGGGTCGCTAGTGGTGCTCGGCCTGGCGCGCGGCGGGCTTGAAGGCCCCGGGCTCGAGCTCGTGGCGAGCCAGCAGCTTGTAGAAGTCGGTGCGGTTGCGCCCGGCGATACGCGCCGCCTGGGTGACGTTGCCCTCGGTGATCTTCAGCACCTTGACGAGATAGCTGCGCTCGAAGCCGGCCCGGGCATCGTTGAAGGTGGGCATGGCGTTCTCCTCGGCCACCAGCGCCTGGGCCACCAGCCCCTCGGGGATCATCGGCGAGGTGGTCAGGGCCACGCACTGCTCCACCACGTTGACCAGCTGGCGCACGTTGCCGGGCCAGGCCGAGGTGGCCAGCAGGTTGAGCGCCTCCGGCGAGAAGCCCTTGACGAAGGGCTTGTGCCGCGCGGCGGCCTGGGCGACCAGGTGCTTGGCCAGCAGCGGCACGTCCTCGGCGCGCTCCTTGAGCGGCGGCAGGCGCAGGTTGACCACGTTGAGCCGGTAGTAGAGATCCTCGCGGAACTCGCCCTCGTGCATGGCGCGATCCAGGTCGCGGTGGGTCGCCGAGATGATCCGCACGTCGATGGGCACCGAGGTGGTCGAGCCGAGCGGGCGGATCTGGCGCTCCTGCAGGGCACGCAGCAGCTTGACCTGCAGGGTCATCGGCATGTCGCCGATCTCGTCGAGGAACAGGGTGCCGCCGTCGGCCGCCTGGAAGAGGCCGTGATGCTCGCTCACCGCCCCGGTGAAGGCGCCCCGGGCGTGGCCGAACAGCTCGCTCTCCAGCAGCTGCTCGGGCAGCGCCCCGCAGTTGATCGCCACGAAGGGCTTGTCGGCCCGCGAACTCGCCTTGTGGATGGCGCCGGCGAGCAGCTCCTTGCCCGACCCCGAGGCGCCGGTGACCAGCACGCTGACGTCCGAGGCGGCGACCATGCGCGCCTGCTCGAGGATGCGCTCCATCTCCGGGCTGCGGGTGATGATGGCCTCGCGCCAGCGATCGTCGCCCTCGGTGGCGGGCGTCGAGGTCTGGGCCAGGGCGTCGCCGATGGCCGAGAACAGCTCGTCGCGATCGACCGGCTTGGTCAGGAAGCCGAACACCCCCTGGCGGGTGGCGCTCACCGCGTCGGGAATCGAGCCGTGGGCGGTGAGGATGATCACCGGCAGCCCCGGCAGCCGACGCTGGATCTCCTGGAACAGCGCCAGGCCGTCCATCTCGTCCATGCGCAGGTCGGAGAGCACCAGATCCGGGCGAGCGACCTCCAGCCGCTTGAGGGCCTCGCGTCCACTCTCGGCGGTGGTGACGCGATAGCCACGGCTCTCGAGCCGCATGCCCAGCAGTTTCAGCAGGCTGACGTCGTCGTCCACCAGCAGGATGTGCGCGCCATGATTGCCGGCGTGGGGCAGGCGTCCGGTCTGCTTCATGTCGTCTCTCCGGGGTTATTCACTCTGCTGTCGCAGGTTGATGTTCTGTTCGATGGCGGTGAGCTGCTCGAGCTTCTCGGCCATGGCCTCGAGCTCCTCGGTGAGCGCCGCCTTCTCCTCTACGGCGGCTTCATGGGCGCGGCGCTGCTCGGCCAGCTGGCCGGCCAGGCGCCGGCGCCCCTCCAGCTCGTTGAGCCAGTAGCGCAGCAGCGGCTGCAGTTCGGTCGGGGCGCTCGCCAGGTCGGCCTTGTAGAGCTCCGAGGCTTGGTTCCACTGCTGCTCGCTGCCCCAGGAGAGCAGTACGGCGCGCGCCAGGCGGCGCTCCTTGGCCTCCCCCTCCAGGCGCATCAGGGTGGCCTCTCGCCAGGCCCGGTCGCCGCGCTGGGCGGCCAGGCCGAAGGCCACCCACTCGGGCAGCAGGCACTCGACGTCGTCGAAATCCGGCACCGCGTCCGTGCAGGAGACCATGCCCTGGGAGGTATTCGGCATCGACACGCCGCTGGAATAGGGCGGCGTGGGCAGGTACTGACATCCGGCCAGCCACAGCGTGGTCAGGCACAGCAGCCAGGGGCGTCGAGTCATGACAGGTCCTTCCTTGCGTCGTCGGCCACCAGGGCGGGTCTCGGGGTCTCGTCGCTCCGCTCGGGCAGCGGGGTCGGCCAGGGCAGGGTGAGCCGGAAGCACACCGCCAGCCGCGAGTCGTCCACCAGCTCCAGGCGGCCCTGCTGGAGCCGGGCGCAGTCGGCGGCCACCGAGAGTCCGATGCCGGAGCCCTTGAGCGGGCCCTTGCGGCGCACCCGGCCCTGGTAGAAGGCGTCGAAGAGCCGCTCGCGATCCTCCTCGGCGATCGGCTCGCCGCTGTTGGCCACCTCGAGCACCAGGCGATCCGGCAGCGCGCGGGCGCGAATCTCGAGTTCGCCGCCATCCTCGCCGTAGGCCACGGCGTTGGAGATGAGGTTGTCGAGCACCCGGGCGGTGGCGGTGCCGTCGAGCGCCCAGGTCAGTGGGCCATGGAAGCAGCCGACCCGCATCTCCTTGTTGTCGAGCGCCAGGCGGTGCTTGGCCAGCACCTCCTTGACCACGGTGGCGACGTCCAGCCGGGCGATGTCGAGCTGACGGCTGTGCTTGAGCAGGTTGTAGTCGAGCAGCTGCTCGATCAGCTGCTGCAGCTCGCGCCCGCTGGTGTCGATCAGGTCGAGGATCTCGCGCTGACGCGGCGTGACCTCGCCGGCCACGCCGTCGGAGAGCAGCGACGAGCCCTCGCGCACGCTGGCCAGCGGCGTCTTGAGCTCGTGGGACATGTGGCGCAGGAACTGCTGCTTCTGGGCCTCCAGGTCGTCGAGCCGCGAGGCCAGCCAGTCCAGCCGCTCGCCCAGGGTGACCAGCTCCGCTGGCCCCTTGAGGGGGGGCTGGTGGCCCTCGGTGTCGCCGCCCAGGCTGCCGATGCCGAGGATGCGCCGCTCGAGCTGGCGGATCGGCTGGATGATCAGGCGCGTGAACAGCAGCATCAGCACCAGGCTCGCCGAGACCAGCGCCGCGGTCTGCCACCACAGGCGGATCTGCACGTCCTCGGCGCGGGCGCTGATGGCGTCGATGCGCTCGTCGATCCGCCGGTTGGTGGCCTGTCGCATCGCCTCGGTATGCTGGGCGAAGGGCAGGAAGTCGTCGAGCCGCGCCTTGAAGGCCTCGAGCGGCAGGTCGGGCAGCTCGGCGAGGCCGTCCAGCGCCTTCTCCAGCGCCGCCACATGAGGATCATTCGGCAGCAGCTGGCGCTGCTGGGCCAGCAGCTGCCGGAACTCCGCGAGGCGCTCGTCGAAGATCTCCAGGAGCCCCTGCTGCTCGACCACCGCATACTGGCGCGCGCCGCGCTCCATCTCCAGCGCCAGCGCCCCCAGCGAGCGGGCACGCCGGGTCTCCTCCACCGCCTGGCGGGCACTCACATCGGCCAGGCGCGAGAGCTCCGAGAGCGCCTGACCGGCCTGGATCATCAGCACCGCCAGCGGCAGCATCACCACCAGAAAGGCCAGCAGCACCAGCTGTAACAGCGAGCGCGGGCGCCAGCGGCGCGTAACGGCTGTGGTCATGGACAGCGTTCTTTGCAGGAGGGTAAAGGGAACCACCATCGTCCATCCCTAAGGATACCAGAGATCGGCCGACCGCCTCGCGATCGTTCGGCCTCACCCGCAGGCGAAAAAAAGGGCCGGCATGGCCGGCCCAATACGCAGGGAACTGAAGGGTCTGGAAACGCCACCGATCGACGACCTGGTCCGTCCACCGCTGACCTTCCCATGGGCCGGAGGCCCCCGAAGCCATGTGAACGCCATCTACCACCAGGGGCTGGTCGTTCTCATGCGGGTGGCCGGTCGGCCACCCCGCTTCGTCACTGGCGACAGCGCCGCAAGGGCGATGCCGCGCGATTCGATTCCCCCTGGCGAGTCGAGACCCGCGGGGGAGAGGCATCCTTGCCAGGGCATCCTTGCCCTCTCGATACCGATCCTTGCCTTTCAGCGGTACCGTCTCATCGCAACCTAAAGTCACACATCGCTTGGAGCAGACACTGGTCGCGTTCGGGGGACCGGACGCACAGGGTAGTGATGACGCGGCGCCCCCTCGGCAACCGGAAAACGGATCGAGCCGTGTGACCCGTTTTCCTTGCTCCCCCAACCCACTGCCATCCGCGTGCCAAAAACTCGCACAGCGCATTAAAATCAGTGGCTTATATAAAAAATTGAACGGCATGAATGGACGCGAGACGCCCAGACGGGGAAAAACGGGTACGCGAGCGGGGTATTTCGTCGCCATATGGCGACGCCTTTCGGCCGGGACACTAAAAAGACATCATTATCAAAAACTTATAGCGTTCCTCGGCGGAGACGCTGCGGCGCCGGGCGACGCCTCGCGGCGACAGCCCGACCGATCAGGCGAGGGTCTTGATCAGGATCTTGGACTTGCGGGCGTGGTTGTAGGTGTCGCGACGCAGGGTAGGCAGCGCCTCGATGCCGGCCAGGCGAAAGCCGTGCTCGAAGAACCAGTGGGTGGTGTGGGTGGTGAGGGCGAACAGTGACGAGAGCCCGAGGCGACGGGCCCGGCGCTCGATCTCGGCAAGCAGCCGCTCGCCGCGCGCGCCGCCCCGGTAATCGTCATGCACCGCCACGCAGGCCAGCTCGCCCATCTCGGCCTCGCCGAAGGTGTGCAGGGCGGCGCAGCCGATGATCATGCCGTCGCGATCGATCACCAGGTAGTCGTCGATCTCGTACTCCAGCCGCTCGCGGGAGCGCGGCACCAGCATGCCCCGCGACTCCAGGGGCTCGAGCAGCTCCAGCAGCCCGCCGATGTCGCCGAGCTCCGCCGGGCGCAGCTGCTCGTAGCGATGCTCGGTGATCATGGTGCCCACGCCGTCGCGGGTGAAAAGCTCGCCGAGCAGGGCATCGTGATCATGCCAGGAGAGCAGGTGGGTGCGGGCGACTCCGTGACACGCCGCCGCGCAGGCCGCGCCGAGGTGTCGGGCCAGCTCGCTGGCGGGATCGGCCTGGGTGAGCAGCGGCGCGGCCTCGGCCGGGGTCAGCTGGCGCTGCAGTCGGCCGCTGGCGTCGACCAGGCCGCTGGCCTCGCCGAGCAGGATCAGCTTGTCGGCACCGAGCGCCGTGGCGGCATGATGCGCCACCTCGGCGGCGTCCAGGTCGAAGACCTCACCGGTGCTGGAGAAGCCCAGCGGCGGCAGCACCACCAGGGCGCCGCGTTCGAGCAGGCCCTCGACGGCTTGCTCCCGCACCCGGCGCACCTCGCCGCTGCGGTCGAAGTCGACACCATCGCGCACGCCCAGCGGCTTGGCCATCACCAGGTTGCCCGAGACCACGGTCATCTCGATCCCGTGCAGCGGCGTGTTGGGCAGGCCGGGCGAGAGCCGCGCCTCCAGCCACAGCCGCTGTTCGGCGGCGATGCGCTCGACCCGTGCCATGATCGCCTCGTCGGCCACCCAGCGGCCCCGGTGGCGGGTCGGCACGATGCCCACCTCGTCCAGCGCCTGCTGCACTTGGGGGCGAATGCCGAACACCACCACCAGGCGCACGCCCAGGGTATGCAGCAGCGCCAGGTCCTGGATCAGCTGCTCGCCTCGACCGCTCGCCATGGCCTCCCCCTCGATCAGGATGACGAAGGTTCGTCCCCGATGGGCGTTGATGTAGGGCGAGGAGTTGCGAAACCAGTCGACGAAGGGGAAACGAGTATCCAAGGCCGCACTCCGGCAGCAGGTGAACGAAGAAAGGGTAGAACGCCACTATATCAGAGCGACGAAAACGGCGGCACCACGAGGTGATGCCGCCGTCTGGGCGTCCAGGCGTGATCGGACTAGCCGAAGATGCCTTTCAATGTGAAGAAGAACAGAATGGCGAGACCCGCGCCCGCCGGCAGGGTGATCAGCCACGACATGGCGATGGTGCCGATGACCCGCAGGTTGAGCGCCGCCATGCCGCGGGCCAGGCCCACGCCGAGCACCGCCCCGACCAGGGTATGGGTGGTGGAGATCGGCAGGCCGGTGCCCGAGGCCAGCACCACGGTGGTGGCCGCCGCGAGTGTGGCGGCGAAGCCGCGGCTCGGGGTCAACTCGGTGATGCCGGTGCCCACGGTGGCGATGACCTTGTGGCCGTAGGTGACCAGGCCGACGACGATGCCGCCGCCGCCCAGCACCAGCACCCACCAGGGCACCAGGGCGGCGCCCTCGACCTTGCCGCCGGCCTGCACCACGCTGATCACCGCCGCCAGCGGCCCCACCGCGTTGGCCACGTCGTTGGAGCCGTGGGCGAAGGCCATGGCGCAGGCGGTGAAGATCATCAGCACGCCGAAGACCCGCTCCACCCCGGAGAAGCCGAACTGGTCGGCCTGGCGGCTGGAGGCTTTGACGCGACGCTCCATGAAGACGCCGAGCGCCGCGATCAGCAGGCCGGCGAGGATGGCGAGCAGCAGGCTGGCGCCGAAGCTCAGGTCCAGGCCGACGTGCTTGAGGCCCTTGGTGAGGGTCACCATGGTCACCGCGAAGCCGACCAGGAAGATGTACATCGGCACGTAACGCTTGGCCGCGGCAAAGGGATCCTGGGCCTCGAAGATCAGGTGCTGGACCGACTTGAAGAGCGTGAAGGCGATGGTGCCGGAGAGCAGCGGCGAGACCACCCAGCTGGCGGCGATCTTGCCCACCGCGCCCCAGTCCACCGCGGCGGCGCCGAGGCCCGCGACCGCGAAGCCGACGATGGCGCCGACGATGGAGTGGGTGGTGGAGACCGGCCAGCCCTTCATGGAAGCGACCAGCAGCCAGGTCGCGGCCGCCAGCAGAGCCGCCAGCATGCCGTAGACCAGTAGCTGGGGGTCTTCCTTGAGCAGCTCCGGATCGATGATGCCCTTGCGGATGGTGTTGGTGACCTCGCCGCCGGCCAGCCAGGCGCCGAGAAACTCGAAGATCACGGCGATGATGATCGCCTGCTTGATGGTGATGGCCCGGGAGCCCACCGAGGTGCCCATGGCGTTGGCCACGTCGTTGGCGCCGACGCCCCAGGCCATGAAGAAGCCGAAGAGACAGGCGAGGATGATGAAGACCTCACCGTGCTGAGCAATGATCGACATAGGGAGCGTTCCCTTGTTGCGGTCAGAAGAAGAGCGAAACAACGAGGCCCCGGGGTCGCCGGGGCCGCTTGGTTCAGTTGGCCGTCATGATCTGTAGTCGGCTGCCGACGCGCTCGGCGCGGTCGGAGAGCTCGCCCACCCAGTCGATGATCTTGTAGAGGAACATCACGTCCACCGGCGGCAGGCGATCCTCGAGCTCAAACAGCTGACGACGGATCGCCACCTGCTGGCTGTCGGCCTGCTGCTCGAGCACGTGCAGCTCGCGGATCAGCTTCTGCATCACGTCGGAGACGTTGCGCCCGAAGCCGGACTCGAGCAGGTCCTTGAGCTCCTCGAGGGCGTGGCGCGCCTGGGCCACGCAGGCCACCGAGGTACGCATGTAGTCGCGCATCGGCTGGGCCAGCTCCTCGGGCATCTGCATGCGACGACCGAGCATGATGCCGGTGATGTCGCGGACCTTGTTGGCGATCTTGTCCTGGACGCTGATCAGGTCGAGCAGGTCGGAGCGCGATACCGGCAGGAACATGGTATTGGGCAGGTTGAGACGCAGCTCAGTCTTGAGCTCATCGGCCTCATGCTCGAGGCGGGTGATGGTCTCGCGATGCTGCTCTGCGGTGTCCCAGTCGCCTACCAGGGACGCCTCGAAGAAGGGCAGCAGCTCGTCAGCACAGGCGTTGGCCTTGACGATGTGGGCCAGCAACGGATGGAATGGCGAGCGGCCGAACATCGAGGAGAAGGGATTGGATGTCACCATGGGGCATCTATAAACCTGGAAAAATGGCGGCGTCAGTATAGTGACTGACACCCCCAGCGTCATGAAAAAATCACCCAACATTCATCCAATCGAGGTAGCTCTGCCGATGGCCAACGAGATCGAACTCAAGCTCGCTCTAGGGACCGGGAGTCCCGAGGCCCTGCGGCGACATCCTCGCCTGGCCGAGGTGACGCCGACGCTCACCCACCTGGGCAACACCTATTTCGACACCCCCGAGGGCGACCTGGAGGGCGCGCGCATGGCGCTGCGCCTGCGCCGCGCCGACGGGCGGCTGCTGCAGACCCTCAAGACCCGCGGCCAGGGCGGCGGCGGGCTCTCGACCCGCGGCGAGTGGGAGTGGGAGGTGCCGGGACCCGGCCTCGACCTCGCGGGGCTCGCGGCGCTGCCGCCCCTGGCCGAGTGCGAGGCGGGCCTGCTCGAGCGCCTGGCGCCGCGCTTCGCCACCGACTTCGAACGCGAGACCTGGTGGCTCGAGCACGAGGGCGCGACCATCGAGCTCGCCCTGGATATTGGCGAGATCCGCGCGGGCTCGCGGGTCGTGGCGATCCGCGAGCTGGAGCTCGAGCTCAAGGCGGGCGAGCCCGAGGCGCTCTGGTCGCTGGCCGAGGCCCTGGCCGACAGCGTGGCACTGCGCCCCTCGGACACCAGCAAGGCGGCCCGGGGCGGCGCCCTGCTCGACGGCGCACGATCGCTGCCCGAGGCCACCTCCCCCGCCGGCTGGCTGCACCGCGCCACCGCAGCACTGGATGCCCTGGCGGATACCGGCGACGACGCCTGGCGCCAGGAGGCGCGCCGGGCCTTCCACCGGCTGGCGGAACTGGGCGATGATGCTAATGGAGACAACGGCACAGGCGAGGCCTCAGGGCGCGACGCTGCCCGGGCGCTCGCCGAGGCGCTGGACGCCGAGAACTGGCTGACCCCGGTCTTCGCCCGGGACATGCTGCGCCTCGCTCGCCGACTGCCCGGCGACGCCGCCCTGAGCTGATCTGAACTGAGCTGACCCAGCCCGACAGGCAAGGCCCGCCACCACAAGGACGACGCTCGTGAACCACCTTCCCAAGCCCGCGGGCGAAGGCCTGCGTACCCGGGTCTTCCAGATCATCTTCGAGTCCGACACCCTGCTGGCCAAGGCCTTCGATATCGCGCTGATCGGGGCGATCCTGGCCAGCGTGCTGGTGGTGATGCTGGAGAGCGTCGCGGCCTTTCGCGACGGCCACGCGGCGCTCTTCTACTGGATCGAGTGGGGCTTCACGATCGCCTTCACCATCGAGCTTGCGGTGCGCCTCTACTGCCTCGAGCGACCGCTGCAGTACCTCAAGAGCTTCTACGGCATCATCGACCTGGTGGCGATCCTGCCCACCTGGCTGGCGCTGGTCGTGCCGGGCGCCCAGTCACTGGTGGTGGTGCGCCTGCTGCGCACCCTGCGCATCTTCCGGGTACTGCGCCTGATGGAGTTCGTCGGCGAGGGGCGGCTGCTGCTCGGCGCCCTGAAGCGCAGCAGCCACCAGATCTTCCTGTTCCTGTTTACCGTCTTCATGCTGGTGACCATCTTCGCCTCGCTCGTCTACCTGATCGAGCCCGAGGAGGCCGGCTTCACCAGCATTCCCACCTCGATCTACTGGGCCGTGGTCACCCTGACCACGGTGGGCTACGGCGACATCACGCCGGTCACCCCGCTGGGCCAGGCGATCTCGGTGATGGTGATGCTGATCGGCTACTCGATCATCGCCGTGCCCACCGGGGTCTTCTCCGCCGAGGTGATCCGCTCGATCCGCGCCGATCGCTACTCCGACGAGGCCTGCCCGGGCTGCGGCCACGACCGCCACGAGCAGCGCGCCAAGTACTGCCTGCGCTGCGGCACCTGGCTGGACGAGAACACCCCCGACCCGCGCCTGCCCGAGCAGGAGCAGGAGGCCTGGTGGCGGGCCCAGGACGAGTCGGACGAGTCGGACGAGGATGACGACGAGAACGCGTCGCCGCCGGCGCGCTGAGCCGGCGGCGCGGAGGATCGGCCTGGGAGATCAGGCCTGGAAGGGACGGACGTCGCCGCGCCCCTCGCGCAGGATGGTCGGCGGCAGGTCGCGCAGGTCGATCACGCTGGTGGCCTCGAGGTGGCAGGCGCCGCCGTCGATGATCAGGTCGAGATGGTTGCCGAAGCGCTCACGGATCGCCTCGGCGTCGGTCATCGGCAGCTCCTCGCCCACCGGGATCAGCGTCACGCTCATCAGCGGCTCGCCCAGGGCGCTGAGCAGGGCCCGGGTGATCTGGTGGTCCGGCACCCGCACGCCGATGGAGCGACGCTTGGGGTGCAGCAGCAGCCGCGGCACCTCGGTGGTGGCATCGAGGATGAAGGTGTAGGCACCCGGCGTGTGGGCCTTCAGCAGCCGAAAGACCGCGTTATCCACCTTGGCGTAGGTGCCGATCTCCGAGAGATCCGAGCAGACCAGGGTGAAGTTGTGCTTGTCGTCCAGCGAGCGCAGCCACTTGATCTTCTCGATGGCCTTCTTGTCGCCCAGGTGGCAGCCCAGGGCGTAGCCGGAATCGGTCGGATAGGCGACCACCCCGCCGCTGCGAATGATCTGGATCGCCTGGTCGATCAGGCGCTTCTGGGGATTGTCCGGGTGGATCTGGAAGAACTGGCTCATGCGAGCTCCCTGTTCGGTGGCCGGAAATGGAGCGCCCCACGATAACACGCGGCACCGGGCGCACGATCAGGCCTGCGGCCCAGCGGCGCGTGCTCAGCCAGCGGCCGTGGCGGCGATGCCGGCCAGGCGAGGATGGGCCCACACCGGCGGCGTGGCGGTGCGCGGCACCGGGCTCATGCTGCCCGGCGCCAGGTGCCCGCCGGGGAAATGGAAGTCGCTGCCCACCGAGCCGTAGAGCTCGCGCTCCTGCAGCTGGCGCGCCAGGTCGCGGGTCACGTCGGGATTCTGGAAGCCGCTGACCAGCTCCGCGGCCTGGCCGCCGGCGGCGGCGAAGTCGTCGAGCAGCAGCCCGCGCTTGCGCCGGGTCAGGCCGTGGCGCAGCGGATGGGCGAGCACCGCCACCCCGCCCGCGTCGAGGATCCAGGCCACCGCCGTGGCGAGGAAGGGCCAGTGGGCCTTGATGTCGCCGGCCTTGCCGTTGCCGAGGTGCTTCTTGAAGGCGCTGCCGATATCGGGCACCAGCCCGGCGGCCACCAGCGCCCGAGCAAAGTCGGGCCGCCCCAGCGGGCGGTCGGAGCCGGCCTGCTCGCGAGCCCGGGCCAGGGCATCGGTGAGGCCGATCTTCTCGAGCCGCTCGGCGATGCGCCAGGAGCGCTGCTCGCGGGCCTCGGCCTGGGCGGCCAGCCCCGCGACCAGATCACCCCGCGGCCCCTCGGGCAGCAGGCCCACCACATGGATGTTGATGCCGCGCCATTGCGTCGAGAGCTCGGTGCCGGGAATCAAGCCGATACCCTGCTCGCGGGCGGCGGCCTGCGCCTCGTCGATGCCGTCCATGGTGTCATGGTCGGTCAGTGCCATCAGGGTCACGCCCTTGGCCCGGCACAGCGCCACCACCTCGGCCGGCGGCAGGGCGCCGTCGGAGGCCGTGGAGTGCATGTGCAGATCGACGCGGTGAGGTTCGCCCTCGAATCGGGCGGGAGGTGCGGTCATGGGCATGACGCCGGCAGGTGACTTTGTCAGAATATCCCAACATGGTGCTCGCGCGACCGGTGACGGTCAATGACGAGGCCATCGGCACCCGCGGCGCGAGCCGCCCACCACCGAGGAAGTACCGCGATGCTCTACGCCATCATCAGTGAAGATGTGAAAGACAGCCTGGAACGGCGCCTGGCCGCCCGTCCGGATCACCTGGCTCGCCTCGAGGCGCTGCGCGACGAGGGCCGCCTGGTGCTGGCCGGCCCGCATCCCGCCATCGACAGCAACGACCCGGGCGAGGCCGGCTTCACGGGCAGCCTGGTGGTCGCCGAGTTCGAGAGCCTCGAGAGCGCCCAGGCCTGGGCCGACGCCGACCCCTACATGATCGCCGGCGTCTACGCCAAGGCGATCGTCAAGCCGTTCAAGAAGGTCCTGCCCTGAGCTCCATCCACAGGTTTGGCTGTCCACAGTCGGTTTCCCACAGCTGCTGTGGACAAGCCTGTTGAAACGCCGCGGACGCCTTCCTCGAGCCCGGATGCCGTGCCGCCGCGACAGGATCGATCAAACCTTGATCACCGCACTATGTATCCGCGCCCTGTATCATCGCGCCCCCTATCACCGCCCCCTGTGACCGGAACGACCGGAGCCCCGCCGTGACCGCTGCCCCCGACGCCCTGCCCCCGCTCGCCGGCCTCCAGACCGCTCGCCTGGACTGGCGACGAGACGATGGCGACGAGGAGGTGCCCCACTCCACAGCCTTCGACGACGTCTACTTCTCTCGCCATGACGGCCGCGCCGAGACCGAGCACGTCTTTATCCACGCCAACCGGCTGCCCGAGCGCTTCGCGGCCTGGCAGGAACCGCGCCCCTTCGTGATCGGCGAGACGGGCTTTGGCACCGGGCTCAACATGCTGTGTGCCTGGGCCTGCTTCGAGGCCCACGCCCCGCCGACAGCGCGGCTGCACCTGGTCTCTACCGAGAAGTTTCCCCTGGCGCGGGACGATCTCGCCCGGGCGCTCGCCGCCTGGCCGGACCTCGCCGCGCGGGCCGCCCGCCTGGTCGCCCAGTGGCCCGAGCCGGTGGCCGGCGTACACCGGCTGTGGCTCGACGACCGGGTCACCCTCGACCTGCACTTCGGCGACACCACCGAGCGGCTCGAGCGGCTCGACGGCCGGGTCGACGCCTGGTTCCTCGACGGCTTCGCGCCGTCGAAGAACCCCGAGATGTGGCGGCCCGAGCTCTTCGCCGCCCTGGCCGCCCGCTCGCGCCCCGGCGCGACCCTCGCCACCTTCACCTGCGCCGGGGTGGTCAAGCGCGGCCTCAAGGCGGTGGGCTTTACCTGGCGCAAGGTGCCGGGATTCGGCCGCAAGCGCGAGATGCTCGCCGGCGAGATCGCCGTGCCCCCCGAGGACCGGCGCCGTGCGGCCACGCCCTGGTTCACGCCCCCCGCGGCGCAGCCGGCCCGCCACGTGGTCGTGGTCGGGGCGGGCATCGCCGGCACGAGTGTGGCCGCGGCGCTGGCCCGGCGCGGCGTCGCGGTGACGCTGGTCGACCGCGAGGGCCCGGGCAGCGGCGGCTCCGGCAACGAGCAGGGGGCGCTCTACATCAAACTCGCCGCCGACACCAATCCCCAGAGCCGGGTGTATCTCGCCGGGCTGCTGCACAGCCGCCGCCTGCTCGAGACGCTCGACCCCGAGCGGGAACTATGGCGCCCCTGCGGGGTGCTGCAGCTGGCGATGAGCGACAAGGAACAGGCCCGCCAGGCGCGCTTCCTCGACCATCATCCGCTGCCCGAGCGGGTGGTCCACGGCGTCTCGGCGGACGAGGCGTCGCGGCTGTCCGGCACGCCGGTGGACCAGAACGGGCTTTACTACCCCGAGGCGGGCTGGGTGCGCCCGGCGGCGCTGTGCCGACGGCTGGCGGCCACGCCGGGGGTGGAGTGTCGCCGGGCGGAGGTGATCGACCTAACGCCGGAGGAGGACGGCTGGACGCTGGCGCTGGGCGAAGGCAAGGGCGAGGGCGAGCGGCTGGCGGCCGACCAGGTGGTAATCGCCACCGCGGCGCTCGCCAACCGCTTCGCCCAGACCGCGGCGCTGCCGCTGCAGCCGGTGCGCGGCCAGGTGAGCCGGCTGACGCTGCCCGAGGGGGCGCCGACGCTCGAGCGGGTGTTGTGCGCCGGCGGCTATGTGTCGCCGCCGCTCGACGGGACGCTCACCTTCGGCGCCACCTTCGCCCCGAACCGGGACGACACCGACGAGCGCGAGGTCGACCACGCGGCGAACCTGGCGGAACTCGAGGCCACCCTGCCGGCCTTCGTGGCCGCCCTGCGCGAGGCGGGCGCGGCACTCGACCCGGCCGAGTTGGAGGGACGGGCGGCGGTGCGCGCCGCCAGTCCCGACAAGTCGCCCTACGCGGGCCCGGTGCCGGAGGCCGAAGCCTGGGCGGCGGACTATGCCCGGCTTGCCAAGGACGCCACCCGGGTGCCCGAGACGCCGGGGCGCCACCACGGCGGCCTGTGGATCAGCGCGGCCCACGGCTCCCGGGGCTTTTCCAGCGCTCCGCTATGCGCCGAGTTGATCGCCTCACGGATCTGCGACGAGCCGCTGCCCCTGGAGGCGCCGCTGGTCGATCACCTGCACCCGGGGCGGCGGCTCATCCGCGAGCTGATCCAGGGAAAACCGTCGGCGAGAGACGCCGGAAACGGCGCGTAGAAGGGCCTGCGCCCTACCCTTCCTCGTCGTCGGCCAGGTCACGGCCGAAGGCCCGCCACTGGGCCAGGGTCATCACCTCGGTGGACTCGGTCTCGAGATCGTGGGCGATCAGCAGCTCGCCGCGGTCGAGCTGGCCCTTGAGCTGGCCGACCCAGCCGCGCATGCCCTCGCCGGTGTCGGTGGTGTCGTAGCCCTGGCGGGTAACGAAGGCCTCCAGCAGGCCGTCCAGGGTCTCCGGCGGCAGCATGCGGTAGGGCACCTCGATGAAACGATCAAAGTTCATTGGTCCGCTCCTCCCTGCTCCCATTCGGCCAGCTGCTCGAGGAAGGTGGCCTCGTCGATGACCGCCACCCCCATCTGCTCGGCCTTCTCCCGCTTGCTGCCGGCGGCGTCGCCGGCCACCACGCAGGCGGTCTTCTTCGAGACGCTGCCGGCCACCTTGGCGCCCAGCGCCTGGAGGCGGGCCTTGCCCTCGTCGCGGGTCATGCTCTCAAGCGTGCCGGTGAGCACCCAGCTCTGCCCGGCCAGGGGCTGGGGCCGCTCGCCGATCGTCTCTTCCTGCCAGCTCAGGCCGCAGGCCAGCAGGTCGTCGATGGTCTCGCGGTTGTGCGGCTGCTGGAAGAAGGTGTGCACGTGGGCGGCGACGATGGGCCCCACATCCTCCACGGCCTCCAGCGCCGCCACGTCGGCGCCCATCAGCGCCTCCAGGCCGCCGAAGTGGCGAGCCAGGTTGGCGGCGGTGGTCTCGCCCACCTCGCGGATGCCCAGGGCGAAGATGAAGCGCGCAAGCGTGGTCCGCTTGGCCTTGTCGAGGGCCGCCACCAGGTTCTCGGAGGACTTGGTGCCCATGCGCGGCAGTTCGGCCAGGCGCTCGGCCTCCAGTCGGAAGAGATCCGCCGGCGTGGTCACCCACTCACGCTCGACCAGCGTCTCGATCAGCTTCTCGCCGAGACCATCGATGTCCAGCGCCCGACGGGAGGCGAAGTGCTTCAGGGCCTCCTTGCGCTGGGCGGGGCAAAAGAGTCCGCCGGAGCAGCGCGCCACCACCTCGCCCTCCAGGTGCTCGATCTCGGAGCCGCAGGCCGGACAGTGCGCGGGGAAGACGATCGCCTCGGCATCCACCGGACGGCGCTCCGTGAGCACCCTCACCACCTTGGGGATGACGTCGCCGGCCCGGCGAATCGCCACGGTATCGCCGATCCTCACGTCGAGCCGGGCGATCTCGTCGGCGTTGTGCAGGGTGGCGTTGGAGACGGTGACGCCGGCCACCGAGACCGGCTCGAGCCTGGCCACCGGGGTGATCGCCCCGGTACGCCCGACCTGGAACTCGACGTCGTTGAGCCGGGTGGTCTCCTCCTGGGCGGGAAACTTGAAGGAGGTGGCCCAGCGCGGGGCGCGAGCGACGAAGCCGAGCTCGCGCTGCAGGCGCAGATCATCGACCTTGATCACCACCCCGTCGATGTCATAGCCGAGGCGGTCGCGCTTCTCGCCGAGCGCTCGGCAGTAGTCGATGATGCCCTCGGCGCCCTCCACCACGGCGAGCTCCTGGCTGGTGCGAAAGCCGAGGTCGCCGAGCCGGGCCATCAGCTGGCTGTGGCTGATGTCGCCCGGCTCCGGTTCGATACGCGCCACCTGGTAGGCGCTGAACTCCAGCGGCCGAGTGGCGGTGATGCGCGGGTCGAGCTGGCGCAGGCTGCCCGCGGCGGCGTTGCGCGGGTTGGCGAACACCTTGGTCTCTTCCTCCCGCGCCCGGTCGTTCAGCGCCTCGAAGCCCGCATGGCTGATGATCACCTCGCCGCGCACCTCCAGCAGGTCGGGCGGGTCGTCGCCGCGCAGCCTGAGCGGGATGGAGCGTAGGGTGCGCAGGTTGGAGGTGATGCCCTCGCCGGTGCGGCCGTCGCCCCGGGTGACGCCGGTGGTCAGCTCGCCCTGTTCGTAGACCAGCGAGACGGCGGCCCCGTCGAGCTTGGGCTCGCAGCAGAAGGCCAGCGGCTCGCCGTGGGCCTCGAGGCGGTCGGCGACGCGCCGCACGAAGGCCTTGATCTCCTCCTCGCTGAAGGCGTTGTCCAGGGAGAGCATCGGCACGGCATGCGCCACCTCGGGAAAGCCCGCATCGGGCGCGGCCCCGACCCGCTGGGTCGGCGAGTCGGCGGTCACCAGATCAGGATGCTCGGCCTCGATCTCCTGCAGGCGACGCAGCCGGCGATCGTAGTCGGCGTCGGTCAGCCTGGGCTCATCGAGCACGTAGTAGCGGTAGTTGGCGTCGTCGAGCTCGGCACGCAGGCGCGCCACTTCATCGAGAACTTCGGGATCGGCTTGGCTCATGGCGTCTCTGGTCTGGTATCACGAAGGCACGGCTATTCTCGCACACCCGCTTTTCGCCTGCCCAAACGAAACAACCCCATGATTTCATGGGGTTGTTTCACTGGTCCGCGAGGCGGCGTCGAGGCTAGTTCACCTGGTAGCGGTTGAGGCGATTGCGGCGCTCGAACTCCTGCACCCGCTGGCGCGCGAACTCCACGGTCTGGGCGGTCATCACGCTCTGATGCTCGTCCTTCAGCACGCCTCCCAGGTGACGGACGATGACCATGGCGGTCTCGACCATCGCCTCGAAGGCCGCCGCGGTGTCGCTGGCGCCCGGCAACGGCATCAGCAGGGTGATGCCCTGGGTGCGGAAATCATCCATGGCCTCGATGGGGAAGGTCCCCGGCTTGACCACGTTGACCATCGAGAACTGCAGGCGGCTGTCCGGGTCCTCGGTCTCGAAGCGGTGGAAGATCCCCATGTCGCGCCCGTAGCGCAGCCCGCAGGCCAGCATCAGGTCGAGCAGCGCCGTGCCCGAGAAGCCCTCCTCGTCACGGGACATCACGCTGATCACGAGGATCTCTTCGGCGTGACTCAGGGTCTCGCGGGCGTGCTCGGCGTTGACGTCGTGACGCAGCGCCCGCTCGAGCACCGGGTGGGCACGCACCACGTCGTCGCGCGGGGGCCGGTCGTCCCTGGCGGCCTCGACGGGTTCTTCCGTGGGCCTCTCCATGGCGGGAGCCTCGGGCTCCTGGTGCCGGCTGCGCGGCGGAGTGAAGAGCGGATCGTCACCGTCGGGGCGAGCCACCGCCTCGGCCTCGAGGCGACGACGCTCGGCCTCGCGCACGGTCTCCTCATGCTCGGCCTTCTGCCGCTGCGCCGCCTCGCGGGCGGCCTTCTCGGCGCGCGCCTGCTCCCGGCGCTGCTTTTCGTCGCGCTTGTGCTCGCGACGATCGTTCAGGGACTTCTGCAGGGAGGCGCCGAAGCGCTGCATGGAGGAGCCGACCCGCCTGGAGCCGCTCTTCAAGGAGTCGCCCATGCCCTCGAGATCCACCAGCCGATAGCGCTCCTCGTCGGCATAGCCGTCGTGATCCTCCGGATCGGCGGCCAGGGAACCGATGCCCTCGGAAACCTCATCATCCGCCCGCCTCTCGGCGCCCTCCAGGCTAGTGAGCGCTGGCTCACGGCGCTCTTCCTCGGCGGCCTCGGCACGCGGAGACGCGGGTGCATCGGCGCTTACTCGGAAGGTATCATGGTCAGTCTCATGGTCGGCGGCGTCGCGGTGGGCATGACGAGCATCGCGACGCGACGCGTCATGGCGAGCGGTCGAGGGCTCGCGCTCCTCGTCCCACTCCGCCTCTGTCGGCCGCTGGGCGTCGGCCCTGGGCACCTCGGCGTGGCGCCGGAACTCCGACAATACCCGTGACGGGCCGGGATGCTCCTGGCGCTCCAGCTTGGGCTTGGGACGCACGCCCCCTTCATCCGCCGGTCTGACGACCCGCGCCCCTCCGTTGGGCAGCTCCCAGTTGATCTCGGCCCGTCGGGCCTCGGCGTCGGGGTCCACCGCGGGCTCGGCGTGGGCGTCAGCAACGGCACTCTCGGCCTGATCCAGACGCGGTACGCGACGTTGACGCTGCAGGCGACGCACCCCATCGATGACGATGAGGGTCACCAACGCCAGCCCTAGTATGATCAGCCACTCTCTTAATTCCATGGGTCGTCATGCCTTTTGCTAAGGCGCCATGCCTGATGGTTGTCCGTCAACAGCATAGCGCGATTGCCAAAAAAAGGGCCAATTCTTTTGTTTGTCAAGTTCGGCTTTGTCATGCCGTCACCCGACCTGGCCCTTCGCAATCGCCCTTCAGGTTCCCCATGCGTCCATGCACTACCGTCTTCATTGTCATCCTTGTTAACCCGTTTACCGTTGACGTTCAAGTCCATCAGGCCTCGGCCAGGGCAGCGGCCTCCTCCACGCCCACCGAAACCAGGCGTGATACGCCCGGCTCCTGCATGGTGACACCCATCAACCGTTCCGATGCCTCCATGGCAATCTTGTTGTGGGTAATGTAGATGAACTGAACGGTATCAGACATCTCCTTCACCAGCTTGGCGTAGCGTCCGACGTTGGCATCATCCAGCGGCGCATCGACCTCATCGAGCATGCAGAAGGGCGCCGGATTGAGCTGAAAGATGGCGAAGACCATCGACAGCGCGGTGAGCGCCTTTTCGCCGCCCGAGAGCAGATGAATGGTGCTGTTCTTCTTGCCGGGAGGACGCGCCATGATGGCCACGCCGGTCTCCAGCAAATCCTCGCCGGTCAGCGTCAGCCATGCGGTTCCGCCACCGAACACTCGAGGAAAAAGTTCCTGCAGGCCGTTGTTGACTCGCTCGAAGGTGTCGCGGAATCGCGACCGTGTTTCCTGATCGATCCGGCGGATCGCCCGATCCAGCGTCTCCAGGGCCTCGCTGAGCTCGGCGTGCTGGGCCTCCAGGTAGTCGCGGCGCTCGGCCTGCTGGTCGTACTCCTCGATGGCCGCCAGGTTGATGGCGCCCAGCCGCCGGATGCGCTCGCCGACCTCCTCCAGCCGGGTCTGCCAGGCGGATTCGGTGGCATTGGGGTCGAGATGCTCGGCCAGGCTCGCGGCATCGTGGTTCAGCTCGGCGAGCTGCTCGTCCTGGGTCTCGGCCTTGAGGGCGAGGGCCTGGACCTGCATCCGCGACTCCTGCAGGCGTTCGCGGACCCCCTCAAGGTTGCGCTCGTGCCCCTGGCGGGCCTGCTCGTCCTCGCGCAGGCGCTCGACCAGCTCGGCGGCGCGGGCACGGGTCTCGTTGAGCACCCGCTCCTCGCGCTCGCGGCGGGCCAGCAGCTCGTCGAGGCGTTCGCGGCGCTCCTCGTCGGGCTCGTGGAGCCCCTCGCGGGCCTCCTCCAGCTCGGCGCAGCGCAGTTCGAGGCGCTCGCGGGCCTCGCCGGCCCGCCCCTGCTGCTCGGCCAGGCCGGTGCGCTCCGTGGCCAGCCGCTCCTGCTCGAGGGCCAGGCGCTGGGCCTGATCGGCCAGCGGGCGCTGGCGGGTGCGCAGCGCGGCCAGCCGCTCCCGGGCCTCGCGGCGCTGCCGCTCGAGACGCTCGCGGGTCTCGGCGCCCTCCTCCAGCCGGGCCATGGCCGCCTGCCACTGCTCGCGCGCCTCCTCCAGGGCCAGCATCGCCTCCTCGCGGGTTTCAGCGAGCCCCTCGAGCTCCTCGGCGAGCTCGGCGGCGCGCCCTTCGAGGTGTTCGAGTCGGCTGGCAAGCCCGCTCTCCTGCACGGCCAGCTGCTGGCGCTGCTGCTCGAGCTCGCGCTCCTCCTGGCGCGTCTGCTCCAGGGCCGCCTCGCGCTGCTCGACCCGGGCCGCGGCCGCCTCGAGACGCTGTTCCTGCTCGCAGAGTCGCGCCGCCACCTCGTCGAGGGTCTCGCGCACCTCGGCCTCGCGACGCCGGCTGACCAGCAGGGCATCGGGCCCGGCGCCGGCGCCGCGATGACGTACCCAGCCCGCGCCGAGCCAGAGGCCGTCGGGGGTGATCAGGCTCTCGCCGGCGGCGAGCCCCTCGCGCGCGGCCCAGGCCGCCTCGCGGCTCTCGACGCAGCGGATGCCGGCAAGCCACTGGCCCGCCGCCCCGGCGCCGCGCACCCGGGCGGCGAGGCTCCCCGCCGGGGCGCTGACCTCGTCGGCCTCGAGCAGGCCGAGCTCGGCCTGGGGCGGTGCCGCCATGGCCTCCTGGGACGCGTCCCGCGGCGCAAGGCGCGCGCTCAGCCAGGGCGCCAGCACCCAGGAGACCGCCTCCTCCAAGCCGGGCTCGACCTCGAGCGCCTCGCCGAGGCGCGGCCGCTCGCCCAGCCCGTGGGCGGTCAGGTGGGCGTCGAGGGCCTCGTCGTGATCGGCCAGGGCGGC
Organism: Halomonas pelophila; assembly: GCF_040196315.1. NCBI lineage: Bacteria > Pseudomonadati > Pseudomonadota > Gammaproteobacteria > Oceanospirillales > Halomonadaceae > Halomonas > Halomonas pelophila. The sequence goes on from NZ_JBEGCI010000009.1 coordinate 70,158, forward strand.
CTCAATCAGGGCCTCCAGCGAGGCCAGCTCGCCCTGCAGGGTGCTGCGCCGCTGGCGGTCGGCCTCGCGGGCCTCCTCGGCCTCGCGCACCTCGCCACGGGCGGCGTCGCGTTCGGCCTGGAGCTCGCCGCGGCGCGCCTCGAGCTCGGCCAGCTGGCCCTCGAGCTCGGCGTGGCGTTCGGCGAGCTCACGCCGTTGCTCGCCGAGGCCGGCGATATCGGGGAGTTCCTCGTGCTGCTGGCGGCGGCGACGCTCGTCGGCCGCGAGGCGCTCGAGCCGGCCCTCGAGGTCGCGCAGGCGATCCTGGGCGCGCTCGGCCTCGCGGCTCTGCTCCTGCCAGCGCTCGCCGAAGCTCTCCCAGGCGGCCTCGGCCTCCTCGGCCAGCGGTTCGGCCTCTTCCAGGGCGGCCTCCAGCTCGGCGAGCTGCTCTGCCACCTCCTCCTGCTCGGGCCCCAGGGTCTCGAGGCGCTCGTCGAGACGCGCCAGGCGTTCGCCGTCGTCGTCGCCCAGGCGGGCCAGCTCGGCGAGCTCGCGGCGCGCGGCCTCGAGATCCCGGGCCAGCTGCTGGTCCCGGGAGCGGGTGTGCTCCAGGTCCTGCTCCAGGCGGGCGATGGCGGTGGTGGTCTCGTAGAAGCTCGACTGCCGACCGTCCAGCTCCTCGGCCAGGCGGTCGTGCTCGGCGCGGGCCTCCTCGAGGCGACTCTCGGCCTGACGCATGCCCAGCACCTCGCGCTCCACCGCGGTCTCGAACTCGCGGACGCGAGTCTCCTCCTCGGTCTGGCTGGCGCGCAGGGCGCGGCCGCGCAGCAGTGAAAGCTCGCCCTTGAGGCGGTGCTCCTCCTGCTTGAGGGTCTGATAGCGCCGGGCCGCCTCGGCCTGGCGCTTGAGGCGCTCGAGCTGCTTGTCGAGCTCCTCGCGGATGTCCTCCAGGCGCTCCAGGTTCTCCTGGGTGCGGCGCATGCGGTTCTCGGTCTCGCGCCGCCGCTCCTTGTACTTGGAGATGCCGGCGGCCTCCTCGAGGGTGGCGCGCAGCTCCTCGGGCCGGGCCTCGATCAGCCGCGAGATCATGCCCTGGCCAATGATGGCGTAGGAGCGCGGCCCGAGGCCGGTGCCCAGGAACAGATCGGCGATATCGCGGCGCCGGCACTTCTGGCCGTTGAAGAAGTAGCTGGACTGGGCGTCGCGGGTGACCTGACGCTTGACCGCGATCTCGGCGTACTGGGCGTAGATGCCGCCCATGGCGCCGTCGCGGTTGTCGAAGATCAGCTCGATGGAGGCCATGCCCACCGGCTTGCGGCCGGTGGAGCCGTTGAAGATGACGTCGGTCATCGACTCGCCGCGCAGGGTCTTGGCCGAGGATTCGCCCATGACCCAGCGCACGGCGTCGATGATGTTGGACTTGCCGCAGCCGTTGGGGCCGACGATGGCGGTCATGTTGCCATCGAAGGGCACCGTGACCGGGTCGACGAAGGACTTGAAGCCCGCCAGGCGGATCGATGTCAGGCGCATGGACTCACTCGACGACCCGGTCGATCACCACCTCGACGGCATCGCCGTCGATCATGCCCACCGCGACACCGCCGAGGGTGCCGACCAGGTCGCCGGGCTGCGGCGTGGCCTGTCCGCTCTGGGAGACGCGCACCGTCAGCCGCGCCGTCTCCACCTGGGAGAGCTTGGCCATCGGCGCCATGGCGTCGGCGTCGTTGAGCACCGTGGTCAGCGGCAGCTCGCCGAGGCGCGCCCGCACCACGGCCAGCGGCGGCAGCTCACCGGCGGGGTCGCGGGCCACCACGAAGACGGTGGCGTCGTCGTCGAGCCGACCGGCGAGCTCGTCGGCCAGGCTGACTCGCACGGCGATGCCCGGCCCCTCGGCGACGGCCGGCTGGGCCGGGTCGGCGTCGACCGGATCGGGAGTGACGCCCAGGCGCTGCTGGGCCACGCGGATGCCCTCGCGCAGGGCCTCGGCGGAATCCGGGTTGTTCATGCCGGCGATGGCGCGGCGCCAGCGGTCGATGGCGGTCTCGTAATCGCCGGCCTCGAAGGCCTCGATGCCGAGCATACCGAGCACCGTGGGCTGGGCGGGCTCCTCGGCCAGCACCTCGTCGACCAGCGTCTGGACCTCCTCGGTCATCTCGCGGCCGGCGGCGAAGTAGCGGATCTGGGCGAGCTCGGCGAGCAGCCAGGGCTGGCGTCCCTCCAGCGCGACCAGCCGCTCCAGGGCGCGGGTAGCCTCGGCAATGCGGCCGCTGTCGCGATAGAGCGGGAACAGTGAGCGCCAGACGTTGGGGTTGTCGGGCTGGCGCTGGGCCTGCTCCTCGAGGCGCTGGATCAGCACCGGCAGCGAGCCCTCGGGATCATTCATCACTTGCTGCTGCACGGTGTAGAGGGCGAGATCCCCCTCGGCGCCTTCGTGGAGGTACCAGGCGACGCTCGCCAGCACCACGGCCACCATCACCACCGGCACCACCAGCCGGCCGGAAGCGGCCGACGCAAGCGGGGCGCGCTCCATGCGCTCGGTGTCCTCGAGCAGGCTGCGCTCGAGCTCCAGGCGATCTTCCTCGACGCGGGCCGCATCGATCTCGCCGCGCGCGTGGGCGGCCTCCAGCGATGCCAGCCGGCGGCGATAGATGGCGAGGTTCTGTTCGGTGGTGCGGTCGTTGGCCTCGAAGTCACGCTGGGCCGCGCGCACGGTGGCGGCACGACGCAGCGGGGCTACCAGCAACCACAGGGCCGGCAGCAGCAGCACGGCCAGGGCGATCCATAGCAGGGTCATTCGTTTCTCTCGCGATTGATCAGGGCATCCAGGCGATCACGCTCCTCGGCGCTCAGTGCGCGGGCCGAGGTGCGACGACGCGCGCGTACCATCAGCACCACCACCACGGCACCGAGCAGCACCAGCGCCGCGGGCAGCCCCCACAGCAGCAGGGTGCGCCCCTCGAGGCGCGGATTGTAGAGCACGTAGTCGCCGAAGCGGCGCACCATGAAGTCGAGGATCTCCTTGTCCGAGCGGCCATCCTGGAGCTGGACGTAGACCCGGTCGCGCATGTCGCCGGCGATCGGCGAGTCGGAGTCGCCGATCGCCTGGTTCTCGCACTTGGGGCAGCGCAGGCTGGCGGTCAGGTCCTGGTAGCGCTGCTCGGTCACCGGGTCGTCGAACTGGCGGACCTCGATGCCCGCCGCCTGGGCGAGCAGCGGCAGCAGTAACAGCGCGGCCAGCAGGCCGCGGATCAGTCTCGCCATTTTTCCACCTCCGGCAGGATCGTCTCGCGCACGTCGTCCGGCTTGATGTAGCCGGTGTGGTGATAGCGGATGATGCCGTCAGCGTCGACCAGGAAGGTCTCCGGGGCGCCGTAGACGCCGAGGTCGAAGCCGAGGGTGCCCTCGGGGTCGAAGACGTTGACCTCGAAGGGGTTGCCGAACTCGGCCAGGAACTCGCGGCCCTTCTCCCGGGTGTCCTTGTAGTCGACGCCGATCAGGCGCACCCCGCGATCGGCCAGGTCGAGCAGCTGCGGCATCTCCTGCTTGCAGGTCGGGCACCACTCGCCCCAGACGTTGACCAGGGTGACCTCGCCCTCGAGCAGCGAGGCGTCGACGGTGCGCTCGGGGTCCTCCAGGGTCGCCAGCTCGAAGGCCGGGAACTCCCGGGCCATCAGCGCCGAGTCGCGATCGAAGGGATTCATCGACAGGCCCTGGTAGAGGAAGCCCCCCAGCACCAGGAAACCGAGCAGCGGCAGCAGCAGTAGCAGGCGACGCTTCATGCCGTGGCCTCCCTGGGCTCGGCCGCGGGGCCCTGCTCGGGGTCGCGGGCGGTCGCGGTGCGCCGGTAGCGGCGATCGGCCACCGCCAGGATGCCGCCGGCGGCCATCAGCAGGCCGCCCAGCCACAGCCAGCGCACGAACGGCTTGTACTGCAGGCGCATGGCCCAGCTGCCGTCCTCGAGGTCCTCGCCCATGGCGACGTAGAGGTCGCGGAACAGTCCCGGGCGCAGCGCGACATCGGTCATCGGCATGCCCCGGGCGAGGTAGAGACGCTTCTCGGGGGTCATCGCGAAACTGCGCTGGCTGTCGCCGCGGCGCACCTCGATCTCGGCGAAGTCGGCCAGGAAGTTGGGGCCGCGACGGCTGCCGAGCTCGGTCATGGTGAAGGTGTAGCCGGCGAGCTCGACGCTGTCGCCCACCCCCATGCGCACGTTGCGGTCGATGGCGTAGTTGGAGACCACGGTGACGCCGATGATGGTCACCGCCACGCCCAGGTGGCCGAGGATCATGCCCCAGTAAGCCAGCGACAGGCGCTTGGCGCCGGCCAGGCGGCCCGACGAGTGGCGCGTCTTGGCCCAGAGGTCGCGCGCCATGGGCAGCACGACCCACAGCGAGATCAGCACGCCGAGGCTCACCTGGAGGTTCCACTCGCCGCGGTAGAGCAGCGGCGCCAGCGCGCCGATGATCAGCGCCAGCAGGCCGGCCAGCCAGCTGCGCTTGAGCAGGTCACGCCCGTCGGTGCGCTTCCAGCGCGCCAGCGGCCCCAGCCCCATGAAGAGGCACAGTACCACCGTCAGCGGCACGAACAGCGCATTGAAGTAGGGCGGGCCGACGCTGATCTTGCCGAGGTTCATGGCGTCGAGCAGCAGCGGATAGACCGTGCCCAGCAGCACCGTGACGGTCATGATCACCAGCAGGATGTTGTTGATCAGCAGCAGGGCGTCACGCGACAGCCAGCTGAAGCCGACCTGGTGGCTGACTCGCGGGGCGCGCAGCGCGAACAGCAGCAGCGACAGGCCCACGGTGATGCCCAGCAGCACCAGGATGAAGAGCCCCCGGGACGGGTCGTTGGCGAAGGCGTGCACCGAGGTCAGCACCCCCGAGCGCACCAGGAAGGTACCCATCAGCGACAGCGAGAAGGTGGAGATCGCCAGCAGCACCGTCCAGCTCTTGAAGGCGCCGCGCTTCTCGGTCACCGCCAGGGAGTGGATCAACGCGGTGCCGGCGAGCCAGGGCAGCAGCGAGGCGTTCTCGACCGGGTCCCAGAACCACCAGCCGCCCCAGCCGAGTTCGTAGTAGGCCCACCAGCTGCCCAGGGCGATGCCCACGGTGAGAAACGCCCAGGCGACGTTGGTCCAGGGCCGCGCCCAGCGCGTCCAGGCGGCGTCCAGGCGGCCGCCCAGCAGGGCCGCGATGGCGAAGGCGAAGACCACCGAGAAGCCCACATAGCCCATGTAGAGCATCGGGGGATGGACGATCAGACCGAAGTCCTGCAGCAGCGGGTTCAGATCGGCGCCGTCCTGGGGCACGTTGGGCAGCAGCCGCTCGAAGGGGTTCGAGGTGACCAGCACGAAGGCCAGGAAGCCGACGCTGACCAGGCCCATCACGCCCAGCACCCGGGCCAGCATGTCCCGGGGCAGCTCACGGGAGAAGCGGCTCACCGCAAAGGTCCAGCCGCCGAGGATCAGGCTCCACAGCAGCACCGAGCCCTCGTGGTTGCCCCAGACGGCGCTGGCCTTGTAGTACCAGGGCAGCAGCGAGTTGGAGTTGTTGGCCACGTTGGCCACGCTGAAGTCGTCCAGCAGGTAGCTGGCCGTCAGGCAGGCGTAGGCGATGGCCAGGAACAGGAACTGGCCGGTGGCCATGGGGCGACCGTAGGCCATCCACAGCGGGCGACGGGTCGCCGCGCCGGCCAGCGGCATCACGCCCTGGACCAAGGCCATCAGCAGGGCAATGATCAGGGCGAAGTGGCCGATTTCGGGGATCATCAGGGTCTGCATGGACACTCCGGATCAGTTCGCGCGGGCGCCGTCATTCTGCGCCTCGAGCCGTTTGCCCACCTCGGCCGCCTGGGCCTGGTAGTCCTCCGGCGAGTAGCCGGCTTCCTCCAGCGCCTGGGCCACCTCGGGGGGCATGTAGTTCTCGTCGTGGCGAGCCAGCACCTGGTCGGCGCGCAGCCAGCCGCCCTGCTGGAGCTCACCGACCACCACCACGCCCTGCCCCTCGCGGAACAGGTCGGGCAGGATGCCGCTGTAGCGCACCTCGACGTCCTCGACGTAGTCGGTCACGGTGAACACCACCTCGAGGCTCTCGGGATCGCGCTCCACCGTGCCTTCCCGGACCATGCCGCCGGCGCGAATCTGGCGCTCCAGCGGGGCGTCGCCGGCGGTGATCTGCACCGGGCTGAAGAACAGGTTGATGTTGCTGCGCAGGGCATAGAGCGTCAGGCCCACGGCGATGGCGGCCAGCGAGACCAGCCCCAGGATCACGAACAGTTTCTGTTTGCGTTTAGCTCTCACGGGCGTGGCCCTCTTGATGTGAAACCGGTGTCGAGGCGCCGCGGCGCTGCTCGCGTCGCGCCCGGCGGCGCAGGTCGCGCAGCAGCGCCCGGCGCTCGGCGCGGGCATGGAGGACCACGCCGACCAGCAGCAGGCCGGTCAGGCCCCAGGAGGCCCACACGTAGACGCCATGGCCGCCCATGGCCAAAAAGGCCGAGAGGGAATCGAAGGCCATCAGGTCACCTCCCCGGCGAGTTCACGCACCCAGCGCTTGTTGGATTCACGACGCAGGATCTCGCTGCGCGTGCGCATCAGGGTCACCGCGATGAAGAAACAGTAGAAACCCAGCACCATGATCAGCAGCGGCGCCCACATCTCCAACGGCATGGCCGGGCGCGAGGTGACGCTGAAGGTGGCGGGCTGGTGCAGGGTGTACCACCAGTCCACCGAGTACTTGATGATGGGGATGTTGATCACGCCGACCATGGCCAGCACCGAGGCGGCGCGGGAGGCGCTGTCGCGGCTCGAGAAGGCGCCGCGCAGGGCGATCACGCCGAAGTAGAGGAACAGCAGGATCAGCATCGAGGTCAGGCGCGCATCCCACATCCACCAGGTGCCCCAGGTGGGCACGCCCCAGACCGCGCCGGAGAACAGCGCCACGAAGGTCATGGCGGCGCCCAGCGGGGCCATCATCGCCGCGGCCATGTCGGCGACCTTGATCTTCCAGACCATGAAGACGAACCCGGCGATCGCCATGCTGACGAAGATGGACTGCGCCAGGAAGGCCGCGGGCACGTGCACATAGATGATGCGAAAGCTGTTGCCCTGCTGGTAGTCGGCGGGCGCGAAGGCCAGCCCCCAGACGCTGCCGACCACGATCAGCACCGCCGCCGCCGCCCAGAACCAGGGCGAGAGCCGCGCGCTGATGCCATAGAACCACTTGGGGGATCCGAGCTTGTGTATGAAGGCCCACATGCCGATTGTCGTCCTCAACCGTTGATACTGATGCGCAGTGACGCCGCGATCGCCCAGGGGGCCAGGATCAGCGCCACTGCAAGAAGCGCCCCGAGAATCGCCAGGTGCGCCGCGACCCCCTCGCCGAAGATGGCCGCCTGCACGGCGCCGGCGCCGAAGATCAGCACCGGGATATAGAGCGGCAGCACCAGCAGCGAGAGCAGCACGCCACCCCGGGAGAGCCCCACGGTCAGCGCCGCGCCGATGGCACCGATCAGGCTCAGGCTGGCGCTGCCCAGCGCCAGCGACAGCGCCAGCACCGCATAGCTGCCCGCCGGCAGTGCCAGCATGATGCCGAGAATCGGCGCCATCAGCGCCAGCGGCAGGCCGGTCAACAGCCAGTGCACTGCCACCTTGGCCAGCGCCAGCGCCGGCAGCGGCTGGGGCGAGAGCAGCAGCTGCTCCAGGGAGCCATCCTCATAGTCGCTGCGAAACAGGCTATCCAGGGACAGCAGGGCGGCGAGCAGCGCCGCCACCCACAGAAGGCCCGGCGCGATGGTCGCCAGCAGTTCCGGGTCCGGCGAGATGCCGATCGGGAACAGGGTGATCACCAGGGCGAAGAACACCAGCGGGTTCAACACCTCGCTGCGCCGCCGCATCAGCAGCACCAGGTCGCGTTTCAGCGTTGCCCGGATTGCGACCCCGGCGCCGCCCTCGGGTTCCCGGAACAGCCGAACGGCGTCGGTTTCCCGTGCCAGGTGAGGATCAGAGTTCGGCATCGCGCGCCCCCTGACCGAGCCGGATACGCCGCAGGGCAGGCGTGTCGGCGAGTTCGTGGTGGGTCGTGACCAGCACGCAGCCGCCGCGGCGAGCATGGGCGGCCAGGCGCGCCTCGAGATCCGCGACGCCGTCGCGGTCGATGGCGGTGAACGGCTCGTCGAGCACCCACAGCGGACGCGGGATCAGCTCCAGGCGCGCCAGGGCGACGCGACGCTGCTGGCCGGCGGAGAGCTGTCCGGCGGGCAGGTCCTCGAAGCCGACCAGCCCCACGGCCGCGAGCGCCGCGAAGCGCGCCGGCTCATCGTCGGGCTCGCCCGCCAGGGCCTGGTACCAGGCGAGGTTCTCCAGCGGCGTCAGGGCCGCCTTGACCCCCGGGGCATGGCCCAGATAGAGCAGGTTGGCCAGGAAGTCCTGACGCGTCCGGCGCATGGGATGCTCGTTCCAGTAGAGCTCGCCGTCGAAGTCGGCCAGCTGCCCGGAGAGGATCTTCAGCAGGGTGGTCTTGCCACTGCCGTTGGGGCCTTCCACGCGCACGATCTCGCCGGCATGGATATCCAGGTCAAGGTCCCGGAACAGCCAGCGATCGTCCCGCTCACAGGCCAGCTTTCGGGCTTGCAGACGCAGGCTCAAGGCACTCTCCCGGCATGGATAATTGCGCCCGGAACTCTACACGGAAAGGGCCCTGGCTACCAGTCGAGCGGGTTGCGGCAGCCGGTCGCACTTGCCCTGAGTCAAGCCAGGCGTGGACAGCTTTCCCTTGCCAGTTTGCGGCCGGCTGCTATGCTCGTGAAATACTGTATGTATCAACAGGTTTAGACGACCGGGGAGAGACCGCATGCCCAACGTCACACCGCAGTACCTGCAGCGCCGACCCAACCTGCCCCTGGCCGAGGCCTGGGAGGCCATCGAGGCCGAGGCCCTGACCGAGATCCCGATGCTTGGCCAGGTCTCGGCGGGCATGCCCATCGAGGCCTGTCCGGAGGCCGGCAGCATCCGCGTGCCCACGACCATGGTGCGCCGCAACACCTACGCCCTGCGGGTGCGCGGCGACTCCATGGTCGATTGCAATATCTTCGACGGGGATGTGATCATCATCGAACGCCGCGAGAGCGCCGAGAACGGCGAGACCGCCGTGGTGATGATCAATGACCAGGAGGTCACCCTGAAGAAGTTCTACATCGAGAAGTCGGGCGTGCGTCTGCAGCCGGCCAACGAGCGCATGGCGCCGATCTACCTGCGCAACGACGACGTCCAGGTGATCGGCCTGGTGATGGGCGTGGTGCGCCAGACGGAACTGGCCGCCTGATGCGCTACGCGGTACCCGACCTGCCGCCCGGCCACCGGCACGAACGCGAACTCGAGGTGGAGAAGAGCCGCTTCATCGCCTGGATCTGTCACGCGCCGGACGCGGCCGCCTTCGAGGCGCTGCTCGCCGAGGCCCGCCGCCTGCACCCCAACGCCAGCCACCACTGCACGGCCTGGATCGCCGGCCCGCCCGGCGAGCAGACCGCCATCGGCTTCTCCGACGACGGCGAACCCGGCGGCACCGCCGGGCGCCCGATGTTCCAGGTGCTGGACGGCGCGACCCTGGGCCAGGTGGGCAGCGTGGTGACTCGCTACTTCGGCGGCACCAAGCTCGGCACCGGCGGCCTGGCTCGCGCCTATTCCCGAGCCGTCGCCCAGGCGCTGGAAACGCTGCCCCGGCGCGAGGTGGTCGAACGCGCGCCCCTGCGCCTCAAGGTCGACTTCGCCGGCGAGGCCGAGGCCCGTGCCTGGCTGGCCGAGCGCGACGTGCCGGTCGAGCAGGCCGACTACGGCGCCGAGGGGGTCCAGCTGACCGTGGGCTGGCCAAGCGACGCGCCCGTCGAGCTGAGCGCGCTTTCAACGCGCCTGCGCGGGCGCCTTGCCCTGCTGCAGGACGACTGAGCGGCCCTGTTCAGACCGAGCGGCCCGCCCCACTGACCGATGCCCATCACATAAAAAACGGCGCCCGCAGGCGCCGTTTGTGCTGGCAGACCACTCGGCCTCAGCCGAGGTACTTGATCATCACCCCGGCGGCCACCGCCGAGCCGATCACCCCGGCCACGTTGGGCCCCATGGCGTGCATCAGCAGGAAGTTGTGGGGGTTGGACTCGAGCCCCACCTTGTTGGAGACCCGCGCCGCCATGGGCACCGCCGAGACGCCGGCGGAGCCGATCAGCGGATTGATCGGCATCTTGCTGACGGTGTTCATCAGCTTGGCCATCAGGATGCCGCAGGCCGTACCGATGGCGAAGGCCACCATGCCCAGCGCCAGGATGCCCAGGGTCTCCACCGCCAGGAAGCGGTCGGCGATCAGCTTGGAGCCCACCGAGAGCCCCAAAAAGATCGTCACGATGTTGATCAGGGCATTCTGGGTGGTGTCGGAGAGACGCTCCACCACGCCGCTCTCGCGCATCAGGTTGCCGAAGCAGAACATCCCCAGCAGCGGCGCCGCATCGGGCAGGAACAGCACCACCAGGATCAGCAGGCTGAGCGGGAAGACGATCTTCTCCAGCTTCGAGACCGGGCGCAGCTGCGTCATGGTGATCTCGCGTTCCCGCTTGCTGGTCAGCGCCTTCATGATCGGCGGCTGGATCAGCGGCACCAGCGCCATGTAGGAGTAGGAGGCCACGGCGATGGCGCCCAGCAGCTCCGGCGCCAGGATGCTCGAGACATAGATCGAGGTGGGGCCGTCGGCGCCGCCGATGATGCCGATGGCGGCGGCCTGGTTGAGCGAGAAGTCCATCCAGCCCATGGCCGACATGCCCACCGCCCCGAGCAGGGTGGCGAAGATGCCGAACTGCGCCGCCGCGCCCAGGAACAGGGTGCGCGGATTGGCCAGCAGCGGGCCGAAGTCGGTCATCGCGCCCACGCCCATGAAGATCACCAGCGGGGCGATGCCCGAGGCGATGGCCACGCTGTAGAACTGGTAGAGCATGCCGTGGGCGTAGCCGCCATCCATGGCCACGTCATTGGCGGCGCGCACCAGGGCCGGCGAGATATCGCCGTGCAGCACCTCGGCGAGGCTGTGCCGCCAGGCCTCGATCCCGCCGGCCGGGTCCAGGCTGAGCTGCAGGGCCTGGGCCATCTGCTCGAGCAGCGCCGGCTGCGCCATGTGCGCCGCCTGCTCGGCGGCCGACAGGGCCAAGCCCGCCTCGGGGATGTTGGCCAGGATGCCGCCGAAACCGATCGGCACCAGCAGTAGCGGCTCGAACTTCTTCTGGATGGCGAGGTAGAGCAGCAGCAGCCCAACCAGCACCATCACGGCCTGGCCCAGGGTCAGGTTGTAGAGCCCCGAGCCGTACCAGAGGGTCAATATCTTGTCTGACATGAAAACCGTCCTCAGAGCTCGATCAGGACATCACCGACGGCGACGCTGTCGCCCTCGCCGACCTTGATGGCGGAGACGGTGCCGGCGCTCGCCGCCCGCACCTCGGTCTCCATCTTCATGGCCTCGAGGATGATCACCACGTCACCCTCGGCGACGCTGTCGCCCTCGCGCACGTTGACCTTGAAGATGTTGCCGGCCAGCGGCGCGGTGATGCTCTCGCCCGAGGGCGCGGCCGGCGCCGGGGCGCTCGCGGCCGGCTGGCCGCCGCCCTGCTCGGTCACCTGGCCGATCTCGCCGCCCTCGGCGACCTCGACCACGTACTGCTTGCCGTTGACGGTGACGGTGTAGGTCTCGGGGCCGGCCGGCGCCGGGGCCTCGGCCACGCTCTTCTGGGCAGTCGCCGGCAGGTTGGCCGGCTGCGCCTCGGCGGCCTGAGGCGCCGGCTCGAAGGCGTCGGGGTTGTCGCGGTTCTGCAGGAACTTCAGGCCGATCTGCGGATAGAGCGCATAGGTCAGGACGTCGTCGATCTCGCGCTCGCCCTCGGCGAGGCGGATGCCCTTCTCCTTGGCCTTCTCCTTGAGCTCGGCGGTGAGGGTCGCCATCTCGGGCTCGAGCCGGTCGGCGGGACGGCAGGTGATCGGCTCGCCTCCGTCCAGCACCCGCGCCTGCAGCTCCTCGTTGAACGGGGCCGGGGCGGCACCGTACTCGCCCTTGAGGACCGCCTGGACCTCCTTGGAGATAGACTTGTAGCGCTCGCCCATCATCACGTTCATCACCGCCTGGGTGCCGACGATCTGCGAGGTCGGGGTGACCAGCGGGATGAAGCCCAGGTCCGCGCGAACCCGCGGGATCTCGGCGAGCACGTCGTCGAGCTTGTCGGCGGCGCCCTGCTCCTTGAGCTGGCCTTCCATGTTGGTGAGCATGCCGCCCGGCACCTGGGCGACCAGGATCCGCGAGTCGATGCCCTTGAGCGAGCCCTCGAAGGCGGCATACTTCTTGCGCACCTCGCGGAAGTAGGCGGCGATCTCCTCGAGCAGCTCCAGGTCCAGGCCGGTGTCGCGCTCGGTGCCCTGAAGCATGGCGACGAGGGATTCGGTCGGGCTGTGGCCGTAGGTCATCGACATGGAGGAGATCGCCGTGTCGACGTTGTCGATGCCCGCCTCGGCGGCCTTGAGGGCCGTGGCGGTGGACAGGCCAGTGGTCGCGTGGCACTGCATGTGGATCGGGATACCCACGACCTTCTTGAGCTTGCTGACCAGCTCATAGGCGTCGTAGGGCTTGAGCAGGCCGGCCATGTCCTTGATCGCCAGGGAGTCGGCGCCCATGTCGGCGATGGTCTTGCCGAGCTCGACCCAGCCGTCCAGGGTGTGCACCGGGCTCACCGTGTAGGAGAGCGTGCCCTGGGCGTGGCCCTCGACCCGACGCACGGCCTGGATGGCTCGCTCGAGGTTGCGCGGGTCGTTCATGGCGTCGAAGACGCGGAACACGTCCACTCCGTTGGTCTTGGCCCGCTCGACGAACTTGTCGACGAGGTCATCGCCATAATGACGGTAGCCGAGCAGGTTCTGGCCGCGCAGCAGCATCTGCTGCGGGGTGTTGGGCATCGCCTCCTTCAACGCCCGTATCCGCTCCCACGGATCCTCGCCGAGATAGCGGATACAGGCGTCGAAGGTCGCGCCGCCCCAAGATTCCAGCGACCAGAAGCCGACACGATCGAGCTTCTCGGCGATCGGCAGCATGTCGTCCAGGCGCATGCGCGTGGCGAACAGCGACTGATGGGCGTCGCGCAAGACGACATCGGTGATACCGAGCGGGCGTGTCTTGTCATTCATGGTGTTGACCTTGTCGTTATGAATGGGAGGGGGAAGGCGGGACGATCGCCTCAGCGCTTGTGGCGCTGGCGATAGCGGTGCACCGCCGCGCTGATGACCACGGTGAGGTCATCGTCCTGGCGCGCGGCCGGGGCACGGGAATCACGGGCGGCGGGAGCGACCGGCTCGGGGAAGAAGCGGCCGATCGTCTTGGACATCAGCGTGGTAACGCCCACCAGCACGGTAAGAAAAACAAAGACGAAGCCCATGCCGAGGCCCATCAGGGCGAGGCCCTCGTTTATCAGCTGCGAATCCTGCATGCGAATTCTCCTGACTCTTGCGGCAAGTTGGGCGAGAAACGGCAAAAAAACCCGACTTGCGCATTTTTTGTGATCATATAACCTGCCAGATCCCCGACAGATTGCAATGGCGTCATGGTGGAAGTCAGCGTTGTTAATTTACTACATAAGGGTCGAATCGGCCTAGCGCCCATGGAGGGGGTCATCGACGCGGTGACCCGCGACCTGCTGACGCGCGCCCCCGGCTTCGACTGGGTGGTGACCGAGTTCGTGCGCGTCGTCGATGCCCGGCTGCCGCCCCGCGTCTTCTACAAGCACTGCCCGGAGCTTGAGACCGACACGGCCCCCGCCACCCCGAGCGGCGTGCCGGTGACGCTGCAACTGCTCGGCTCCGACCCCGCGGCGCTGGCCGCCAACGCCCGGCAGGCGCTGCGCCTCGGCGCCACCGGGGTGGATCTCAATTTCGGCTGCCCGGCCAAGCTGGTCAATCGCCACGACGGCGGCGCCTCGCTGCTGCGCGACCCGCGCCGCGTGCATGCCGCCGTGGCGGCGGTGCACGCGGCCGTGGGCGAGGCGATCCCGGTGACCGCCAAGGTCCGCCTGGGCTTCGCCGACCGCCGCCTGGCGCTGGCCTGCGCACTGGCTACCCAGGATGCCGGCGCCCAACGGCTGGTGGTCCACGGTCGCACCCGGAACGAGGGCTACCGCCCCCCCGCCCACTGGGAGTGGATCGGCCGGATCCGCCAGCGCCTGTCCATTCCGGTGGTCGCCAACGGCGACATCTGGACCCTGGAGGACTACTGGAAGGCGCGCACGCTCTCCGGCTGCCGCGACGTGATGCTCGGCCGCGGAGCCCTGGCCGATCCCCGCCTGGCCGGTCGCATCCGCCACTGGCAGGCCACCGGCGAACGCCTACCGGAGACGCCCTGGCACGCGAGAGCGGCGATTCTCGCCGAGTTTGCTGCAACGCAGCGTAGCACGCTGCCCGACCGCGTCGTCACCTCACTGCTTAAACAGTGGCTCAACCATATGCGCCAGCGCGACGCCGAGGCCGCCCGCCGCTTCCAGGCGCTCAAGCGCATCACCCAGCTCGATGCCCTGCTCGAAGGGCTGCTCGAGGGGCTGGCCGCGCCAGCGCCCCACCCCAGCTTCCAGGCCACTACGGAAGCGACGCTCAGCGCCTAGCCTGCCCCCATTGTTGCGAGGAAGCGCCGATGGCGCGCCTGAGCCTGCCCCAGCGGCGTCGCCACCAGCTGCACCTCCTGGCCGGGCGCGCACTGGGCGAGCCGCGCGCAGGCCAGCGGCGTGAGGGTGCCCAGGCGCGGATAGCCGCCGATGGTCTGGCGGTCGTTGAGCAGCGCGATGGGCTGGCCGTCAGGCGGCACCTGCACCGCGCCCAGCGCGATGCCCTCCGAGATCAGGCCGGACAGCCGGCAGCTCAGCGCCGGCCCGCGCAGCCTGACGCCCATGCGATCCGCACGGGTATCGACCCGCCAGGCCTCGTTGAAGGCCCTAAACAGGCTCGAGCCGGAGAAGTCCGCCACCTGCGCCCCGGGAATCAGCGCCAGCCGCGCCGGGCGGCGATAGTCGTGCCGCTCCCCCTCGGGGACCGTCCCCTCGGGCGCGTCACGCGCGCCGGCATCGAGGCCGAAGCCCAACCGGTCGCCCGTGGCCAGCGCACGCCCGTCGCCGGCGTGCCCACCGAGCCCCTCGCGGGCGACGCAGGCCAAGCTGCCCAGCACCGGCTCGCCGCGGAAGCCGCCCGGCACGGCCAGGTAGGACCGCAGGCCACTCGACGGCGTGGCGAAGCTGAGCCGCTGCCCCTCGCGCAGGGTGACGACGCACCAGGGCGCAACCGGCGCGCCCTCGACGCTCGCCTGCAGGTCCGCCCCGCCGAGCGCCAGCCGCGTGGTCCGCTCGGCGACGAGGACGAGCCCGCCCAATGAGATCTCCAGCGCCGCCGCGTCCCAGGCATTGCCCAGCAGGCGGTTGGCCCAGGCGAAAGCGTGCAGATCGGCCGGCCCGCCCTGGGTGACGCCGAGCCGGCGGGTGCCGAAGCGCCCGGCATCCTGAAGCATGGCCAGCGGCCCGGCCCGCTCGACCCGCAGGTAGCCCATCTCGTGCTGACTCATGACGCGACCTCCGCCAGCGGGGCCACGGGCGCGGTGTCGCCGCCCAGGCGTTCGAATTCACGGCGGGTGATGGCGGTGAAGCGCACCCGGTCACCGACCGACAGCAGGCTCAGCCCCTCGCGGCCGAGATCGAAGAGCCTCGCGGGGGTGCGCCCCAGCAGGTTCCAGCCGCCCGGCGAGACCCGTGGATAGGCCGAGGTCTGCCGCCCGGCCAGGGCCACGCTGCCGGCCGGCACCCGCGGCCGCGGGGTGGCCAGGCGCGGCGTCTCGAGGCGAGCATCCACGCTGCCCATGAAGGCGAAGCCCGGCGCGAAGCCCAGCGCGAAGACGCGATACTCCTGCCCCGCGTGGAGCGCGATCACCTCGCCGAGCGACAGGCCGGTGCTCGCCTGCAGGCGCGCGAGCTCCGGCCCCACGGCGGGGTCGTACCAGACCGGCAGCGTCTTGACCTCGCCGCCCTGTGGCTCCTCCCCCGCCGCCAGGTCCTCGAGCAGGCCCGCGAGCTTGGCGCGGGCCTCGGCCGCCGTCAGGCGCAGGGGATCGTAGTGCACGAGCAGGGTGGTGTAGGACGGCACCAGATCGACCAGCGCCTCACCGAAGGCCGCCTCGCAGCGGCGGCAGAGCGCCATCATCGCCGGCATGTTGCCCTCGTCGATGGCGTCGAACAGGCGCACCAGCCAGGCGTCGACCCCGGCATTCTCCAGGCGTGCGCGCATCATGCCGCCCCCTCGAGCCGGTCCAGCTCGCGACGGATCGCCGCCACCGCGGCGATCGATTCCGGATTGTCGCCGTGCACGCAGAGCGTCTGCGCCTCGAGGACGAGGGCGCTGCCGTCGCTCGCCGTGAGCGGCATCCCGCGGGCGATGCGGCGCGCCTGATCGAGGATGCGCTCGGGATCGCGATGCACCGCCCCGGGCTCGGCGCGGCTCACCAGGTGCCCGTTGCCGTCGTAGGCCCGGTCGGCGAAGGCCTCGAGCCACAGGGTGATGCCGTGCTCGGCGGCGAGCTCCCGGGCCACCGCCGGGTCGCGGGTCGCCATCGCCATCAGCGGCAGGTCGGCATCGAAGACCGCCAGCGCCCGCATCACCGCCGCCAGCCGCGCGGGGTCGCGCATCATGTCGTTGTAGAGCGCGCCATGGGGCTTTACGTAGCCCAGACGCGCGCCCTCGGCCCGGCACATCGCGGCCAGGGCGCCGAGCTGGTAGAGCACCAGGTTCTCGACCTCCTCGGCCGAGCAGGCCAGGGAGCGACGCCCGAAGCCGACCAGGTCGGGATAGGCCGGGTGCGCCCCGACCGTGACGCCGTGCTGCGCCGCCAGGCGCACGGTGGCGCGGATGGTATCCGGGTCGGCGGCGTGAAAGCCGCAGGCCACGTTGGCCAGGTCGACCAGCGGCATGACCCGGGCATCGCAGCCCATCTTCCAGGGCCCCAGGCTCTCGCCCATGTCGGCATTGAGCAGCAGTCGCGGCATGTGCCCTCCTCCTCGCCGTGGTGTGATCGGGCCCCGCGGCCGGGGCCCGGGGGTCAGCAGCAGCGCTGCCGCTTGATCTCGGTCCAGTCGGTGTCCGGCGCGCGGCGCCCGTGGCGGCCGCGGTAGGGCGCGGGCTCCGGCGAGCGCCAGCCGGCCAGACGCGCCTCGTCCAGGGCGTAGATCTCGACGCCGAGGGGGTGGCAGGTTTCCAGCGGGTCGCGCGCGTCGGGGCCCCACAGGTCCACCGACAGGTCACCGCCGGGGCAGCAGGACATGGCGCAGAGCAGGTCGATCTCGGCGAAGAACTCGAGATAGTCGCCCTTGCGCGCCGGGCAGGCCTTCATGAAGTACTGGTCGTCGTCGTTGAGCCCGGTGCACTGGAAGATGTTGAGCACGTCGTGGACGTCGAACTCGGTCAGCCCCCAGGGCTCCACGGCGCGCACCAGGTTGGAGTGGCAGTGGAAGTCGAAGTCCTCGCCGGTGAGCAGGCGATTGACGTAGGGATCGCAGCGCGTGCCCAGCAGGTCGTGGACGCGCCCACCCTCGTCGTCGACCCCGTAGTCGGCCAGGGTGTCGTCGATGATGGTGGCCATGGGACGCAGGTACGGCAGCGTCGACCACAGGCGATCGTAGGTGCTGACGTGGGCGCGCTGCAGCTGGCGGGTGCGCGAGGCCCACATGCGCTCGCGCGGATTGTGCAGGTTCCACATGTTGAAGTCGCCGACCTGGGAGCCCTCGATCACCTTGACCCGGAAGACGTGCCCCGCCGGCACCGTCCACGCCAGGCCGTCGCGCAGCGGCACCACGTGGCTCTCGACCAGGCGGCGCTCACCGTGCGCCTGGGTCAGTCGGTCATAGAAGGCCTGGTCCACGTCGAGGATCGAGCCCTGGGTGGCCTGGTAGGCCGCGGGTACCTTACTGCTCATGGGAAACTCCTTGCGCCTTGGCGGCGGTCGGTTCAGAAAGGGAATCCTGGGGGCGGCGCCAGGTGCGCATCAGCGTCTCGAAGCACTCGCGCTCGGCGCGCCCCTCACTCATGCGGCTGACCAGCACCACCGCCAGCAGCGACAGCGCGAAGCCGGGCACCACCTCGAACATGTCGAAGATGCCCGCCGGACCGCCGGAGAGCGGCTTCCAGACGGCCACGGTCACGGCGCCCACCAGCAGGCCGGCGATCGCCCCGTTACGGGTCATGCCGCGCCAGAACAGCGACAGCAGGATCACCGGACCGAAGGCGGCACCGAAGCCGCCCCAGGCGTAGGAGACCAGGTCGAGGATGCTGCTGTCGCGATCCTGGGCCATGAAGGTGGCCAGCAGGGCCACGGCCAGCACGCTCGCCCGGCTCAGCCAGACCAGCTCGCGCTGGCTCGCCGCGGGGCGCACGAAGCCGCGATAGAGATCCTCGGCCAGGGCGCTGGAGCAGACCAGCAGCTGGGAATCGATGGTGCTCATGATGGCCGCCAGCACGCCGGCCAGCACGAAGCCTGCCACCCAGGGGGTGAGCATCACGTTGGAGAGCTCGATGAAGACCCGCTCGCTGTTCTCGAGGCTGCCGCCGAACCAGTGATAGCCCAGCGCGCCGACCGCCACCGCCGAGCCCATGGTGATCGCCGACCACAGCAGGGCGATGCGCCGCGAGACCTTGACGTCCTCGCGCCGCCGAAGCGCCATGAAGCGTACCACCACGTGGGGCTGGCCGACGTAGCCGATGGCCCAGCCGGCCAGCGACAGCATGCCGACCAGGGTCATGCCCTCCATCATCCCGCCCAGCGGCTCGACGGCCTCGACCGAAGCGGCGGCCGGAGAGGCCTCGCCGTTGCTCAGCGCCAGCAGCGTCATGATCGCCACCGCAAACAGCGCCGCGGCCATCATCAACCCCTGAATCAGGTCGGTCCAGGAGGCGGCCAGGAAGCCGCCGAGGAAGGTGTAGGAGACGATCACCGCCGCCCCGGTCCACAGCGCCACCCGGTAGTCGATCTCGAAGAGGCTCTCGAAGAGCACGGCCCCGCCGACCAGGCCGGCCGAGACATAGAAGGTGAAGAACACCAGCATCACCACCGAGGAGACGGTGCGCAGGATCCGTTGGCGGTCGACGAAGCGCGCCTCCAGGTAGTCGGGAATGGTCAGGGCGTTGCCGGCGGCCTCGGTGAAGACCCGCAGCCGTTCGGCGATCAGCGACCAGTTGAGGTAGACCCCGAGCAGGGTCCAGACCGCGATCCAGGCCTGGGACAGGCCGCCCGTGAAGATCGCCCCGGGCAGACCCATCAGGGCCCAGCCGCTGAGGTCAGAGGCGCCGGCACTCAGGGCGGCGACGCCCGGGGGCAGGTTGCGCCCGCCGAGAATGTAGTCCGAGAGGTCGCGCGTAGCGAGATAGAAGTAGATCCCGATGCCGAGCATCAGCATCAGGTAGATCGCGAAAGACATCAGTACCGAAGTGCTCATGGACAGCCCCGTCTTGAACCTTGTTGTCGATTGTGGTGGTCGATCTCCCCCGCGCCGGCAACGAGTGAACGCCAGGCGAGATGGGGCGCTCAGGCTATCGATGATATTCTGTCAAAAAAAGTGATATAAAATCCTCGCAAACTTGATCTGAGATCATCTATGCCACGACCCTCCCTCTCCGCCCTCAAGACCTTCGAGGTCGTCGCCTACAGCGGCAGCCTGACGGCCGCCGCGGCGATCCTGAGCGTCACCCAGTCGGCGGTCAGCCACCAGCTGCGCCGCCTGGAAACGGTGCTCGGCGCCCGCCTGATCACCCGCCAGGGGCGCGGCATCTGCCTGACGCCGCGCGGCGCCCAGCTGGCGGAAGAGCTGCGGGAGGGGTTCACGCGAATCGATACGGCCGTCGACACCTTCGTCAGGCAGCAGAGCAGTAGCCAGTTGCGGATCGGATGCCTGCCCTCGGTGGCCGTGCGCTGGCTGATTCCGCGGCTCAGTCGCTTTCGACAGCAGCATCCCGGCATCTCGATCAGCTTGCAGTACGCCGGCGCCCTCGAGGAGCGCCTCCCCCGCGATGCCGACGTGCTGATCACCTGGCAGGATGCGGCACCGACCGTAGCGGCCGAGCGCCTGCGGCTCTTCAGCGGCGCCACCTGGCCGGTGGCGAGCCCCCTCTACCTGGAGCAGGCCGCGCCGCTGCATACCCCCGGCGACCTGCTCAACCAGGAGCTGCTCCACGACGAGACCTATCGCCCCTGGCAGCAGTGGTTTCGCCGCCACGGGCTGATGCCGCCCATGATCGACACGGGTGTGCTCTACCAGGACTTCAACCTGCTGAGTGCGGCGGCCGTGGCCGGCCAGGGGGTCGCCCTCTGCCCGCCGGTGCTGATCGAGAACGAGCTGGCCCAGGGCACCCTGGTCAGACTCTTCGACGCGCCGGCCAACGAGGAGCGTGGCTATTGGCTGTTCTATCGCCCGGACCCCACCGCGGCGATGACGGCCTTTCGCGACTGGCTGGCGGCGGAAGCGAGCGCCCTGCCCTGCGACACCCGGGGGACGGACGCCCCCTGAGCCGCGGCGAAAGCCGACCATCGCGCTCGAGGAGACGGCCCGAGACGACGACCTAAGACCAGAGAAAGACGCCGGACAAAAAAAGAGGCGCACGTCGCAATGCGACGGCGCCCCAAACGATCGCGGAGCCGGGGCCCATCCTGGGCGCGACCGGTCCGGCTAGCGAGAAAACATCGAAACAAAACAGAAGACCCGCCCTCGTGGTGAGGACGGGTCGTAATCTGGCGCGCCCGGGAGGATTCGAACCTCCGACCACCTGATTCGTAGTCAGGTACTCTATCCAGCTGAGCTACGGGCGCGAAAGGCAACGAGCAGACTCATTGCGGGGACGGGTACGACGGCGTGAAGCAGTCGATCACATCCAGATGAAGATGGCGCGCCCGGGAGGATTCGAACCTCCGACCACCTGATTCGTAGTCAGGTACTCTATCCAGCTGAGCTACGGGCGCTTGATCTTCATGTGTCGATAATGGCGGAGAGGGAGGGATTCGAACCCTCGAAGAGGCTATAAACCCCTTACTCCCTTAGCAGGGGAGCGCCTTCAGCCACTCGGCCACCTCTCCCTCATCGGCACGGTGCGTATCCTACCGTTCTGTAAGGCCATTGTCCAGCGGTCCCGGCAACTTTTCGCTACCGGCCCGTGGCACCAAGGCCCACGATCGTCCGCTTCGCCCTAATCGTCGTTCTCGACGTCGGTCTCGGACTTCTCGCGCTGGATACGCTGGTAGATCTCCTCACGATGCACGGCGACATCCTTGGGCGCATTGACGCCGATGCGGACCTGGTTGCCCTTGACGCCAAGGACGGTGACGGTGACGTCGTCACCGATCATCAGGGTTTCGCCGACACGGCGGGTCAGGATGAGCATGACTGATCTCCTTCTCAGACTTCTGGCTACGGGATGCTCGCCGGGAGGGACGACATGGCTGCATTGTGCGACAACTCGCCGTCCCTGACCACTGATGCCAACGCGTGGCCGGCCAGCACCACGTTGAAAGAAGGCTCTTTGACACAGGTGTCGGCGATCCTCCTAGAAGCGTAGAAGGTGTCGGCGACTCGAGTGAGCCCTTATTCCTGCTCGATGCTGCGCTTGTCGAGGCCGAACGCCTTGTGCAGCGCCTTGACCGCCAGCTCCATGTGCTTCTCGTCGATCACCACGGAGATCTTGATCTCGGAGGTGGAGACCATGCGGATGTTGATGTTCTCGTCGGCCAGCACGCGGAACATCTTGGAGGCCACCCCGGCGTGCGAGCGCATGCCCACGCCGACCAGCGAGACCTTGGCGATGTTGTCGTCGCCGCGCAGATCACCGCCGCCGAGGTCGGGAATCACCTGATCCTGGAGGATCTTCATGGTCTGGCGGTAGTCGCCCTTGGCCACGGTGAAGGTGAAGTCGGTGTAGTCGCCGGCGGGCGCCACGTTCTGCACGATCATGTCGATCTCGATGTTGGCATCGGCGATCGGGCCCAGGATGCGCGAGGCGACGCCCGGCACGTCCGGTGTGTTGAGCAGGGTGAGCTTGGCCTCGTTGGCGGTGAAGGCGATACCGGAGATCAGCGGTTCTTCCATGGAATCCTCGTCTTTGTCAGAGTCTGCAATGATCAGGGTGCCGGGGCCGCCCTCGAAGCTGGACAGCACGCGCAGCGCGACGTTGTACTTGCCGGCGAACTCGACGGCGCGGATCTGCAGGACCTTGGAGCCGAGGCTCGCCAGTTCCAGCATCTCCTCCACGGTGATGGTCTCCAGGCGCTGCGCCTTGGAGCAGACCCGCGGGTCGGTGGTGTAGACGCCGTCGACGTCGGTATAGATCTGGCACTCATCGGCCTTGAGCGCCGCGGCCAGGGCCACGCCGGTGGTGTCGGAGCCGCCGCGACCGAGGGTGGTGATGTTGCCGTCCTCGTCGACCCCCTGGAAGCCGGCGACCACCACCACCTGACCCGCGTCCAGGTCGGCCTGCAGCTCGTCGGTCTCGATGCGCTGGATGCGCGCCTTGGTGTGGGCGCTGTCGGTCTGGATGCCCACCTGGGAGCCGGTGTAGGAGGTCGCCGGCACGCCCAGCTTGTGCAGGGCCATGGCCAGCAGCGAGATGGTGACCTGCTCGCCGGTGGAGACCAGCATGTCCATCTCGCGCGGGGTCGGCTCGTCATTGATCTCGTTGGCCATGCCGATCAGGCGGTTGGTCTCGCCGCTCATGGCGGAGACCACGACCACGATCTGGTGGCCCTGGTCGCGAAAGCCCTTGACCTTCTCGGCCACGGCCTTGATGCGCTCCACGGAGCCCACCGAGGTGCCGCCGAATTTTTGTACGTATAGTGCCATTTGCCGTTTTCCCTCGTATGTCGAGTGCGCATAGCGCTCGGATGAGTGAAAGGTGTCCAGATACGACGAGGGCCGGTGCATCGCTGCTACCGGCCCTTGTGTATCCTACTTCAGTCGCTCCTCGACCCAGACGGGTACGCTCGCAAGCGCACCCGGCAGTGCCGAGACATCGCTACCCCCGGCCTGGGCCATGTCGGGTCGGCCGCCGCCCTTGCCGCCGACCTGGGAGGCCACGTGGTTGACCAGCTCGCCGGCCTTGACGCGGCCGGTGAGGTCGTCGGTCACGCCGGCGATCAGGCTGACCTTGCCGGCCTCGGCGTCGGCGACGCCCAGCACCACGATGCCGGAGCCCAGCTTGTTCTTGAGCTGATCGAGCATGCCGCGCAGCTCCTTGCCGGCCACGCCGTCGAGACGCTTGGCCAGCACCTTGATGCCCTCGACCTCATGGGCCTCGCCGAGCATGTCGTTGCCGGCGGCGCTGGCAAGCTTGGCCTTGAGCCGCTCGAGTTCCTTCTCCAGGGTGCGGTTGCGCTCGAGCAGCGAGTCGACGCGCTCCTCGGCCTGCTCCGGCTTGGCCTTGAGCCGCTCGCCGATACGGTTCAGGCGCGCCTCCTGCTCGCGGAACCAGGCGAGCGCGCCCGCCCCGGTGATCGCCTCGATGCGCCGCACGCCGCTGGCGATCCCCGCCTCGCTGACGATGTGGAAGCAGCCGATGTCGCCGCTGCGGGCGACGTGGGTGCCGCCGCACAGCTCGATGGAGAAGTCGTCGGCGCCGATGGTCAGCACGCGCACGCTGTCGGAGTACTTGGCCTCGAACAGCGCCGCCGCCCCCTTCTCCTTGGCCTCGTCGAGGGTCATCTGCTCGGTGCGCGTCGCCGCGTTGGCGAGAATCTGCTCGTTGACCAGGCGCTCCACCTCGGCCAGCTGCTCGCCGGTCAGCGGCTCGAAGTGGCTGAAGTCGAAGCGCAGGCGCTCGGGGGTGACCAGCGAGCCCTTCTGCTGGACGTGATCGCCGAGCACCATGCGCAGCGCCTTGTGCATCAGGTGGGTCGCCGAGTGGTTGCGCACCGTGGCGGCGCGCAGGCTGGCGTCTACCCGGGGATGCACCAGGGCACCCACGGCCAGCTCGCCTTCGAGCAGTACGCCGTGGTGCAGGTGATGGCCGGCCTGCTTCTGGGTGTCGGTGACCAAAAAGCGCCCGCCGTCGAGCTCCAGGTAGCCGGTATCGCCGACCTGGCCGCCGGACTCGCCGTAGAACGGTGTGCGGTCGAGCACCACGACGCCGCGCTGCTCGGGGGTCAGCTTGGCCAGGGCGTTGCCCTCGCGATCGACGATGGCGGTGACCGTGGCGCGATCCTCCAGCTGGTCATAGCCGGTGAAGGCGGTCTCGCCCTCGAGCTCGATCGCCGCCGTGTAGTCGGCGCCGAACTGGCTGGCCGCCCTGGCGCGCTCGCGCTGGGCCTCCAGCGCCTCCTGGAAGCCGGCCTCGTCGAGGCTGACGTCACGCTCGCGGCAGACGTCGGCGGTCAGGTCGTAGGGGAAGCCGTAGGTGTCGTAGAGCTTGAAGACCGTCTCGCCGGGCAGGGTATCGCCCTCGAGTTCGGCCAGGGCCTCCTCGAGCAGGCCCATGCCGTGCTCCAGGGTGCGGGCGAACTGCTCCTCTTCCTTGAGCAGCACGCGCTCGATCTGATGGCGCGCCTCGCGAAGCTCCGGATAGGCCTCGCCCATCTCCGCGTCCAGCGCGCCCACCAGCTTATGGAAGAAGTTGCCGCGCGCGCCGAGCTTGTGGCCGTGGCGGATGGCGCGGCGGATGATGCGACGCAGCACGTAGCCGCGCCCCTCGTTGGAGGGCAGCACGCCGTCGGCGATCAGGAAGGCGCAGGAGCGGATGTGGTCGGCGATCACCCGCAGCGAGGGGGCAGTGGTGTCACCGTGGCCGGTGGCCCGAGCCGCGGCCTCGAGCAGGTGCTGGAAGAGGTCGATCTCGTAGTTGGAGTGCACGCCCTGCATCACCGCGGCGATGCGCTCCAGGCCCATGCCGGTGTCGATGGAGGGCTTGGGCAGCGGATTGAGGGTGCCGGCCGCGTCACGATCGAACTGCATGAACACCAGGTTCCAGATCTCGATGTAGCGGTCGCCATCCTCTTCCGGGCTGCCGGGCGGGCCACCCCAGACCTCGGGTCCGTGATCGAAGAAGATCTCGGAACTCGGCCCGCAGGGGCCGGTGTCGCCCATCTGCCAGAAGTTATCCTCGTCGAGCTTGGAGAAACGTTCGGGGTCGATGCCCATCTCGTCCTTCCAGATGCGCTCGGCCTCGTCGTCGCTGATGTGCACCGTGACCCACAGCTTCTCCTTGGGCAGCCCCAGCACCTCGGTCAGGAAGGTCCAGGCGAAGCGGATGGCGTCGCGCTTGAAGTAGTCGCCGAAGCTGAAGTTGCCCAGCATCTCGAAGAAGGTGTGGTGGCGGGCGGTATAGCCGACGTTGTCCAGGTCGTTGTGCTTGCCGCCGGCGCGCACGCAGCGCTGGGACGAGGTGGCACGCACGTAGGGGCGCGGGTCGCGACCCAGGAAGACGTCCTTGAACGGCACCATGCCGGCGTTGGTGAACAGCAGGGTCGGATCGTTGCCTGGCACCAGCGAGCTGGAGGGCACGATGGTGTGGCCCTGCTCCTCGAAGAAACTCAGGAAAGCCTGTCTGATGTCTGCGCTTTTCATGGGGTATCCGTAGCGATGAGCATGGTGGCCCGGTGGGTCGGCAAGCGGCGTGTCGATGCCGGTATCGGCTCGCCACTGCGCCACAGGAGCGCCACCCGGGGCATTCGCAAAGGGGGGCATTATAGCGCAGTTGTCAATCGACTGAAGGGGAGCGGGCCGATGCGGGCTCAGTCGTCGGTCAACCAGGCCGCTTCCAGGGCGTGGCGCACCTGGTCGAAATCGAAGCCGCGGCCGGCCAGGAAGCGCTCGCGCCGGGCGCGCTCGCGGGGGGTATCGCCCGGGCCGGGAAAGCGCCGCGCCAGGGCCTCACAGGCGAGGGCGAACCAGTCGCCCTCGCCGCGCCGGGCGGCCTCGTCGAAGGCGTGGCGAATCTCCTCGCGATCCAGCCCGCGACGCTCCAGGTCGAGACGAATCTTCATAGGCCCCTGGCCGCGCAGGATGCGCGAGCGCAGGAATCCCTCGGCGAAGCGCTCGTCGGACTGCAGGCCCTGCTCGGCCAGGGCATCGAGGCACTCGGCGATCGCCTCGGCCTCGTGCCCCTTGGCCGCCAGCCGCTCGGCCAGCTCGTGTCGCGAATACTCGCGACGGGCCAGCAGGCGGATGGCGTCGCTGCGGGGCGTCGACTCGCCGCCCCCCGAGGTATCGCTGAGCATGGCTTAGGCCCGGTCGTCGCCGCCGTCCTCGGCGGCCAGCGTTTCGTCGGCGGCCTCTTCCTTCTTCGGCTCCACCGGGGTCAGCAGCTGGGCGCGGATCTGGCTCTCGATCTCCTCCATCACCGCCGGGTTGTCCTCGAGGAACTGGGCGGCGTTGGCCTTGCCCTGGCCGATCTTGTTGCCCTGGTAGCTGTACCAGGCGCCGGCCTTGTCGACCAGCTTGCACTGCACGCCGAGATCGACCACCTCGCCAGCATGGTAGATCCCCTTGCCGTAGAGGATCTGGAACTCGGCCTGGCGGAACGGCGGCGCCACCTTGTTCTTGACCACCTTGACCCGGGTCTCGTTGCCGGTCACCTCATCGCCCTGCTTGACCGAGCCGGTGCGACGGATATCCAGGCGCACGCTGGAGTAGAACTTCAGCGCGTTGCCACCGGTGGTGGTCTCGGGGCTGCCGAACATCACGCCGATCTTCATGCGGATCTGGTTGATGAACACCACCATGCAGTTGGCGTTCTTGATGTTGCCGGTGATCTTGCGCAGCGCCTGGGACATCAGGCGCGCCTGCAGGCCGACGTGGGAGTCGCCCATCTCACCCTCGATCTCGGCCCGCGGCGTCAGCGCCGCCACCGAGTCGATGATGATCACGTCGACGCCGCCGGAGCGCACCAGCATGTCGCAGATCTCCAGCGCCTGCTCGCCGGTGTCCGGCTGGGAGACCAGCAGGTCATCGAGATTGACGCCAAGCTTCTCGGCATAGCTCGGATCCAGGGCGTGCTCGGCGTCGATGAAGGCGCAGGTCTTGCCCTGCTTCTGGGCCTGAGCGATCACCGACAGGGTCAGGGTGGTCTTGCCCGAGGATTCCGGGCCGAAGATCTCGACCACCCGGCCCAGCGGCAGCCCGCCGATGCCGAGCGCGATGTCCAGGCCCAGCGAGCCGGTGGAGACCGACGGCATCACCACGCGGGGCGCATCGCCCAGGCGCATCACGGTGCCCTTGCCGAACTGGCGCTCGATCTGGGAGAGGGCAGCATTCAGCGCCTTGCTGCGGTTTTCGTCCTGAGCCATGAAGAAACTCCTGAAAGGTAGCGAATGGGACGTGCCGAATGAGAGTAACGACGGCCGTCAACCACTGTATGACTGAACAGTATTATGGCGAAAAATTCGCGTCGCGACCAGCGTCATGAGCGGCAATGCGCGCCGGATGGAGGTCAGATGGGCCTCAGCCGCCGCACCAGGCCGATCAGCGCCTCTCGCACTGCCTGCTCGCGCACCGCGGCGCGATCGCCAGGAAAGTGATGACACGTCGACTCGGCCCCCTCGGCGCTGCCCCAGGCCAGCCAGACGGTGCCCACGGGCTTGTCGACGCTGCCGCCGCCGGGGCCGGCGACGCCGCTGATCGCCACGCCGAGCCCCGCGCCGCTGTCGCGGCAGGCGCCGATGACCATCGCCTCGACGACCTCGCGGCTCACCGCGCCGTGCTCAGCCAGCAGCGCCTCGGGAACCCCGAGCAGCCGCGTCTTGGCGCCGTTGGCGTAGGTCACGTAGCCGGTCTCGAACCAGGCGGAGCTGCCGGCCACGGCGGTGATGGCGCTGGCCACCCCGCCGCCGGTGCAGGACTCCGCCGCGGTGACGGTGATACCCCGCGCGCGGCAGCGCTCGCCGAGACGCTCGGCGAGGCCCCGCAGATCATGGCGCTCGAGATCCTCGGCGTGCGCGGTCATGGCCTTCCTCCCTGACGATGGTGACCCGCCGGCGGCCTGACGTCGACCGCCCTTGGGCGTAGAATACTGGCTTTGCCCGAGACATGCATGGCGTGCCCGACGCCGGTCTCCCCCGCATCTCGCCACCCTCTTCACCGAACGTCCAAGGAAGCCCATGTCACAGGCCAGCGCCCAGCATACCCCGATGATGAGCCAGTTCCTGAAGATCAAGCGCGAGCACCCCGACGTGCTGCTCTTCTACCGCATGGGCGACTTCTACGAGCTGTTCTTCGATGACGCCAGACGCGCCGCCGCCCTGCTCGACATCACCCTCACCCAGCGCGGCCAGTCGGCCGGCCAGCCGATCCCCATGGCCGGCGTGCCCTACCACAGCGCCGAAGGCTACCTGGCCCGGCTGGTGGCCGCCGGGGAATCGGTGGCGATCTGCGAGCAGATCGGCGACCCGGCGACCAGCAAGGGACCGGTGGAGCGGCGCGTGGTGCGCATCGTCACCCCCGGCACCCTCTACGACGAGGCGCTGCTGGATGCCCGTCGCGACAACCTGCTGGTGGCCATGGCGCCGCTCGGGGCACGCTGGGGGCTGGCCTGGCTGGAGCTCTCCAGCGGGCGCTTCAGCGTGCTGGAGGTCGAGGGCGAAGGCGAGATGCTCGCCGAACTCACCCGGCTGGACCCGGCCGAGCTGCTGGTCGCCGAGAGCCTGTCGCTGCCGCCGGCCCTGGAGGGCCGGCGCGGCCTGCGCCGCCAGAGCGACTGGCTGTTCGACCTCGAGAGCGCTGAGCGCACCCTGTGCGATCAGTTCCAGGTCCAGGACCTGCGCGGCTTCGGCTGCGCCCACCTGGAGGCGGCCATCACCGCCGCCGGGGTGCTGGTCGACTATGCCCGGGACACCCAGCGCACCGCCCTGCCCCACGTCACCGCCATCGGCGTGGAGAGCCGCGAGGACGCCGTGGTGATCGACGCGGCCAGCCGGCGCAACCTGGAGATCGACGTGAACCTCGGCGGCACCGCCGACAACACGCTGGCCAGCGTGCTCGACACCACCGCCACGGCCATGGGCTCGCGACTGCTCAAGCGCTGGCTCAACCGTCCGCTGCGCGACCGCGACCAGGTCGGCGCCCGCCAGGCGGCGGTGGCGCTGCTGCTCGACGACGAGGGCTTCGAGCCCCTGCGCGACTCGCTCAAGGCGATCGGCGACGTCGAGCGCATCCTCGCCCGGGTCGCCCTCTACAGCGCGCGGCCCCGCGACCTGGCGCGCCTGCGCGACGCCCTGGTCGCCCTGCCCGCCCTCGAGGCCGAGCTTGCGCACTACGCCGAGGGCACCACGCTTGACGAGCTCAGGCGCCATATCCACCCCTATCCGGAGCTCGCCGACACCCTGAGCCGCGCCCTGGTGGAGAACCCGCCGGTGGTGATCCGCGATGGCGGGGTGATCGCCGAGGGCTTCGACGCCGAACTCGACGAGCACCGCGGGCTCGCCGAGCACGCCGGCGACTACCTGGTGGCCCTGGAGACCCGGGAGCGCGAACGCACCGGGCTTGCCGGCCTCAAGGTCGGCTACAACCGGGTCCACGGCTACTACATCGAGATCCCCCGCGCCCAGGCCCGGGACGCCCCGGTGGACTACGTGCGCCGCCAGACCCTCAAGAACGCCGAGCGCTTCATCATCCCCGAACTCAAGGAGTTCGAGGACAAGGCGCTCTCGGCCAAGTCCCGGGCGCTGGCCCGGGAGAAGCTGCTCTACGACGGCCTGCTCGACACCCTGAACGCCGAGCTCGCCACCCTGCAGGATACCGGCCGGGCGCTCGCGGGGCTGGACGTGCTGTGCGCCTTCGCCGAGCGCGCCCGGGCGCTGGAGCTCGTGCGCCCGTCGCTGCCCGGGGCGCCGGGCATCGACATCCGCGGCGGGCGCCACCCCGTGGTCGAGCAGGTCAGCGAGGCGCCCTTCGTGCCCAACGACCTGGTCATGGACGACGCGCGCCGGATGCTGGTCATCACCGGCCCCAACATGGGCGGCAAGTCGACCTACATGCGCCAGGCGGCGCTGATCACCCTGCTCGCCCATACCGGCAGCTTCGTGCCGGCGGAGGCGGCCAGCATCGGCCCGGTGGATCGCATCTTCACCCGCATCGGCTCCTCGGACGACCTGGCCGGCGGGCGCTCCACCTTCATGGTCGAGATGACCGAGACCGCCAGCATCCTGCACAACGCCACCGACCAGAGCCTGGTGCTGATGGACGAGATCGGCCGGGGCACCAGCACCTTCGATGGCCTGTCGCTGGCCTGGGCCAGCGCCGAGCACCTGACGCGCTCGCGGGCCTTTACGCTGTTTGCCACCCACTACTTCGAGATGACGGCACTGCCCGAGCAGGCCGAGGGGGTGGCCAACGTGCACCTGACGGCCGCGGAGCACCGCGACGGCATCGTCTTCATGCACCGGGTGGAGGATGGCCCGGCCAGCCAGAGCTACGGCCTGCAGGTGGCCCAGCTCGCCGGCGTGCCCCAGGCGGTGATCGCCCGCGCCCGGGAGAAGCTGGCCACCCTCGAGCAGCAGGAGATCGACCAGGGCAGCCGGCTGCCGCCGGCCGCGGCCGGCGACGAGCGATCTACCGGTGCCCCCCGCCAGGCCGACCTCTTCGCCAGCACGCCCCATCCGCTGGTCGAACAGCTGGGCGAGCTGGACCCCGACGCGCTGTCGCCGCGCCAGGCCCTGGAGCTGCTCTACCGCTGGAAAGAGGCGCTGTGAATGGCCGACAATGGCGGCCCGACGCGCTTGCGGGCGCCCCGTGCCGCGACTAGAATGGCTCGACCAAAAGCCTTGAAATTATAAGAAATGCTTTTCTTATAACCAATATCGAATCAATGACTATCGGCCACGCCCCGGCCGGAGAATGGGAGACTGGCATGACATTCGTCGTCACCGAGAACTGCATCAAGTGCAAGTACACCGACTGTGTCGAGGTCTGCCCGGTGGACTGCTTCTACGAGGGTCCCAATTTCCTGGTGATCCACCCCGACGAGTGCATCGACTGCGCGCTCTGCGAGCCGGAGTGCCCCGCCGAGGCGATCTTCGCGGAGGATGAGCTGCCAGAGGGCCAGGAAGCGTTCATCGAGATCAATGCCGAGCTGTCCGAGGTGTGGCCCAACATCAGCGAGAAGCAGGATCCGCCGGAAGACGCGGAGAGCTGGGACGGCAAGCCGGGCAAGCTGGAGCTGCTTGAGCGCTGAGCAACACGCACGGAACAAGCCCGCCAGACACGACGACGCCGGATGTCTCTCGACATCCGGCGTCGTCGTTGTGTCCTGAACCAGGCCGCCAACCGCGCGATCCAGCAAGCTCTCGGCCAACAAGTTCTCGGCCGCAAAAAAGGCGGCCCGCAGGCCGCCCGCTCCCAGCCAATCCTTGAGCGGTTCCCTCCGCTCGACTCCCGTGATGACGTCCCTGCCCGGGGGCGGCGTCCTGCCGCGCCGAGCGCATCACTCTTGCTTGCATCCCAATGCATCCTGCCGGAGAGCGTTGCCACTCTCCCCTAATCCCGAGGCCATTGTGACACGCCGGCCCGGCCACACAAGCTTGCCCATGGCGACTTGCGAGGCTCCTCGTCACCGGCCTCTCGCGACCAAAAAACCAAAAAAGGGTTTAAAATCAATATAATAAAAAGGGCCTACCCCGCAAAGGGTCGGCCCTGTCCGACGCATGAATAGCGAATGTCGTCGTCACCGTGTAGGCGATCTCCTACACGAGGCCACACCAAAGGCAACACTGTTCGCTGACTCGATGCGCTTACTCGAAGTACTTACTCGACGTGCTTACTGGCCCTTGATCGCGGCGCGCCCCGGGTAGTCGACCGCCTCGCCCAGCTCCTGCTCGATCACCAGCAGACGGTTGTACTTGGCGACGCGATCCGAGCGGCACAGCGAGCCGGTCTTGATCTGGCCGGCACAGGTACCCACCGCGAGATCGGCGATGGTGGTGTCCTCGGTCTCGCCGCTGCGATGGGAGATCACCGCGGTGAAGCCGGCATCCTGGGCCATGCGCACGGCCTCCAGGGTCTCGGAGAGCGAGCCGATCTGGTTGAACTTGATCAGGATGGAGTTGCCGATCTGCTCGTCGATGCCGCGCTTGAGGATACGGGTGTTGGTGACGAAGAGATCATCGCCCACCAGCTGGACCTTGTCGCCGAGCTTGTCGGTCAGGGCCTTCCAGCCGTCCCAGTCGGACTCGTCCATGCCGTCCTCGATGGAGACGATGGGGTACTGGTCGCACAGCTCGGCCAGGTAGTCGGCGAAGCCCGCGGCATCGAAGCTCTTGCCCTCGCCGGACAGGTTGTACTCGCCGTCCTGGTAGAACTCGGAGGAGGCGCAGTCGAGGGCCAGGGTCACGTCGCTGTCGAGCCCGTAGCCGGCGTTGGAGACGGCCTCCTTGATCACCGCCAGCGCCTCGGCGTTGGAGGCGAGGTTCGGCGCGAAGCCGCCCTCGTCGCCCACCGAGGTGGAGAGGCCGCGGGCGGAGAGCACCTTCTTCAGGGCGTGGAAGATCTCGGCGCCCATGCGCAGGCCTTCGCGGAAGCTCGGCGCGCCCACCGGCTGGATCATGAACTCCTGGATGTCGACGTTGTTATCGGCATGCTCGCCGCCGTTGAGGATGTTCATCATCGGCACCGGCATCAGGTAGCGGCCCGGCTGACCGTAGAGCTCGGCGATATGGGCGTAGAGCGGCACGCCCTTGGCGGTGGCGGCGGCCTTGGCGGCGGCCAGGGAGACGGCCAGGATGGCGTTGGCGCCCAGCGTGGCCTTGTTGTCGGTGCCGTCGAGCACCCGCATGGCATCGTCCAGGCCGTGCTGGTCGCAGGCATCCATGCCGATCAGGCGCTCACGAATCCCGCTGTTGATGGCCTCCACGGCCTTCAGCACGCCCTTGCCCAGATAGCGACTCTTGTCGCCGTCACGCAGCTCCAGGGCCTCGCGGGAGCCGGTGGAGGCGCCGCTCGGGGCGCACGCCACGCCGATGGCGCCGCTCTCCAGGCGCACTTCGGCCTGGACGGTTGGATTGCCGCGTGAGTCCAGCACCTCGAGGGCGCGGATGTCGACGATATGGGTCATCTTGTTGGTCCTTGTCGTGTCAGCGTTGGGAAGAATCAGGAAATCTCGAGAGGCGCGAACCCCTTGACCAGATCATCGATGGCCTTCAGCTGGGCCAGGAAGGGCTCCAGGCGGTCCAGCGGCAGGGCGCAGGGCCCGTCGCACTTGGCGTTGTCCGGGTCGGGATGGGCCTCGAGAAAGAGCCCCGCCAGGCCCACCGCCACGCCGGAGCGCGCCAGCTCGGCGACCTGCTGACGCCGGCCGCCGGCGCTGTCGGCCCGGCCACCCGGGCGCTGCAGGGCGTGGGTGACGTCGAAGAACACGGGGTAGCCCGTCTGCTTCATGTCGCCGAAGCCGAGCATGTCGACGACCAGGTTGTTGTAGCCGAAACTGGAGCCGCGCTCGCAGAGCAGCAGCCGGTCGTTGCCGGCCTCCTCGCACTTGCGCAGGATGTGGCGCATCTCGTGGGGAGCCAGGAACTGCGGCTTCTTGATGTTGATCACCGCCCCGGTCTCGGCCATGGCCACCACCAGGTCGGTCTGGCGCGCCAGGAAGGCCGGCAGCTGGATGATGTCGGCGACCTCGGCCGCCGGCGCGGCCTGCCAGGGCTCGTGCACGTCGGTGATGATCGGCACGCCGAAACGCTCCTTCACCTCGGCCAGGATCTCCAGGCCCTTGTCGAGGCCCGGGCCGCGGAAGGAGTGGATGGAGCTGCGGTTGGCCTTGTCGAAGCTCGCCTTGAAGACGTAGGGCATGCCGAGGCGAGACGTCACCTCGACGTAGGTCTGGGCCACCTCGAGGGCCAGTTCGCGGGACTCCAGCACGTTCATGCCGCCGAGCAGCATCAGCGGCAGGGAGTTGCCGGCCTCGAGGCCGGCAATGCCGATGTGTCGCTCCGGGGTCTCACCTTGGGATGCCGACATCGACCTCACTCCTGGTGGACGGACTGGGCACGCGTGCGTGCCGTCTTGTGCTCCAGCGCCGCGCTGACGAAGCCGGTGAACAGCGGATGACCGTCACGCGGCGTGGAGGTGAACTCGGGGTGGAATTGGCAGGCGACGTACCAGGGGTGATCCGCCAGTTCGACCACTTCCACCAGGGAGTTGTCGACGCTCTTGCCGGAGACCACCAGGCCCGCCTGCTCGAGCTCGCCGATGAACTGATTGTTGACCTCGAAGCGGTGGCGATGGCGCTCGACGATCTCGTCGCTGCCGTAGGCCTCGCGGGCCTTGCTGCCGGCCTTGAGCTGACAGACCTGGCCGCCCAGGCGCATGGTGCCACCGAGATCGGAGGCCTCGTCGCGCAGCTCGACCTTGCCCTCGGGGCTCAGCCACTCGGTGATCAGGCCCACGACCGGGTGCTGAGTATCGTGGGTGAACTCGGTGGAATCGGCGTCGTCCCAGCCGGCCACGTGGCGCGCGAACTCGATCACCGCCACCTGCATGCCGAGGCAGATGCCGAGGTAGGGGATGCCGTTCTCGCGAGCAAAGCGGGCAGTGGCGATCTTGCCCTCGACGCCGCGCTCGCCGAAGCCGCCGGGCACCAGGATGGCGTCCTTGCCGGCCAGGCGCTCGGCGCCGTGGTGCTCGATGTCCTCGGAGTCGATGTAGTCGACGTTGACCTTGATGCGGGACTGGATGCCCGCGTGGATCAGCGCCTCGTTGAGCGACTTGTAGGCGTCGAGCAGCTCCATGTACTTGCCGACCATGGCGATGTTGACCGACTTCAGCGGGTTGAGCTTGGCATCGAGCACCTTCACCCACTCGCCGAGGTCCGCCTCGCCGGGCTCCAGGCGCAGCTTGTCGCAGACGATGTCATCGAGGCCGCGCTCGTGGAGCATCAGCGGGATGCGATAGATGGTGTCGGCATCCTGAAGGGGGATGACGGCACGCTCCTCGACATTGGTGAACAGCGCGATCTTGCGACACTCGGTCTCCTCGAGCTCCACTTCGCTGCGGCAGATCAGGATATCCGGCTGGATACCGATCGAACGCAGCTCCTTGACGCTGTGCTGGGTCGGCTTGGTCTTGGTCTCGCCGGCCGTCTTGATATAGGGCACCAGGGTCAGGTGCATGAAGATCGCCCGGCTCGCGCCCAGCTCGCTTCTGATCTGGCGGATCGATTCCAGAAACGGCAGCGACTCGATGTCGCCCACGGTGCCGCCGATCTCGACCAGCGCCACGTCGAAGCCCTTGCCGCCCTCGTACACCCGGCGCTTGATCTCGTCGGTAATGTGCGGGATGACCTGCACGGTGCCGCCCAGGTAGTCGCCGCGACGCTCCTTGCGCAGCACGTGCTCGTAGACGCGACCGGTGGTGAAGTTGTTGGCCTGGGTCATCTTCGTGCGGATGAAGCGCTCGTAGTGCCCCAGGTCGAGGTCGGTCTCGGCGCCATCCTCGGTGACGAACACCTCGCCGTGCTGAAAGGGGCTCATGGTGCCCGGATCCACATTGATGTAGGGATCGAGCTTGAGCATGGTGACCTTGAGGCCGCGCGCCTCGAGAATCGCCGCCAGCGAGGCCGACGCGATGCCCTTGCCGAGAGAGGACACAACGCCGCCGGTCACGAAGATATATCGTGTCATGGAGAACCTGTCGAAACGTGATCGGTAGGCACGGCAGGAAGCCGGGCCAGGATGGGACGACAGACTAGCAGAATGCGACCAAAGGCTCAATTTCAGCGCCGCGCGCCGCCACTAGAACAGGCGGCGCTGACGGCGGCTGGCCACCGATCTGAGCGGCCCCGGGGACAGGTCGAAGCGGAGGTCATTTGCCATGGATGGCAAATGTAGCGCCCAGGGAGGGGTTCACAGCGCCTCCGCGTAGACCTGTCGCCGGGAAAGCCACGAGTCAGGCCCCCGTTCACACCTCCAGGTAGTCGAGGATGCCCTCGCCGGCCTGGCGTCCCTCATAGATGGCGGTGACAACCAGGTCGGAGCCGCGCACCATGTCGCCACCGGCGAAGATCTTCTCGTTGGTGGTCTGGAACGGATGGGCACGCCCCGCCTCGGGCGCCTTGACCCGGCCACGCTCGTCGATCTCGATGCCCACGGTCTCGAACCAGGGCGCCGGGCTCGGCTGGAAGCCGAAGGCCACCACCACGGCATCGGCGGGAATGACCTCCTCGGAACCGGGCACCACCTCCGGGCGCTGGCGGCCGTTCTCGTCGGGTTCGCCGAGCCGGGTACGCACCACCTTCACGCCCTCGACCTTGCCCTCGCCGACCACCGCCACCGGCTGGCGGTTGAACAGGAACTCCACGCCCTCCTCGCGGGCGTTGGCCACCTCGCGCTTGGAGCCCGGCATGTTCTCCTCGTCGCGGCGATAGGCACAGGTCACGCTGGATGCCCCCTGACGAATCGCCGTGCGGTTGCAGTCCATGGCGGTGTCACCGCCGCCCAGCACCACCACGCGCTGGCCCTTCAGCGAGGTGTACTCGTGAGGCTCCTTCTCGAAGCCCAGGCAGTGATTGACGTTGGCGATCAGATAGTCGAGCGCCTTGTGCACCCCGGGCAGGTCCTCGCCGGGGAAACCGCCCTCCATGTACTTGTAGGTGCCCATGCCCAGGAAGACCGCATCGTACTCCTCGAGCAGGGCGTCGAAGGCGATGTCCTTGCCCACCTCGACGCCGAGGCAGAACTCGATGCCCATCTCCTCGAAGACCGCGCGGCGACGCTCCATCACCGTCTTGTCGAGCTTGAACTCGGGGATGCCGAAGGTCAGCAGCCCGCCGATCTCCGGGTACTTGTCGAACACCACCGGCTTGACGCCGTTGCGCACCAGGATGTCGGCGCAGCCCAGGCCCGCCGGGCCGGCGCCGATCACCGCCACCTTGCGACCGGTCGCGGTAACCCTGGAGAGGTCCGGCCGCCAGCCCATGGCGAAGGCGGTGTCGGTGATGTACTTCTCCACCGAGCCGATGGTCACGGCGCCGAAGCCATCATTGAGGGTGCAGGCACCCTCGCAGAGGCGATCCTGGGGACAGACTCGCCCGCACACCTCGGGCAGCGAGTTGGTCTTGTGGCACAGCTCCACCGCCTCGAGGATGTTGCCCTCGCTGACCAGCTGCAGCCAGTTGGGAATGTAGTTGTGGACCGGACACTTCCACTCGCAGTAGGGATTGCCGCAGTGCAGGCAGCGATGCGCCTGCCCGGCCGCCTCCTGGGGCTTATAGGGCTCGTAGATCTCGGCGAACTCCCGTGCCCGGGTCCGCGCCGCCTTCTTCTCGGGGTCCTGGCGACCCACGTCGATAAACTGGAAATCGTTGCTCAAACGGTTGGCCATGGTCTCTGCTCCTCTCTGCCTGGCTTACTCGGGACGCCGACGGGATTCGGCCAGCAGGCTGCTCAGGCTTGCCGCCTTGGGCTTCACCAGCCAGAAGTGGCGAGTGAAGTCGCTGAAATCCTCGAGGATCGCCTTGCCGCGCTCGGAGCCGGTCTCGGCAACGAATTCCTCGATGACCTCCCGCAGGTGCCGCCGGTAGGCCTCCATGGCCTCGGTGTTCACCCGGTGGATCTCCACCAGTTCGTGGTTGTACTTGTCGACGAAGGTGCGGTCCTCGTCGAGCACGTAGGCGAAGCCGCCGGTCATGCCCGCGCCGAAGTTGACGCCCACCTCGCCCAGTACGCAGACCATGCCGCCGGTCATGTACTCGCCGCAGTGGTCGCCGGCCCCCTCGATCACCGCATGGGCGCCGGAGTTGCGCACCGCGAAGCGCTCGCCGGCGGTGCCGGCGGCGAACAGCTTGCCGCCGGTAGCGCCGTACAGGCAGGTGTTGCCGATGATCGCCGTCTCGTGACTCGCGAAGGCGCTGCCGGCCGGCGGCACGATCACCACCCGGCCGCCGTTCATGCCCTTGCCCACGTAGTCGTTGGCGTCGCCCTCCAGGTAGAGGTGCAGGCCGCGGGCGTTGAACACCCCGAAGCTCTGGCCGGCCACGCCGGTGAAGCGGGCGATGACCGGGGCGTCCTCGAGCCCCTCCTCACCGTAGCGCTTGGCGATGGCGCCGGAGATCAGCGCGCCCACCGAGCGGTCGCAGTTGGTGATGGTGAAGTCGAACTCGCCGCCGGACCTGGCCTCGATGGCCGCCTCGAGCGCCTCCAGGACCTCCTGGTTCTTGGCGCCCGGGTCGTGGGGCACGTTGCGGTTCACCCGGCAGAACTGCGGTGCGTCTTCAGGCACGAAGTCGTTACCCAGCAGACCCGACAGGTCGAGCTTGCGCTGGGAGGCGGTGACGCCCTCGATCACCTCGAGCAGGTCGGTGCGGCCGATCAGGTCGGTCAGCTGGCGCACCCCAAGCAAGGCCATCAGCTCGCGCACGTCCTCGGCGATGAAGCGGAAGTAGTGCTTGACCATGTCGACGGTGCCGCGGAAGTGCTCGTCGCGCAGGTACTGCATCTGGGTGGCCACGCCGGTGGCGCAGTTGTTGAGGTGGCAGATGCGCAGGTACTTGCAGCCCAGCGCGACCATCGGCGCGGTGCCGAAACCGAAGCTCTCGGCGCCGAGGATCGCCGCCTTGACCACGTCGAGGCCGGTCTTCAGGCCGCCGTCGGTCTGCAGGCGAATCTTGTCGCGCAGGCCGTTGATGCGCAGCGCCTGATGCACCTCGGGCAGGCCGAGCTCCCAGGGGCTGCCGGCGTGCTTGATCGAGGTCAGCGGGCTCGCCGCGGTGCCGCCGTCGTAGCCGGAGACGGTGATCAGGTCGGCATAGGCCTTGGCCACGCCGGTGGCGATGGTGCCGATGCCGGGCTCGGAGACCAGCTTCACCGAGACCTGGGCGTCCGGGTTGACCTGCTTCAGGTCGAAGATCAGCTGCGCCAGGTCCTCGATGGAGTAGATGTCATGGTGCGGCGGCGGCGAGATCAGGGTCACGCCGGGCACCGAGTAGCGCAGCCGGGCGATCAGCTCGTTGACCTTGCCGCCGGGCAGCTGGCCGCCCTCGCCGGGCTTGGCGCCCTGGGCCACCTTGATCTGCAGCACCTCGGCGTTGACCAGATAGGCCGGCGTCACGCCGAAGCGCCCGGAGGCGATCTGCTTGATCTTGGAGCTTCGGATGGTGCCGTAGCGTGCCGGGTCCTCGCCCCCCTCACCGGAGTTGGAGCGGCCGCCGGCCTCGTTCATGGCCTGGGCCAGCGCCT
Source organism: Halomonas pelophila (assembly GCF_040196315.1). NCBI lineage: Bacteria > Pseudomonadati > Pseudomonadota > Gammaproteobacteria > Oceanospirillales > Halomonadaceae > Halomonas > Halomonas pelophila. Next base: position 109,349 of record NZ_JBEGCI010000009.1, read on the forward strand.
CGTGGGCCTCCGGCGAGAGCGCCCCGAGGCTCATGCCGGCGCTGTCGAAGCGCGGCAGCAGGTCCTCGATCGCCTCGACCTCGTCAAGCGGCAGCGGCTCGGCGGCCGGCTTGAGGGCGAGCAGGTCACGCAGGGTGGCAGGATCGCGCTCGTTGACCAGCCGGGCAAACTTCTTCCACTTGGTGTAGTCGCCCTCCTGGACCGCCTCCTGAAGCGCCGTGACCACGTCGGGGTTGTAGGCGTGATACTCGTGGCCGTGGACGTACTTCATCAGGCCGCCCTGGGCGATGCCCTTGCGCGGCGTCCAGGCCTCGCGTCCCAGCAGCTCCTGCTGCAGCTGCAGCTCACTGAAGCCGGTGCCCTCGATGCGCGACGCCATGCCGGTGAAGCACAGATCGACCACCTCCGAGGAGAGACCCACCGCCTCGAACAGCTGGGAGCCGCGATAGGAGGCCAGGGTCGAGATACCCATCTTGGAGAGGATCTTGTAGAGCCCCTTCTGCAGGCCCTTGCGGTAGTTCTCGCGGGCATCGGCGGGGTTGCCGACCAGCTCGCCTGCCCGGTGCATGTCGGCCATCACCTGGTAGGCCAGCCACGGAAAGACCGCGGTGGCGCCCACACCAAACAGCACCGCCATCTGGTGGGCGTCCCGGGCGTAGCCGGTCTCGACCACGATATTGACCCGCGGGCGCAGCGCCAGGCGGCCCAGGTGGTGATGGACAGCGCCCACGGCCAGCGCGGCATGAATCGGCACCTGCCCCTTGCCCAGCTCGGCGTCGGAGAGCACCAGGATCACCTGGCCGTCATGGACGGCCTGCTCGGCCTGGCGGCAGAGCGCGTGGATCGCGCCCTTGAGGCCGATCTCCTGGGGATCGTAGCCAAGCGGCAGAACCTGACTCGTGAAGGCCGGATCGTCCTGGTGCATCAGCGCGGCGAACTTGCGCGGCGAGAGCACCGGCGTGGTCAGGATGATGCGGTGCGCGTGCTCCGGGGTCGCCTTGAAGACGTTGAGCTCGGCCCCGATGCAGGTCTCCAGCGACATCACGATCGCCTCGCGCAACGGATCGATGGCGGGATTGGTGACCTGGGCGAACTTCTGGCGGAAATAGTCGGTGAGCAGGCGCTGCTTGCCGGAGAGCACCGCCATGGGCGTGTCGTCGCCCATGGAGCCGACGGCCTCCTGGCCGCTCTCGGCGAGCGGGCGCAGCACCTGGTCGCGCTCCTCGAAGCTGACCTGGAACATCTTCTGCTGGGCGAGCAGCGCGTCCGAGTCCATGGAGTGGAAATTGGCCAGCTCGGTCAGCGCCGATTCGAGGTACTGGGCCTCCTGCTTCAGCCAGCGCTTGTAGGGATAGGCGGCCTTCAGGCGCTGGTCGATGTCGGCGGTATGCAGCACCTCGCCGGTGTGGGTGTCCACGGCGAGGATCTGGCCCGGGCCGACCCGCCCCTTGGCGACCACGTCCTCGGGCCGATAATCGTAGGTGCCGATCTCGGAGGCCAGGGTGATATAGCCGTTCTTGGTGATCACCCAGCGCGCCGGGCGCAGGCCGTTGCGGTCGAGCATGCAGACCGCCTGGCGGCCATCGGTCATCACTACCCCGGCCGGGCCGTCCCAGGGCTCCATGTGCATGGAGTTGTACTCATAGAAGGCGCGCAGGTCGGCGTCCATGAGCTCGACGTTCTGCCAGGCCGGCGGCACCATCATGCGCACCGCGCGGTGCAGCTCCATGCCGCCGGTCAGCAGCACCTCGAGCATGTTGTCCATGCTCGAGGAGTCGGAGCCGCTGGTGTTGACGATCTCGTCGAGGCCGGCGATCTCGGGCAGCCGGTCGCTCAGGAAGTTCTCCTTTCGGGAGTTCGCCCAGCCACGGTTGGCCTCGACGGTGTTGATCTCGCCGTTGTGGGCCAGCAGGCGGAACGGCTGGGCCAGCGGCCAGCGCGGCGCGGTGTTGGTGGAGAAGCGCTGATGGAAGACGCAGATCGCGGTCTCGAGGCGCGCATCACCCAGGTCGCGGTAGAAGGCCGGCAGGTCCACCGGCATCACCAGCCCCTTGTAGGAGAGTACCTCGGCGGAGAGCGAGCAGACGTAGAAGTCCGGCTCGTCGCGCAGCGTCTCCTCGGCGCGGCGGCGCGCCATGAAAAGATCGACGTCGAAGGTGTCGCCCGTCGTCTCGCCCGGCTCCACGAACAGCTGGCGGATGCGCGGCAGGCAGTCGAGTGCCATGGGGCCGCAGACGCTGGGGTCCACCGGGACCTCGCGCCAGCCCGCCACCTTAAGGCCGCGCGCCTCGAGCTCGGCGACGAGGATGTCGCGCCCGCGGGCCTCGCGAGCGTCGTCGTCGGGCAGGAAGATGGCCCCCACGGCATAGCGCTCGCCCAGGGTCACGCCCAGCGCCTCCTTCGCCATCTCGCGCATGAAGGCATCCGGCATCTGCAACAGCAGCCCACAGCCATCGCCAGTCTTGCCGTCGGCCGCGATGCCGCCACGGTGGGTCATGCAGGTCAGGGACTCGATGGCGGTCTTGAGCAGGTCGTGACTGGCCTGGCCCTCCATATGGGCGATCAGGCCGAAGCCGCAGTTGTCACGGAACTCGCCGGGCTGATGGAGACCTCTGTTCATGGGCGTGCCTCGGGTTAAGTGGTTTCTTTGGCAGTCATCGCATGGTATTGTTTTCGGTTTTTCTTTTTCCATGCTGCTCCTGACGGGAGCGAGAACTGCTCTGCAAAAGGCCGACCAGCATAGCCAGAGGCGCGCCCACCGCGCAATCGACCCCACCCGACATCCCCACGGAAACCGCCGCCAAATCCGCCACTTGCACGACACCCAAGGCAAAAAAACTCGCTAACTCAATAGCTTGCAAAGCCACACAACGCTTCTTCAACGCAGAGTGAAGCTCGTTAGACTTTAGTCGATAAAGACTCGATTTTGCCATGCCGATCCGGCATGAGGCATGCGAAAGGCTTAAAGGAAGCACCACTCAGGACGCCGACGCTGCCCAGACACGACGACGCCCGCGCTAAGGCGGGCGTCGAATCGATGGGTCGAGGCGCTGGCGGGGTATCAGGGGATCAGCGGCGAGGGAAGGCCTCGATGAGCGCGGCAAGGGTCGGCGGCGGCGTCTCGTCATGGATGCAGGCATCGCCCAGCGCACGCAGCAGGATCAACCGCAGGCGGCTGTCGAGGTTCTTCTTGTCCAGGCGCATGATGGCGAGAAAGTCATCCACCCCCATCTCGGCCGGGGCCGCCAGCGGCAGGCCGGCGGCCTCGATGAGCGTCCGCACGCGGGCCACCTCGGCCTCGCTGAGCCACCCCAGCCGGCACGAGAGCTCGGCTGCCATCAGCATGCCGGTCCCGACGGCCTCGCCGTGGAGCCAGTGCCCATAGCCCTGATGCGCCTCGATGGCGTGGCCGAAGGTGTGACCCAAGTTGAGCAGCGCCCTCACGCCCTGCTCGGTCTCGTCCTCGGCGACGATCTCGGCCTTGAGCGCGCAGCTGCGCTCGATGGCGCGGGTCAGGGCAGCGGCATCGAGACCCCGCAGCGCGGGCATCTCGGCCTCGAGCCAGGCCAGGAAGTCGGCGTCACGGATCAGCCCGTACTTGAGCACCTCGGCGAGCCCCGCCGAGAGCTCGCGCGGCGGCAGCGTCGCCAGGGTGTCGGTGTCGATCAGCACCGCGCGGGGCTGCCAGAAGGCGCCGATCATGTTCTTGCCACGCGGATGGTTCACGCCGGTCTTGCCGCCCACCGAGGAGTCGACCTGGGCGAGCAGCGTGGTCGGCACCTGCACGAACGCCACGCCGCGCTGGTAGCAGGCGGCGGCGAAGCCGACCATGTCCCCGGTCACCCCGCCGCCGAGGGCGATCAGGGTGCAGCGGCGATTGAAGCCGGCGGCGAGCAAGGCATCCCAGATCCGCTCCACCTGGGCCAGCGTCTTGGTGGCCTCGCCATCGGGCAGCACCAGGGTGCGCACCTCGAGGTCGTCGGACAGCCCCTGGATCAGCTTGTCGAGATAGAGCGGGGCCACCGTCTCGTTGGTAACCACCATGACCTGTCGCCCGGCCAGGTGCGGCGCCAGCCACTGCGGGTCGCCCAGCAGGCCGGGACCGATATGGATGGGGTAGCTGCGATCGCCCAGCGCCACCTCGAGGGTGGACGGGGCAGCGGGGGACTCGATCATGGACTCAGGCCTTGCATTGCAGGGGATCGACCAGGCGCGTCACGCGCCGCACGATCTCGTTGACCACGGCCCGTGGGCCGCGACGGTCGGTGCGCACCACCACATCGGCGGTGGCGCGGTAGAGGGGGTCGCGCAGCGCGAACATGTCGCGCAGCACGGCCTCCTTGTCGGGGCGCTGCAGCAGTGGCCGATTGCGATCCTTGGCAGTACGCCGCAGTTGCTGCTCCACGGTGGTGAGCAGGTAGATCACGGTGCCGCTCTCGCGCAGCACCCGACGATTCTCTTCCCGCAGCACGGCACCGCCACCGGTCGCGATGACCACGTTCTCGTAGTGCGTCAGCTCACGGATCATCTGCGTCTCGCGATCGCGAAAGCCCGCCTCGCCCTCGACGTCGAAGATCCAGGGGATGTCGGCACCGCAGCGCGCCTGGATCTCGTGGTCGCTATCGTAGAACTCGCGTGATAGTTCGGCCGCCAGAAGGCGGCCGATGGTACTCTTGCCGGCCCCCATGGGGCCGATCAGAATCAGGTTGGGTAGTGCCTGCATCAGCGAATGGCCAGGTTGTCGTCCAGTATTCGGGGCGTGATGAATACCAGCAACTCTACCTTATCGTTGGTGTTCTCGGTATAGCGGAAGAGGTTCCCCAGCACCGGCAGGTCACCCAGGAAGGGCGTCTTGAGCAGGCTGCGGGCCTCCTCGGTGGTGAGGATACCGCCCAGCACCACGGTCTCGCCGTTGTCCACCAACACCTGAGTGGTAATCTCGTTGGTGTCGATGGAGGGAATGCCACCGAACAGCTCGCCCACCGTATCGTTGTTGATCACCAGGTCCATGATGATGCGGTTGTCCGGGGTGATCTGCGGCGTGACCTCCAGCGCCAGCACGGCCTCCTTGAACTGCGTATCGGTGGCCCCGCTTGAGCTCGCTTCCTGGTAGGGAATCTCGGTGCCCTGCTTGATGATCGCCGTGCTCTGGTTGGCGGTGATCACCCGCGGCTGGGAGATGGTCTGGGTCTTGCCTTCGCTTTCGAGGGCGCGCAGCTCCAGGTCGAGCAGGATATCGCCGGACAGGTAGCCGAAGCTGAAGGCGGTGGACGACGAGGCGGTGCCGCCCATATCCACGGTCAGGCCACCATTGCCCACGCTGCCGTCCGCGGCCCCAGCGACATCGAAGCGACTATCGCCGATACGGTCGGGGGACGACAGCCCCCAGTTGATGCCGAGCTCTCGGGTGGCGCTGTCGCGCGCGATGACGATGCGCGCCTCGATCTGCACCTGGCGCACGGCGATGTCCAGCCGATCCAGGGTGGCCATGATGGCGTCGATCTGCTCGGCGGTATCCTGCACCAGCAGGGTATTGGTGCGCGGATCGACGGCGACCCGACCGCGATCGGTGAGCAGGCCAAAGCCAGTCCCACCGCTCAGCAAGGCAGCCAGGTCGGAGGCCTTGGCGTACTTCACCTGAATGTACTCGGTTTCCAGCGGGGCCAGGGTCTCCAGCTGCTCGCGGGATTCCAGCTCCTGACGCTCCAGGTTGGCCAGCTCCGCGGCCGGGGCCACCACGATGACGTTGCCCTCCTGGCGACTGGCCAAGCCGTGGCTCTTGAGCACCAGGTCCAGGGCCTGATCCCAGGGCACGTCCTGCAGGTTGAGGGTGACGCGCCCGGTGACGCTGTCGCTGGCCACCAGGTTGAGGCCGGTGAAGTCGGCGATGATCGCCAGCACCGAGCGCACCTCGATGTCCTGGAAGTTCAGGGTGATGCGCTCGCCGGTATAGGGGAACTGCTCGCGGACGCGCTCCTCCTGCTGCGCCTGGGTGACCGGCTCGGCCTCGATCACCAGCTGACGGCCGGTCTGGGTGGAGAGCATGGCGAATCGTCCTTCGCCCTTGATCTCCAGGACCACGCCGTCACGCCCGACGCGCGGGGTGACGCGCTTGAGCGGGGTGCCGAAATCGCTGACGTCGTAGACCTGATCCAGGGAGGCCGGCAGCCGGACGTCGCGCAGTTCGGCGACGATGCGCTGTCCGCTCTCGCGCACTCGGGCATCCACGCCGGAGCGGTCAAAGGTCACGACCAGGCGTCCCGCACCACCGTCACCGCGACGGAAGTCGATGTCCTGAATGCTTGGCTGGTCGTACGCCTGGGTCGATGGCTGGGTCGATGCCCGGGTCGGCGACGCCACCGACCGCGAGGCGGCCGCCGGCGCGGAGGGAGCCATGGCCGGCTGAGCGGCGCCACCGCCGATGGAGAGCATCAGGCGATCGCCCTGCTGGCGGGTGTTGTAGGGCAAGGGGCCTTCCAGCTCGAAGACCAGCCGCGTGCGTGATCCCGCCTCCAGGGCCGTGACCCGCTCGACCCCGCCCATGCCGAGCTCCTCGCGGCGGCGCTCCAGGGCGCTGGCCGTGTCCATCAGGTCGATGGTCAGGCGTGCCGGCTCATCGAGACGGTAGCCACGCACCTCGGGCACCGGCCCGCTGAAGTCGAGTTCCACCTCCAGCGCCCCGTCCGTCCCCTGACGGAAGGCCAGGTCGGTGAGGGTAGAGGCTGCCACGGCGGCCGTGGAGACCGCCAGCAGCGCCACGATAGCGAGACCACGAATCATCGGTTGCATTGTTCCCTTCCCCCTGCGGGCCACTACCGCCTCCTGCCCGGCGGCATGGCCTCCTGTTGTCTAGTCGTCGAGCGCGAGCTGTGTGCTGCGTTCGATCCAACCGCCCCGCCCCGTGGGCACGATCTCCACCAGCTGCACCGAGGTATCGGTGATACCGATGATGCGACCGAAATCGGACCCCATGTAGTTGCCGGTACGCAGCCGGTGCACCTTGCCGTCAGGCGCCTTGATCAGCGCCGAGGGTTGCCCACCGACCTTGAGGGTGCCCACCAGCTCGAGCCGGCCGAGATCAAAGGCCTCGAGCGGCTCACGAGGACGCGTCTCGTCCGGTGCCAGATCGCTGTCTTCGCCTGTGCCGCCGGGCAGCGCTTCGGGCTCCGGCAGACGTGCCTGGAAGGGGCTGCGCTCGTCGGCGAAGTAATAATCCACCGAGTCATAACTCGGCACGGGAGGCACCGGGTCCAGGTCCACCTTCCCCGGATTGGCGCGCATCGCCTCCATCTCCTGCTCGAGACTCGCCAGGTTGGCGTCACGGCAGGCGCCCAGCGCGAGCGGCAACACCAGCCAGGCGACTCGGGTCAACCAGCGACTCATGGCGCTTCCTCCTCGGCCGTCTCCTGGGGCGGCCGATAGCTATAGGTCCGAGCCAGCATCGACAGCTGCAGCCGGTTGCGGCCATCGGTGGGCGACAGGCTGAAATCGTGCTGGGTGACGATGCGCGGCAGATCGGCCACACCGGAGATGAAGGAGGCGACACGGTGATAGTCGCCCTGCACCCGGATATCAAAGGGACGCTCGACGTAGAACTCCCGGGTCGCAGGGCTGCGCAGGCGAATGAAGTCGATGGAGAGCTGGTTATCGATCGCCGCCTCGCTGATGTCATCGATCAGCGAGGGGATCTCGGCGCCCCCCGGGAGCATCGCGACCAGCTCCGACAGGCGTTCGTCGAGCTCCTCGACCTGCTCGCGCAGCGCCGGCAGGTTGGCGGCCTGGGCCGACTTGCTGCGGTAATCCCGCAGGAGTCGCTGCTCCTCTTGCTGCGCCTGCTCGAGCTCTTCGACCTTCGGCGCAGCGAGGTACCAGTACATGCCGGCGACGGTCAGCCCCAGCACCAGCACGCAGCAGATCAGCTGCAGCAGGAAGGGCCAGCTGCCGGACTCCTTGACGTCCAGCTCCCCCCAATCCATGCCGCGGAGACGACGCACTTCGGTGGATAGATTCATGGCGCCTCCCGGCCTGCCTCACCCTCGACGGCTTCTGTGTCGGGCATGTGCTGGTTGACGCTGAGATTGAAGCGGCGCATCTCGTTCTCGGCGGCCTCCACCTCGGAGAGCACCGGCACATCGAAGACCGGCGAGGCCTCCAGCTGGCGGAGCTGGTCGGAGACGCGGCGATTATCCTCGGCCAGGCCGGTCAATCTCAGCTGATCACCCTGGCGGCTGAGCGAGGAGTAGTAGACCCCCTCCTCCAGGCTGTCCACCAGGGCATTGAAGACATGCACGGTCTGCGGACGCCCGACCTGGAGCGTCTCGAAGACCTCGATCTGGCGGTTCAGGGAGGCGATCTGCTCCTCGTACTGGCTCACCGCGCGAATATCGCGATCCAGCTCGGCGGTTCTGGCCTTGATCAGCTGTTGGCGCTGCTGCTGATCGTCCAGGCGCTGGTCGAGGTACCAGGTCATGCCGTAGCCGACTCCCAGGCCGACCAGCGCGCTCAGCACGATGGCCGTGGCAAACCGCTTGCTGCGACGGGCGCGCACTTCCTCCCGCCAGGGGAGCAGGTTGATCTCGATGGTCGTCATTTGCCTACCCTCATCGCCAGGCCGCAGGCCGTGAGCATGGCCGGGGCGTCACCGGCCAGGGTCGGGACGTCGATGCGGGAATTCACCTTCATGCGGCGGAAGGGGTTGGCAATCACCACCTCCATGCCGCTCTCCTCGGCCAGCCGCTCGGCCAGGCCCGGCAGCACGCTGGTGCCGCCCGCCAGGATCATGCGGCGCACCTCCTGCTTGCGCCCGGCGGTATAGTAGAGCTGCAGCGATCTCCCGACCTGCTGCACCAGGGTGTCGAGGAAGGGGTCCAGCACGCTGCGCTGATAGTCATCGGGCAGGCCGCCTCGTTTCTTGGCGAGCCCCGCCTCTTCGAGGGTCAGCCCGTAGCGGTTGCGGATCTCGTCGGTCAGCTGGCGGCCGCCGAAGACGGTATCGCGACTGTAGGTGACGCGCCCGTCGCGCAGCACGTGGAAGGCATTCATGGTGGCGCCGATATCGACCAGCGCCACGCACTCCTGCTCGCCACCTTCCGACGGCAGCTGATGGCGCAGCTCCTGGAAGGCTCGCTCCATGGCGAAGGTCTCGACGTCGACGGCCGCCGGGGTGAGCCCCGCCTGCAGCACGGCCTCGGTCAGCTGGTTGACGTCCTGCTGGCGACAGGCCACCAGCAGCACGTCCTGCTGATCGCCGTAGCGCGAATTGAGGCCGAGACGCTGAAAGTCGAAGGCGACCTCGTTGAACGGAAACGGGATATGCCGGTCTGACTCGAGCTGGATGCGCGTCTCGATCTCGCCGTCGTCGAGCGAGGAGGGAAATGACAGGGTCTTGGTGATGGCGGCGCCGGCCGGCACGGCCACGGAAGCGTTGCGCGTACCGGGGCGCGCATGATCCACGGCGCGCTTGAGGGCATCCACCACAGCAGGCATGTCGCGAATCCGCCGCTCGACCACGGCACCTTCCCTCAGCGGCCGCACGGCGTAGCTTTCCACCTGATAGTGGCCGCCCGCGCGCTTCAGTTCGATGACCTTGACGGTAGCCGAGGTGATATCGACACCGATCAGTCCCTTACCGGGTGCTCTCAGTCGCATCGTATGTCATGCCCCTGCCTGATCCCTGCGGCGTGCCGCTCATTATGATTATCCACCCCAGACCGGGCTAACGCGCATGATGCTCATCATACCCAGGTCCGTAATCGCAGATTACATGATATTTCCGAATCTCACACGATCGGCGGTGTCGCCATGAGTCAACGCTGGTGACCACCCCCTCGGCTTCCTATAATGGCTGCCTCAAGGGAAGGTCACTGTATCGCCACCACTCCGTCCCCGTTCCCAGCATGGATACCGCATTTTCATGAAGTTTCTTAAAACCCTGGTCGTTTCCGTCCTCTGGCTGCTGGTCTCGCTGTCCGCCGCCGGCGTCATGGGCGTGGTGGGTGCCGCGCTCTACTTCGCGCCCGGCCTGCCCGACGTGCGCCAGCTCCAGGACTTCGAGCTGCAGACGCCGCTGCGCATCTTCACCCGCGACGGCAAGCTGATCGGTGAGTTCGGCGAGGAGCGCCGCACCCCAGTGGAATATGCCGAGATCCCGGAGGAGCTGATCGACGCCCTGCTGGCGGCCGAGGACGCGACCTACTTCGACCATGCCGGCGTCGACCCGAAGGGCCTGCTGCGGGCCGCGGTGGAGCTGGCGGCGAGCGGTGGCGATATTCAGTCCGGCGGCTCGACGATCACCATGCAGGTGGCGCGCAACTACCTGCTCACGCTGGATCAGACCTTCACCCGCAAGATCCGCGAGATCCTGTTGGCGCTGCAGATGGAGCAGATCCTCTCCAAGCCGGAGATCCTCGAGCTCTACGTCAACAAGATCTATCTCGGCAATCGGGCCTACGGCATCGCGGCGGCCTCCGAGGTCTACTACGATCGGCCACTGAGCGAGCTGACCTTGGCCGAGAAGGCGATGATCGCCGGCCTGCCCAAGGCCCCCTCGGCCTTCAATCCGCTGGCCAACGCCGAACGGGCGCTGATTCGCCGCAACTGGATCCTGTTTCGCATGCGCGAGCTCGGCTACATCGACGAGGCCGCCTACGAGGAGGCCGTGCAGGCGCCGGTCACCGCCCGCCGCCACCTGGCCCAGGTCGAGGTAGAGGCCGACTACGTGGCCGAGATGGCGCGCCAGTTCGCCATCGACCGCTACGGCGACCGGGCCTATACCGGCGGTTATCGCATCCACACCACCCTGGACAGCGAGCTGCAGCCGCTGGCCGGACGCGCCTTGGCCGGCGGGCTGATCGAGTACGATACTCGCCACGGCTGGCGCGGCCCGGAGCAGACCGACATTCCGCGCAGCCTGGCCGAGGCCCAGGAGCGCACCGACCGCGAGGGGCTCGAGGAGGAGCTCGCCGAGTCGCCGGAGATCATGCAGACCGCGCGGCGCGCCGCCGAGCGCAGCCAGACCGAGATCGAGGGCATCGAGGGCGACGTCAGCAACTGGCTGCAGGTGCTCGAGCGCACGCCCGCCCTGGGGCCGCTCAAGCCCGCCATCGTGGTCGAGAGTGCGGGGCGCGAGATGCGCGTCCTGGCCCGCGGCGGCCAGCTCATCACCCTGCCCTGGAGCGGCCTGGAGTGGGCGGATCCCTACCTCAGCCCCTACAGCCGCGGCACGCCGCCGAACTCGGCCGACGACATCGCCCAGCGCGGCTCGCTGGTGCGCATCCTGCAGGGCGAGGACGACAGCTGGCGTCTCTCCCAGCGTCCCGAGGCCGAGGGCTCGCTGGTGGTGATGGATCCCGACAGCGGGGCCATCCTGGCCCTTCAGGGCGGCTTCGACTTCGACGCCAGCAAGTTCAACCGCGCCACCCAGGCACGCCGACAGGCCGGCTCGATCTTCAAGCCGTTCGTCTACCTGGCGGCGATCGACAGCGGCGAGATGAACCCGGCGAGCGTGGTCAACGACGCCCCCGTGGTGCTGCAGGACGGCAGCAACGAGCTGTGGCGGCCGTCCAACTCCAGCGGCGACTTCCTCGGCCCGACGCGACTCAGGGTCGCCCTGGCACGCTCGCGCAACCTCGTCACCATTCGCGTGCTGCAGTCACTGGGCCTGGAGCGCACCATCGCGTTCCTCGAAGGCTTCGGCCTCGACCCCGACCAGCTGCCGCGTGGGCTCTCCCTGGCGCTGGGCAGCGCCAGCCTGACGCCGCTGGAGATGACCAACGCCTACGCGGTGCTGGCCAACGGCGGCTTCCAGGTCTCCCCCTGGTTCATCGACCGGGTGACCCGTGGCGACGACGAAGACACCTCCGTCGTCGACGAGGCCTCGCCGCGCATCGCCTGCCGCGACTGCAGCGACGACCAGATGATGGTCGAGCGCGATGGCGAGACCTACGAGGTGGCGCCCCGCGTGGCCGACCCGGCGGCCGTCTATATCCTGCGCGACATGCTCCGCGACGTGGTCGAGCGCGGCACCGCGCGCAAGGCCCTGGCCCTCGAGCGCGGCGACATCGTCGGCAAGACCGGCACCACCAACGACCAGCGGGACGCCTGGTTCGCCGGCTTCAACAGCGACCTCGTGGCCACCACCTGGGTGGGCAAGGACAACAACGAGAGCACCGCCGAATACGGCTCGCAGGTCGCCCTGCCGATCTGGATGGACTTCATGGGCCAGGCCCTGAACGGGCAGCCCGAGCGCTGGCCCGAGCGGCCCCAGGGCGTAGTCAGCGAGCGAATCGACCCCGACACCGGCCGCCGCCTGCGCGACGATCAGGGTGGCGGCATCGAGGAGCTGTTCATGGCCGATCACCTGCCCGGCTTCCAGCCGCGCCGGGTCGAACAGGAGGTCGAGCGCGAGAGCGGCTCCCAGGGCACCGGCGCCTACGAGGCCATCTTCTAGGCCGACGCCGCCTTATCGTCTCGGGCGGCCGCCAGGCCGCCCACCCCCCTTTGCACCGATGGCGCCCCGTCGGCAGACGCCGACAGCGGCACCCCCAGAGATCGACCATGTCGTACCCAACACCCTCCCTCCGGCTGCCTCGCTGGCTGGCCTTCGGCGGGCTGCTGGCGATCGCCGGAGGCGGTCAGGCCAGCCCCTTCTACGCGCCGCCGCCGCCCGAGGAGCACGCTGAGGGACTCACCGGCAGTGCCGAACTGGGCTACACCCACCTGTCGGGCAACACCGACAGTCAGACCTTGATCGCCAAGGGCCGACTCACCTGGCTGACGGGAAAATGGACTCAGACGCTGCGCGGCGAGGTGCGCAACGTCTCCCGCAACGGCGACACCAGTGCCGAGCAGTACCTGGTCGCCGGCCGCGAGCGATTTGAGCTCGAGGGCCCCCACTACGCGTTCGGCTTCGCCCGCTGGGACCGCGATCGCTTCAGCGGCTACGAGCAGCAGTTCACCGCCATCGGCGGCTATGGCCGCGACCTGATCGACGACGAGCGTCAACGCCTCTCGCTGGAGGCCGGACCGGGCTATCGTTACGATCGCATCGTGGGCAAGCAGGACGAATCGCTGGGCGTGGCCTACGGCGCCCTGGCCTACGCCTGGGACTTCTCGGAGACCGCCAGCCTCGAGCAGGAGCTCTCGGTGGAGGCCACCGACGCCAACGTCACCTCGCGCTCGCTGACCGCGCTCACCGCCCGCCTCAATGCCCACCTGGCCTTGAAGCTCTCCCACGAGATCAAGGACACCTCGCGCCCGCCCGAGGACGCCGAGGCCCGCACCGATCGCACCACCTCGGCCTCCCTGCTCTACAACTGGTAGGCCGCCTCCCGATAGCCCATTACCCAGAAACGACGACGCCGGCCCGAGGGCCGGCGTCGTCATGCAGCGCGGAAGCGTCAGCGGCTCAGATGCCGTAGACGTCCTCCGCGGAGCGCAGCGGGTAGTGGGAGGGATAGGGCTTGCGCGCCACCCCCGAGTCGACCGCCGCCTGGGCCACGGCCGCCGGCACCCGCTCCAGCAGACGGATGTCCACCGGGGTGGGGATGATGTAGTTCGGCCCGAAGGTCATCTCGTCCATCTCGTAGGCCTCCAGCACGTCGCGCGGCACCGGCTCGCGGGCCAGGTCCTTCAGCGCATGGACGGCGGCGACCTTCATCTCCTCGTTGATGCGGGTGGCGCGCACGTCGAGCGCCCCGCGGAAGATGAACGGGAAGCCCAGCACGTTGTTGACCTGGTTCGGATAGTCGGAGCGGCCGGTGGCCATGATCACGTCCGGGCGGATCTCGCGGGCCAGGTCGGGATGGATCTCGGGGTCCGGGTTGGTGCAGGCGAAGACCACCGGGTTGGGCGCCATGCTGCGGATATGCTCGGCGCTCATCAGGCCGGGGCCGGAGAGGCCGACGAAGACATCGGCCCCATCGATGGCATCGGTCAGGGTGCGCTTGTCCGTCTCCACGGCGAACATCGCCTTGTACTGGTTCAGGTCCTCGCGGCCGCTGTGGATCACGCCCTTGCGATCGAGCATCACGATGTTCTCGGGATGCGCGCCGCAAGAGACCAGCAGCTTCATGCAGGCAATGGCGGCCGCGCCGGCGCCCAGGCAGACGATGCGGGCGCTGTCCAGCGACTTGCCGGCGATATCCAGGGCGTTGAGCATGCCCGCGGCCGTGACGATGGCGGTGCCGTGCTGGTCGTCATGGAACACCGGGATGCTGCACTGCTCGACCAGCGCCTGCTCGATCTCGAAGCACTCGGGCGCCTTGATGTCCTCGAGGTTGATGCCGCCCCAGGTATCGGCGATGCGCGCCACGGTGTCGATGAAGGCCTGGGGGCTCTCGGCATTGACCTCGATGTCCACCGAGTTGATACCGGCGAAGCGCTTGAACAGCACGCCCTTGCCTTCCATCACCGGCTTGCTCGCCAGGGGACCCAGGTTGCCGAGCCCGAGGATGGCACTGCCATCGGAGATCACCGCGACCAGGTTGCCCTTGCCGGTATAGAGGTAGGCGTTCTCCGGATCATTGGCGATCTCACGCACCGGCTCCGCGACCCCGGGGCTGTAAGCCAGGGACAGGTCCCGAGCGCTGGCGGTGGGCTTGGTGAGCTCCACCGAGAGCTTCCCGGGAAAAGGTTTCGCGTGGTAATCCAGCGCCGCCTGCTTCTTCGCGTCCGTCATGCTGAGAGTATCCGGTAGCCGATGATGGGTCAGCCAGTGTATACAAGAATCCCGGAGCCCTCAACTCACACAACATCCAACCCGTTCCCGTCTCGTTTGAAGACGTTATCGGTCATTTGTCGAAACTTATGGCTGAGCGCATCAACCATAACGTTTTCCTTATCGTGGCGGCGGCGCGAGCAGCGGGCGTCGTTGGCAGGGCCAGACACGAAGAAACCCGCCTCATTGGGCGGGTTTCTCGATACAGCGATGTGCCGGTCGGCTCAGCGCTTGATAGCGGCACCGAAGCGCTTGTTGAAGCGCTCGACGCGACCACCGGTGGTCGCCTGCTTCTGCTTGCCGGTGTAGAACGGGTGGCACTGCGAGCAGACGTCCAGGGAGAAGTCGTGGCCAGAAGTGGAGCCGACCTCGAAGGAGGCGCCGCAGGAGCAGGTCACGTTGACCGCCTTGTAATCCGGGTGGATACCTTGTTTCATCTTGAGCCTCACGAAGCTGTATGCCGCCACCTGATCTTCTGCCAGGCACCGCATACGGGTTGTCTGTACATGCGAACCGGTTGCCGCCAGGCACCCAGGGTGTCCGCAGCGGCGAAGTATTCTAGCAGAGCCGACGCCGGAGGCCAATTGCCCGATTCTCCCCATCCGCCCGCGCCGCGCGTACTGGGCGTGGCGGTGCCCTCGCCGCTGCGCCGCCTGTTCGACTACCTCCCCGGCCGCGACGCGCCCCCCGGCGGCTGGCAGCCGGGGCTGCGCGTACAGGTGCCCTTCGGCCGGCGCCGCGTCGTCGGCGTGGTGGTGGAGTGCCGCGCCGACAGCGAGCTGCCGCTCTCGCGCCTCAAGCCGGTGGAGGCCTGCCTCGACGAGGCGCCGCTGCCGGCCGACTGGCTGTGGCTCTGCCGCTTCACCGCCCGCTACTACCAGCACGCCCTCGGCGACACCCTGCAGCAGGCCATGCCGGTGCTGCTGCGCCAGGGGCGCGCACTGGCGTCACGCACCCGCGCGCGCTGGTGCGTGACGCCGGCCGGCCGCGAGGAGGCGCCGGCGGGGCTCGCCCGGGCGCCCCGCCAGGCCGAGCTGCTCGCCATGCTGCGCCAGCACCCCCACGGCCTGGTCAGCCAGGCGATCCTCGCCCAGTCGTTCAGCCGCGAGCAGCTGCGCGCGCTGGTCGACAAGGGCCTGGTGGTGCGCCGTGAGGAGCCGCTCTCGGCCAGCGTACCGAGCGACGACGGCCAGCAGCTGGCCGAGCCCGCCCTGCCCCTCAACGGCGAGCAGGCCACGGCGCTCGGCGCGCTGCACGAGCGTCTCGACGCCTTCCACCCCTGCCTGCTCCATGGCGTTACCGGCAGCGGCAAGACCGAGGTCTACCTGCAGCTCATCGAGGCCGTCATCGGGCGCCACCGTCAGGCGCTGGTGCTGGTCCCCGAGATCGGCCTGACGCCCCAGACCCTGGCGCGCTTTCGCAGCCGCTTTAGGGTGCCGGTGGTGGCGCTGCACTCGGGCCTCACCGACCACGAGCGCCTGGACGCCTGGGAGGCGGCCGCCAGCGGCCGGGCCCCGATCGTCATCGGCACCCGCTCGGCGATCTTCACGCCGCTGGCACGCCCGGGGGTGATAATCGTCGACGAGGAGCATGACGGCTCCTTCAAGCAGCAGGACGGACTGCGCTACCACGCCCGCGACCTCGCCGTGGCGCGCGCTCACCATCACCGCATCCCGCTGCTGCTGGGCACGGCCACGCCGTCGCTGGAGACCCTGCAGCGCGCCCAGGCCGGCGACTACCGCCACCTGCGCCTGACGCGGCGCGCCAGCCGCTATGCCCCGGCGCGCCTCGAGCTTACCGACCTGCGCGGGCGCCAGTGCCGGGCCGGGCTGATCCCGCCGGTGATCGAGACCATCGGCGAGACCCTGGCCGCCGGCCATCAGGTGCTGGTCTTCATCAATCGCCGCGGCTTTGCCCCGACGCTCGCCTGCCACGCCTGCGGCTGGCTCGCCGAGTGCGATCACTGCGATGCCCGCATGACCCTGCACCGCCAGCCGCCGCTGCTGGCCTGCCACCACTGCGACCGCCGCCGCGCCCTGCCCGACGCCTGCCCCGAGTGCGGCAGCATCGACCTGCGCCCGCTGGGCAGCGGCACCGAGCGCACCGAGGAGACCCTGGCGGCGCTCTTCCCCGAGACGCCGGTGCATCGCATCGACCGCGACAGCACCCGGCGCCGCGACGCCCTGGAGCAGGTGCTCGCCGAGGTGCGCCGCGGCGAGCCCTGCCTGCTGGTGGGCACCCAGATGCTGGCCAAGGGCCATCACCTGCCCCACGTCACCCTGGTAGTGGTGGTCAACGCCGACGCCGGCCTCTACGCCAGCGACTTCCGCGCGCTGGAGCACAGCGCCCAGCTGCTTGAGCAGGTGGCCGGGCGCGCCGGCCGCGCCGCCCATCCCGGCCGGGTGCTGGTGCAGACGATGCACACCGACGACCCGCACCTGCGCCTGCTGGCCGACGCGGGCTACGACGCCCTGGCCGCCCAGCTGCTCGAGGAGCGCCGCGCCGCCCAGCTGCCGCCCTTCCGCTTCCTGGCCCTGCTGCGCCTGGAGGCGCCCAACGAGGCGGCAGTAGTCGAACTCGGCGGCCTCGCGGCCGAGGCGCTGCGCGGCTGGCTCGTCGAGCGTGGGCTTGCGGTCGACTGCCTGGGGCCGGTGCCGGCGCCCATGGAGCGCCGCCAGAACCGCTACCACCTGCAGCTGATGCTCTCCGCCGAGCGCCGCAGCCGGCTCCACGAGGCCGGGGCCTGGCTGATCGCCTGGCTGGAGGGCCGCCCCGAGGCCCGGCGGGTCAGGTGGTCGCTGGATATCGATCCGCAGACACTGGCCTGACGCCACACCTTTAAAGCCCGGCGCCGATTGCCGATAATGGCGCCCCAGACTCGCCCGGGCGGTCGCTTCGCATCGCCCACGCCACAGGACACCGGACATTTCCATGAAAGAGACCATCATCGCGCTGCTCGAGGGCGCCCTGGACAACCTCCGGCAACAGGGCGTCGTGCCCGCCGAGATCGCCCCCACCATCAAGGTCGATCCGACCCGCGACAAGGCGCATGGCGACTACGCCACCAACCTGGCGCTGATGCTGGCGAAGCCGGCCGGCAAGAAGCCCCGCGAGCTGGCCGAGACCCTGGTCGCCGCGCTGCCCGAGAGCGACGCCGTGCAGAAGGTCGAGATCGCCGGCCCCGGCTTCGTCAACTTCTTCGCCGCCACCGACGCCGCCGCCCAGGTGGTGCGCCAGGTGCTCGAGACCGGCGACGCCTTCGGCCGCAACCTGGCGGGCCAGGGGCAGAAGGTTCAGGTCGAGTTCGTCTCCGCCAACCCCACCGGGCCGCTGCACGTCGGCCACGGCCGCGGGGCGGCGATCGGCGACTGCATCTGCCGCCTGCTGGAAGCCACCGGCCATGACGTGACCCGCGAGTTCTACTACAACGACGCCGGCGCCCAGATCGCCAACCTGGCGCGCTCGGTGCAGGCGCGGGTGCAGGGCATCGACCCCGGCGATGCCGGCTGGCCCGAGGACGGCTATCGCGGCGGCTACATCATCGACGTCGCCAACAGCTACCTCGCCGGCGAGACCGTGCACGCCGACGACCGCCACGTCACCGGCGCCGGCGACCCGGACGACCTCGAGGCCATCCGCGACTTTGCCGTGGCCTACCTGCGCCGCGAGCAGGATCTGGACCTCAAAGCCTTCGGCGTCGAGTTCGACGTCTACTTCCTGGAGTCCTCGCTCTACGAGCAGGGCAAGGTCGAGGAAGCGGTCGAGCGCCTCATCGAACAGGGCCACACCTACGAGCAGGACGGCGCCCTGTGGCTGCGCACCACCGACTTCGGTGACGACAAGGACCGCGTGATGCGCAAGTCCGACGGCCAG
This sequence comes from Halomonas pelophila, assembly GCF_040196315.1. Classification (NCBI taxonomy): domain Bacteria; kingdom Pseudomonadati; phylum Pseudomonadota; class Gammaproteobacteria; order Oceanospirillales; family Halomonadaceae; genus Halomonas; species Halomonas pelophila. The sequence continues at coordinate 127,938 of NZ_JBEGCI010000009.1, forward strand.
TACACCTACTTCCTGCCCGACGTCGCCTACCACCTCGACAAGTGGCAGCGCGGCTTCGCGACGGTGATCAACGAGCAGGGCGCCGACCACCACTCCACGGTGACCCGGGTGCGCGCCGGCCTCCAGGCCCTCGAGACCGGCATTCCCAAGGGCTGGCCCGACTACGTGCTGCACCAGATGGTGATGGTCACCCGCTCCGGGGTCGAGGTGAAGCTCTCCAAGCGCGCCGGCAGCTACGTCACGGTGCGCGACCTGATCGACGAGGTGGGTCGCGACGCCACGCGCTTCTTCCTGGCCGCCCGGCGCGCCGACTCGCAGCTGACCTTCGACATCGACCTGGCCCGCTCGCAGTCCAATGACAACCCGGTCTACTACGTGCAGTACGCCCACGCCCGAGTCTGCAGCATGCTGCGCAAGGCCGACGCCGAGGACCAGGCGTTCGACCATGAGCTCGCCATGACCAAGCTCGCGCTGCTCGACAGCGACCAGGAGAAGGCGGTACTCAACCGCCTGGCCCGCTACCCCGAGGTGGTCGCCCACGCCGCCGCGGCCCACGAGCCGCAGCAGATCGCCCAGTACCTGCTCGACCTCGCCGCCGACTTCCACACCTGCTACAACGCGGTGAAGGTGATGGTCGACGACGACGCCCTGCGCAACGCCCGCCTGGCGCTGGGCCTGGCCACCCGCCAGGTGCTGCGCAACGGCCTCGACCTGATGGGTGTCGGCGCCCCCGAGGAGATGTAAGCCATGGCCACCCGCAAGCCCCCCGCCAAGAAGCGCGGCGCCACCAGCACGCCGCGCCGCCGTGCCGCCCCGCCCCCGCGCCGCGGCGTGCCGGGGTGGCTGTGGGGACTCGCCGGCCTGGTGGCCGGCTTCCTGCTGGCCCAGCACCAGCACGGCACCGCGCCCTGGCAGGACAGCGACTCGCCGCTGGCGAGGGTGCTACCCCAGCCGGAGGGCCGTCAGGCGCCCCAGGAAGACGCGAGCGCCGAGAAACCAGAAAAGCCGCCGATGCCGACCTTCGAGTTCTACACCCTGCTGCCGGAATCCGAGGTGATCGCCCCGGGGGGCAAGGTGCCGAGTTCCACGGCGACCCCGCCGCCGCGCCCCGAGCCGGCGCCCCCCGAGCCGGCCGCCACGACCTCCGACGACGACCCCATCGCCCGGGTGATCGCCGCCAACATGGAGGCCGACGGCGCGTCGCGGCCGGCCGCGTCGAGCGCGGGCGCCGATGCCCGCTTCGTGCTGCAGGCCGCCTCCTTCCGCGAGGCCAGCGACGCCGACCGGCTGGCCGGCCGCCTCAAGGACTTCGGCCTGCTGGCCAAGATCAGCGAGGTCAAGACCGGCGGCGGCGACACCTGGCACCGCGTCCAGGTCGGCCCCTACAGCGATCGGCGCGAGCTCAACCGCGCCCAGGACCTGATGACCACCCAGGGCATCGAGCCGCTGCTGATCCAGCTGCAGAACTGACGCGCCCGCCGCGGGGCGCGACCAAGGTTGAATTCCGCGCGCCCCGCCCGCACTTCCCCCTGAGTTCACCCCGGCGCCTCGCTTCGACCGAGGCGCCGCCAGTCATCGGGAGCTTTTCCCTCCCCCAAGGAGTCCCCTCCATGACCACGATCGTTTCCGTGCGCCGCGGCGACCAGGTGGCGCTGGCCGGTGACGGCCAGGTCTCGCTGGGCAACACCGTGATGAAGGGCAACGCCAGCAAGGTGCGTCGCCTCTACCACGGCCAGGTGCTGGCCGGCTTCGCCGGCGGCACCGCCGACGCCTTCACCCTCTTCGAGCGCTTCGAGGCCCAGCTCGAGAAGTACCAGGGCAACCTGGTCAAGGCCGCCGTGGAGCTGGCCAAGGACTGGCGTACCGACCGCGCCCTGCGCCGCCTCGAGGCCCTGCTCGCCGTGGCCAACAAGGACGCCTCGCTGATCATCACCGGCAACGGCGACGTGGTGGAACCCGAGCGCGGCATCATCGCCATCGGCTCCGGCGGCAACTTCGCCCTCTCCGCGGCCCGCGCCCTGCTGGAGAACACCGACCTCTCCGCCCGCGATATCACCGAGAAGTCCCTGGCCATCGCCGGCGACATCTGCGTGTTCACCAACCATAACGTCACGCTGGAAGAGCTCTGATCATGACCCGGATGACCCCCCGCGAGATCGTCCACGCCCTGGACCAGTACATCGTCGGCCAGCAGGACGCCAAGCGTGCCGTGGCCGTGGCCCTGCGCAACCGCTGGCGGCGCATGCAGCTCGACGGCGAGCTGCGCCACGAGGTGACGCCCAAGAACATCCTGATGATCGGCCCCACGGGTGTCGGCAAGACCGAGATCGCCCGCCGCCTGGCCAAGCTGGCCGGCGCGCCCTTCATCAAGGTGGAGGCCACCAAGTTCACCGAGGTGGGCTACGTGGGCCGCGACGTCGAGTCGATCATCCGCGACCTGACCGAGGCCGCCATCAAGCTGGTCCGCGAGCAGGCCAAGGAAGAGGTCGGCCACCGCGCCGAGGACGCCGCCGAGGAGCGCGTCCTCGACGCCCTGCTGCCGCCGCCCCGCGGCCAGGAAGACGAGCCGCGCCAGGACAGCTCGACCCGCCAGCTGTTCCGCAAGAAGCTGCGCGAGGGTCAGCTCGACGACAAGGAGATCGACATCGAGATCACGCCTCAGGGCCCCGGCGTGGACATCAACACCCCGCCGGGCATGGAGGAGATGACCAGCCAGCTGCAGAACCTGTTCGCCGGCATGGGCAAGCAGAAGAGCGAGACGCGCCGCGTCGCGGTGAAGGACGCCCTCGGCCTGCTGCGCGACGAGGAGGCCGGCAAGCTGGTCAACGAGGACGACATCAAGAGCCGTGCCATCGAGGCGGTGGAGCAGAACGGCATCGTCTTCCTCGACGAGATCGACAAGGTCTCCAAGGGCAGCGGCCAGTCCAGCGGCGGCGAGGTCTCCCGCGAGGGCGTGCAGCGCGACCTGCTGCCGCTGATCGAAGGCTCCACGGTCTCCACCAAGTACGGCATGGTGAAGACCGACCACATCCTCTTCATCGCCTCCGGTGCCTTCCACCTGTCGCGTCCCTCGGACCTGATTCCCGAGCTGCAGGGCCGCCTGCCGATCCGCGTCGAGCTCAACGCCCTGACGCCGGACGACTTCAAGCGCATCCTCACCGAGCCCTCCGCGGCGCTGACCAAGCAGTACCAGGCGCTGCTCGCCACCGAGGGGCTCGAGGTCGCCTTCACCGAGGACGGCATCTCGCGCATCGCCGAGATCGCCTGGAAGGTCAACGAGGGCACCGAGAACATCGGCGCGCGCCGTCTGCACACCGTGATGGAGCGCCTGCTCGAGGAGGCCTCCTACCAGGGCGGCGACTTCGGCAGCCCGCTGTCGATCGACGCCGCCTACGTCGACTCCCAGCTCGGCGAGCTGGCGATGGACGAGGACCTGTCGCGGTATATCCTGTAAGCCCGGCCCTGAACTGAGGGCTAACGGGTAGTGCGGCGCCGGTAACCGCTCGTCGCGGAGGTCATTTGCCAGGGATGGCAAATGTAGCGCCTAGGGAAGGGTTCACAGCGCCTCCGCCACGAGCGGTTACCGGGACAGCCGCTCACCGCCAACGCTGCTGCGGAGCCTCATCATGACAGCCCCGATTCCCACCAACGTGCACTACCACCGCAAGGAGCGCGAGCTCGAGCTCACCTATGCCGAGGGAGAATCCTACCGGCTGTCGGTAGAGTACCTGCGGGTCTTCTCGCCCTCCGCCGAGGTGCGCGGCCACGGCCCCGATTCCGCCACCCTGCAGGTGGGCAAGAAGGACGTGGGCCTCAAGGACATCACCCCGGCCGGGCGCTACGCGTTGAAGCTGCACTTCGACGACGGCCACGACAGCGGCCTTTACAGCTGGGATTATTTCTACGATCTGATCCGCCGCCGCGAAGCCAACTGGGCCGACTACCTGCGCCGGCTCGAGGAGGCGGGCGCCTCGCGGGAGTCGCTGGGCATCGAGATCAAGCAGCTCTGAGACCAAGGGTGCCTGTCCCTCGGGGCTGATCCGGCGGCAGGCGTTCGCGGAGGCGCTGTGAACCCCTCCCTGGGCGCTACATTCGCCATCCATGGCGAATGACCTCCGCTACGACCTGCCCCCCGGCGCCCCTCGCCTCTCCATCGCGGCAGCCCAGACAAAAGGCCTCCGTCAAGACAATCGCCATGGGGGGAGGCTACAATGGCGCCCATCGGCGAGGCCGCCAGGCCTCCCCCCACCGCAGCGATTCGGGAGCCCCACGGCATGAGCGCCAGTGACAAGCACACCACCCACTTCGGCTATCAGGACGTCCCGGTCGAGGAGAAGGCCTCTCGCGTGGCCGATGTCTTCCATTCGGTCGCGGCGCGCTACGACATCATGAATGACCTGATGTCGCTGGGCATCCACCGCCTGTGGAAGCGCCTGGCCATCGAGCGCTCCGGCGTGCGTCCCGGCCACAGCGTGCTCGATATCGCCGGCGGCACCGGCGACCTGACGCAGAAGTTCTCGCGCATGGTGGGGCCGCGCGGCCGAGTGGTGCTGGCCGACATCAACGAATCCATGCTGCGGGTCGGCCGCGACAAGCTGATCGACCACGGCGTCGGTGGCAATGTCGAATACGTACAGGCCAACGCCGAGTGCCTGCCCTTCCCCGACAACAGCTTCGACTGCATCACCATCGCCTTCGGCCTGCGCAACGTCACCGACAAGGATGCCGCCCTGCGCTCCATGGCGCGGGTGCTCAAGCCAGGCGGGCGACTGCTGGTACTGGAGTTCTCCAAGCCAGGCAACCCGCTGTTCTCCAAGGCCTACGACGAGTACTCCTTCCGCCTGCTGCCGAAGATCGGTGAGCTGGTGGCAAGCGATGGTGAGAGCTACCGCTACCTGGCCGAGTCGATCCGCATGCATCCCGACCAGGAGACCCTCAAGGCCATGATGGAGGATGCGGGACTCGAGCGGGTCGAGTACACCAACCTCACCGGGGGCATCGTCGCCCTGCACCGCGGCATCAAGCTGTGAGGGCATGATGTCGCTGTCACCCACTCTGCTGCTGGCCGGTCTCGAACGCACCCTCAACGCCCTGCTCGCCCGGGATCCCGCGGCACCGTCGCGGCTGGCCCGGCTGGCCGGCCAGCGCATCCTGCTGCGCCTGGAGCGGCCCGCCCTGGCGCTGGCGCTGCACTTCCACCCGGCGGGGATCGACCTGTTGCGCCCCGACCTGAGCGACGAAACGGCCTTCGATGAGGCGGGCTTCGACGCGGTGGTCGAGCTGGATGCCGAGACCCTCGGCGAACTGCTCGGCGGCGCCCCCATCGAGCGCCTGATGTTCCAGGGCAAGCTCGCCGTGCGCGGGCGCACCCATCTGCTCGAGGCGACCCGCGACCTGCTGTTCGATCTCGATCTCGACTGGGAGGGCGAGCTCGCCCGCTGGCTCGGCGACATGCCCGCCCATAGCCTGGCCGAGGGCGTGCGCAACCTCTCCCAGTGGGGGCTGCGCACCCGCCAGGAGCTCTGCGCCGACGTCGGCGAGTACGTCTTCGAGGAGGCGCGCCTGCTGCCGGGACGCCACCAGCTCGAGGCGCTGCGCGATCACATGACCGAGCTGGAGATCGCCACCGACCGCCTCGAGGCCCGCCTGGCCCGGCTGCGCCGTCGCCTGGCCGCCGCGGAGACTCCCTCATGATCCTGCGACTGGCGCGCATCATCTGGGTGATCACCCGCTACCGGCTCGACACCCTGCTGCCCCTGGCGCGCCTGCCCTGGTGGCTACGCGCCCTGTTCATGCTCTCGCCGCTGCGCCTGGTGCCGATCGGCGAGCGCTCCCGGGGCGAGCGCCTGCGCCTCGCCCTGGAGTCCCTCGGGCCGATCTTCGTCAAGTTCGGCCAGATGCTCTCGACCCGGCGCGACCTGCTCCCCGAGGACATCGCCAACGAGCTGCAGCGCCTCCAGGACCAGGTACCGCCCTTCCCCGGCCACCAGGCCATGGCGCTGGTCGAGGAGGAGCTCGAGATGTCGCTGGAGGAGGCCTTCGCCAGCTTCGAGCCCGAGCCGCTGGCCTCGGCTTCCGTCGCCCAGGTGCATGCCGCGCGGCTGCACGGCGGCGAGGCCGTGGTGGTCAAGATCATCCGCCCGGGCATCGATCGGGTGATGCGCCAGGACATGGCGCTGATGTATCGCTTCGCCAGCGTGCTGGCGCGGATCCCCGAGGCGCGCCGGCTGCGCCCCGTGGAGGTGGTCCGCGACTACGAATCCACGCTGTTCGACGAGCTCGACCTGACCAAGGAGGCCGCCAACACCTCCCAGCTCAAGCGCAACTTCAAGGGTTCGCCGCTGCTCTACGTGCCGGCCATCCACTGGGAGCTGACCCACCGCCGGGTGATGGTCCAGGAGCGGATCTACGGCGTGCCGGTGGCCGACACCGCGGCGCTGATCGCCCAGGGCACCAATCTCAAGAAGCTCGCCGAGCGCGGCGTGGAGATCTTCTTCACCCAGGTTTTCCGCGACAACTTCTTCCACGCCGACATGCATCCGGGCAACATCTTCGTCGCCTACGAGCACCCCGAGGATCCCCAGTACATCGCCATCGACTGCGGCATCGTCGGCAGCCTCACCCGCGAGGACCAGGACTACCTGGCGCGCAACCTGCTGGCCTTCTTCCATCAGGACTACTACGAGGTGGCCGCCCTGCACATCGAGTCCGGCTGGGTGGGCGAGGAGACCCGCGCCAACGAGTTCGCCGCGGCGGTACGCACGGTGTGCGAGCCGATCCTCGAGAAGCCGCTCAAGGACATCTCCTTCGGCCAGGTGCTGCTGGGGCTCTTCCAGACCGCGCGCCGCTTCAACATGGAGGTGCAGCCCCAGCTGGTGCTGCTGCAGAAGACCCTGCTCAACATCGAGGGACTGGGGCGCCAGCTCTATCCCGACCTCGACCTCTGGTCGACCGCCAAGCCCTTTCTGGAGCGCTGGATGAAGGAGCGCGCCGGCGCCCGCGGCCTGCTGGAGTCCTTGAAGCGCCAGGCGCCCGAACTCTCCCGCCAGCTGCCGGAGCTCCCCGTGCTCGCCTATCAGGTGCTGTCCCGCGCCGAACAGGAGCATCGCCAGCGCCGTCGCCAGTCGACCGCCATGGGCGACATCTCCCGCCAGCTGACGCACCAGGGCAGCCGCCATCGACGGCTGCGCCTGGGCCTGCTGCTGATCGTCGCCGCGCTGGCCTGGCAGCCGCTTTACGACTGGGCCGCCGGCCAGCCCTGGCCGGCGCTCGCCGCCGCCGGCCTCGGCGTGCTGCTACTGGCCTGGAACTGACCTCAAGCAATGGAACCCTGCCCCATGAGCGATATACTGGACCGACTGCACGACGTGCTCGAACAGCGCCGCCAGGCCGATCCCGACAGCTCCTACGTGGCCGCCCTGCATCACAAGGGGCTCAACAAGATCCTCGAGAAGCTCGGCGAGGAAGCCACCGAGACGCTGCTGGCGGCCAAGGATGCCGAGCACGGCGACGCGGCGGCGCAACAGGCGTTGATCGCCGAAACGGCCGACTTGTGGTTTCATAGCCTGGTGATGCTCTCGCACCTGGGCCTCGATCACGGGACGGTCCTGGATGAGCTGGCCCGCCGCTTCGGCGTCTCGGGACACGACGAGAAGGCCGCACGGCAACCCTAGCGTCAACTGGCCCTTTCCGGGCCTCCCCCGGAGCCCCAACCTGAGGAAGCAACTATGTTAGGTGGTATCAGTATCTGGCAGCTGCTGATCGTTCTCGGCATCATCATCCTGATCTTCGGCACCAAGAAGCTGCGCAACGTCGGCGGCGACCTGGGCGGCGCCGTGAAGGGCTTCAAGAAGGCCATGCACGACGAGGAAAAGGGCGAGAAAAGCGAGGACGAGCAGGCGGACGATCCCCAGGCCCGCGTCAGCCATGACGACGAGGGGGTCAACACCTACGACGTCAAGGCCGAGAAGAAGGCCGAGGACTCGGAAGAGCGCAAGTAAACCGCCATGTTCGATATGGGCTTTCTCGAACTGATGATCATCGGCGTGGTGGGCCTGCTGGTGCTCGGTCCCGAGCGCCTGCCCAAGGCTGCGCGCACCCTGGGGCTGTGGATCGGCAAGATCAAGCGCACGGTCTCGGGCATGCAGAGCGAGATCAGCGCCCAGCTCGAGGCCGAGGAGCTGCGCCAGAAACTCAACGAGCAGCAGAAGAAGCTCGACGAGGGCGTCCAGCAGGTCAAGCGGGGCGTGGAGAGCATCGCCGAGAACGACGGCGGCACGTCCGCCTCGAGCTCACGGAGCAAGGCCGCGCCTGCCGAGAAGCGCCTCGATGACGCCCTGGCCCGGGCCCGCTCGGGCAGCGAGGACGATGATCACCCGCGCTCCGCCGATGCCTCCACCGCCGACAAGGATTCCGCCTCCCGATGAGCAAGACCGGTGATCCCCAGGAACAGAACCAGGCCCCGCTGATCGAGCACCTCATCGAACTGCGCTCGCGGCTGATGCGCGCCGTGGTCGCGATCCTGGTGATCTTCCTCGGGCTCTATGCCTTCGCCAACGACATCTACTCGTTCGTCGCCCAACCGTTGATGGCGCTGCTGCCGGAAGGCTCGCAGATGATCGCCACCGAGGTCGCCTCGCCCTTCCTGGCGCCCTTCAAGCTGACCCTGGTGGTGGCGGTGTTCGCCGCCATCCCCTATGTGCTGCATCAGGCCTGGGCCTTCGTGGCGCCGGGGCTCTACGACAACGAGAAGGCCCTGGCCCTGCCGATCCTCGCCTCCAGCATCGCGCTCTTCTATGGCGGCGCCGCCTTCGCCTACTACGTGGTCTTCCCGCTGCTGTTCCAGTTCTTCACCCAGACCGGGCCGGAGGACGTAGCGATAATGACCGACATCAACCAGTACCTGAACTTCGTCCTCAAGCTGTTCTTCGCCTTCGGCGTGGCCTTCGAGATCCCCATCGCCACCTTCCTGCTGATCCTGTCGGGCGCCACCACGGTGGAGAGCCTGTCGAAGAAGCGTCCCTACGTGGTGCTGGGCTGCTTCGTCATCGGCATGCTGCTGACCCCGCCGGACGTGGTCTCGCAGAGCCTGCTGGCGGTGCCGATGTACCTGCTCTACGAGGTGGGCCTGCTGTTCGGCCGGCTGGTGCGCCGCAAGCGCGACGCGCAGGCTGTCGAGGAACGCGACGACTAATCGGGCGCAAGCGGCCAGCAACATCTGCCCTTCCAACAAAACATCGACCCCGAGGCCATGGCCTCGGGGTCGATGTTTAGCGTGGCGCTTTTAGCTGGGTGCCCTTGGTTCCATGCTTGGCGCTTACAGGTCCATCAGCTCGTCGATGCGATCAACCAGCTTGAAGATGCCGGTCGCGGCCTCGCTGATGCGGGTCGCCAGCATGTAGGCCGGGGTGGTCACCACCCGGTTCTCGAAGTCCAGCACGATGTCCTCCACCCCGCAGCTGCGGTGCAGGCCACCCATGGCGCTGATCGCGCCGGCGACGCCGGGGTCGCTGCCCACGGTCACGGCGATGCCCGGACCGAGCAGGCGCGGCACCAGCACCGGGCTTATGCACATCAGGCCGATCGGCTTGCGCGCCTGGTGGAAGCCAGCCAGCGCCTCGGTCAGCGCCTCGATCACCTGCAGGCCGTCGCCCGCCACGGCGAAGTCCGAGAGGTTCTTGGCGACGCCGAAGCCGCCGGGAAGGATCACCGCGTCGAACTCGTCGGCCTCGAGCTCGTCCAGGGGGGAGATCTCGCCGCGCGCCAGGCGCGCCGACTCGGTCAGCACGTTGCGGGTCTCGCCCTCGACCGGCGCGCCGTGACGATGATCGATGACATGGTGCTGCTCGATGTCCGGGGCGAAGCAGCGATAGCCCAGGCCCCGCTGATCGAGGCGCAGCAGGGTCAGGGTGGTCTCGTAGATCTCGGCCCCGTCCTGCACCCCACATCCCGAGAGGATCACCGCCACCTGTTTGCTCATGCCTTTCTCCTTGAAAGTAGGCGCCTGTCGAAGCCAGGCCCTGAAATCACAAGGTGTCCACTTTAGAGAGTCGGCGGGGGTGCGACAAGGCGCGACTTTCGACGCCTGTCGACACTGATATACTCGGAGGCAGCCGACCCTATGTCATCGTTTCGTCATCTTCCGCCGCCACCATCGTACCGTGGCGGCCTCGATCCCCACTGCCGGAGAGACGCCTTGAGTTTCATGACCCCACGCCAGTTCCCGACCTCCCGCCCGCGCCGCATGCGCCGCGACGACTTCTCGCGCCGCCTGATGCGCGAGCACACCCTGACCGCCGCCGACCTGATCTGGCCGGTCTTCGTGCTGGAGGGCGAGGGCCAGCGCGAGGCGGTGCACTCGATGCCCGGGGTGGAGCGCCTCTCGATCGACCTGCTGATCGAGGAGGCCCGCGAGGCCTATGAGCTCGGCATTCCGGCCATCGCGCTGTTCCCGGTGGTCGGCACCGAGCTCAAGAGCGAGCTGGCCGAGGAGTCCTACAACGCCGCGGGCCTGGTGCAGCGCAGCGTGCGGGCCCTCAAGGCGGCGCTGCCCGAACTCGGCGTCATCACCGACGTGGCGCTGGATCCCTACACCAGCCACGGCCAGGACGGGATCCTCGACGAGGCCGGCTACGTGCACAACGACCGCACCGTGGCGACCCTGATCAAGCAGGCCCTCTCCCACGCCGAGGCCGGCGCCGACGTGGTGGCCCCCTCGGACATGATGGACGGGCGCATCGGCTCGATCCGTCGGGTGCTGGAGCAGGAAGCGCTGGTCAACACCCGGATCATGGCCTATAGCGCCAAGTATGCCTCGCGCTACTACGGCCCCTTCCGCGACGCCGTGGGCTCCGCCGGCAACCTGGGCAAGGCGGACAAGACCACCTACCAGATGGATCCGGGCAACGGCGACGAGGCGCTGCACGAGGTGGCCCTGGACCTGGCCGAGGGCGCCGACATGGTGATGATCAAGCCCGGCATGCCCTACCTGGACGTGGTGCGCCGGGTGAAGGACGAACTGAAGGTGCCCACCTTCGCCTACCAGGTGAGCGGCGAGTACGCCATGCACATGGCCGCCTTCGAGAATGGCTGGCTGGAGGCGGACGCAGTCATCCTCGAGTCGCTGCTCTGCTTCAAGCGCGCCGGCGCCGACGGCGTGCTCACCTACTTCGCCAAGCGGGCAGCGCGGCTGCTCGCCCGCTAGCCGACGGGAGGGTCGCGCCCCTTCCGCACGCTGACAGGGAGCTCCCATGGACGAGACGCGCGACCCCATCCCCCGCCACGACGCGGGCCATGCCATGCAGGGCGGTGACGTGCCCGAGCCGCCCGCCCCGCGCCTGAACCAGACTCGCACCGGCATCAAGCCCAAGGCGCTGCCGGATCCCGAGGCCGACCTCACCGATCCCGGTCTCTACTTCAACCGGGAGCTCTCGCACCTGCAGTTCAACGTCCGGGTGCTGGAGCAGGCCCTCGACGAGGCCCACCCGCTGCTCAACCGGCTGATGTTCCTGCTGATCTTCTCGTCGAACATGGACGAGTTCTTCGAGATCCGCGTGGCCGGGCTGAAGCACCAGGTGCTGCTCGGCGATGAATCCACCGGCGCCGACGGCCGTTCGCCCCGCTCGGTGCTGGCCGAGATCGCGCGGATCGCCCACGAGCAGGTGGCGCGCCAGTACCACATCCTCAACGAGGTCCTGATCCCCGCCCTGGAGGCCCAGCGGCTGCGCTTTCGCCGCCGCGGCGACTGGACCGAGGCCCAGCGCGCCTGGGTGCAGGAGTATTTCGCCGCCGAGATTATCCCGGTGGTCAGCCCCATCGGCCTGGACCCTTCCCACCCCTTCCCGCGGCTGGTCAACAAGAGCCTCAACTTCATCGTCCAGCTCGAGGGCAAGGACGCCTTCGGCCGTGAGGGGGGCCTGGCCATCCTGCCGGCGCCGCGCTCACTGCCGCGGGTGATCGCCCTGCCCGAGGAGCTCTGCGAGGAGGGCTTCTGTGAGTACGTCTTCCTATCGTCGATGATGCATGCTCACGCCGAGGAGGTCTTCCCGGGCATGACGGTGCTCGGCTGCTACCAGTTCCGCCTGACCCGCAACGCCGATCTGTCCGTGGATCCCGAGGAGGTCTCGGACCTCGCCTCGGCGCTGCGCGGCGAACTGCTGTCGCGGCGCTACGGCAGTGGGGTGCGGCTGGAGGTGGCCGACAATTGCCCCGACGAGCTCGCCGACTTCCTGCTCCGCCAGTTCCAGCTCGAGGAGGCCGACCTCTATCGGGTCGACGGCCCGGTGAACCTGACGCGCATGATGTCGGTGCTCGATGCCGTGGAGCGCCCCGAGCTGCTCTACCGTCCCTTCACGCCGGGCCTGCCCAAGTCGCTGCTCAAGGCCGACAGCCTGCTGGGGGTGATCGCCGAGGGCGACATCCTGCTGCACCACCCCTTCCAGTCCTTTACCCCGGTGGAGAAGATGCTCGGCGAGGCGGCCCGGGATCCGGACGTGCTGGCCATCAAGCAGACCCTCTACCGCACCGGCGCCGACTCGCCCATCGTCAACGCCCTGGTGGAGGCCGCCGGCAACGGCAAGGAGGTCACGGTGGTGATCGAACTGCGGGCGCGCTTCGACGAGGCCGACAACCTGGCGCTCGCCTCGCGCCTGCAGGAGGCCGGCGCCATCGTCATCTACGGCGTGATGGCCTACAAGACCCATGCCAAGATGATGCACATCGTGCGCCGCGAGCGGGGCAAGCTGCGCCACTACGCCCACCTGGGCACCGGCAACTACCACTCGAAGACCGCCCGGCTCTACACCGACTACAGCCTGCTCACCGCCGACCCGGTGCTGTGTGCCGACGTGCACAAGGTCTTCCAGCAGCTCACCGGCATGGGCCGGGCCCGGCATATCGAAAAGCTGCTGCACGCCCCCTTCACCCTGCATGAGCAGATGGTGGCGAAGATCGACCGCGAGACCGAGCACGCCCGCAAGGGAAAGCGCGCCCACCTGATCATCAAGTGCAACTCGCTCACCGAGCCCAAGCTGATCCAGGCGCTCTACCGGGCGTCCCGGGCGGGGGTGGAGTGCGACCTGATCATCCGCGGCATGTGCTGCCTGCGCCCCGGGCTGCCGGGCATCTCCGAGACCATCCGGGTGCGCTCGGTGATCGGTCGTTTCCTGGAGCACACGCGCGTCTTCCACTTCCACAACGACGGCAAGTCCGAGACCTGGGGCTCCAGCGCCGACTTCATGGCGCGCAACATGTTCCACCGGGTGGAGACTTGCTTTCCGCTGCTGGACAAGAAGCTGGCCGCCCGGGTCCGCAAGGACCTCGAGACCTACCTGGTGGACAATTGCCAGAGCTGGCTGCTCGGCAGCGACGGCCTCTACGTCAAGCAGCAGGCCGGCGGCGCCGCGCCGATCAGCGCCCAGGAGACCCTGCTCTTCGCCTACGCCGCCCGGGCCTGACTCCCGGTCTTTCAAACCAAAACGAACAGGCCCTGAACGAAAAGGCCCCTGCCATCGGCAGGGGCCTTCTTGCGTGAGGGAGAGCGTCGATCAGACGCCGATCTGCCCGCCATCGCGCTTCTGGATCACCACGGTGGCCGCCCGCGGACGCACGCTGCCCGACGCCGACTCAGTCGCGTCCTGGGATGCCGGCCAGTTGCCCGGGTGCTGGATATTGATGAACAGCGCCGTGCGATCCGGGGTGGCGAAGATGCCGGTCACCTCACTGCCGTTGGGCCCCACGGCGAAGCGCTTAAGCCCCTGCTGGTTGTCCGCGTTCACCACCGAAGGCGCACCCTCACCCGACCCCAGGGCACCGGGCACCACCGCCAGCAGCTGATCGTTGGTGTGTTCGGCGACGCCCTCATAGCCGTTGTCGGTCTGGATCCACAGGATGCCCTCGCCCTCGCCGCGGTCATCGAACCACAAGCCGTCGGGGCTCGCGAACTGGTTGGCCTCGGTCAGGCCGGAGGGGTTGTCGGCATCGTCGGCCGCCGCGCCGAAGACGAACACCTCCCAGTCGAAGGCCGTCACGTCGTCGCGCTCCTGCCAGCGGATGATGTGCCCGGCGCCGTTCTCGGCACGCGGGTTGGCGGCGTTCACCGGCGCAGTGGCGAAGCCCACGCCCGGCTCGTCGAGCGAGCCGCCATCGTTGGTGTAGGACGCCGTGCTGCCTTCGCCGGTGCGCTGGCTGTTGTTGGTCAGCGTGATGTAGACCTTACCGGAGGCCGGGTCTACGCTGGCCCACTCCGGGCGGTCCATGGGCGTGGCGCCCATCAGGTCGGCGGCGTCGCAGGTGTTGACGATGATGCCGGCCAGGTCATCGGCGTTAAGCCCCAGCGCCTCGTGCAGGGGGCGGCCGTCACGCGTGCGGGCCTGCGGCGTGAGAGGCAGCCACTCACCGCGGCCATCGGCCTCGAAGCGGGCGGCGTAGAGGACACCGTCGTCCAGATACTTCTTGCCGATGGCCAGGCGATCGTAGGCCTCGCCGGGGCGATTGGCATCGGCCGGGTCCCAGGCGGCGTCGGAGACGAACTTGTAGACGTACTCGTTGTGGGCGTCGTGGCCGGAGTAGAAGACCACCGGCTTGCCCGGCACGAGCTTGCCCAGCCAGCAGCCCTCATGACGAAAGCGCCCCATGGCGGTGCGCTTCACGGCGCGCTCGCCGGTATAGGGATCGATCTCCACCTGGTAGCCGAAGGTGCGCGCCTCGTTGCGGTAGTCATCGAGCGCACTCGCGCCCCGCGGGGTAATGTCGAAACGCGCAAATTCCCCATCGCGTTCGGAGGCATCGCCAGCGGAGGTCTCCCATCCATAGCGGCCGCGCTCGGTGGGTATGCCGATGCGGGCATCGTCGCGGAAGCGTGCTCCCGTGTTGACGAAGACGTTGGGCCAGTTCTCCTCGCAGGCCAGGTAGGTGCCCCAGGGGGTGAAGCCGTTACCGCAGTTGTTGTTGGTGCCACGGGAAAGCTCGCCCTCCGGCGAGAAAGGCGTGCGTACATAGTCGCTGCCGGCGACGGGGCCAGACAGCTGCATTTCGGTCGCGCTGGTGAAGCGGCGGTTGTAGGGCGAGTCGACCACATGGCTCCACTGGCCGCCGGCGGAGCGCGCCACCTCGACCAGGGTCACGCCGTGAGCATTGATCTCGGTGCGCGACTCGTCGGCGGGACGAGCGCCCTCCTCGGCGTTGGTGGGCCCATCCTGGGGCGCCCAGAGCGCCTGCTGATCGATGTACTCGTTGTTGAGCGCCAGCACGAAGCGACGCGAGGCGCTCGACGGCTCGAGCGCGAAGCCGTGCATGCCGTCGTGGTGCATGCCGACGCTCTGCGCCTGACGCTCCGGGGTCATGGAGAGCCCCTCGTGCCACGCCGACGCCTGGTCATGCAACGGCGTGCCCCAGGGCACCAGCACCTGGGCGGTATAGCCGGCGGGCACCACCACGGCATCGGTGCGCGAGCCGCGCACGGACTCGAAGGCGAGGCTCAGCGGCGTCTTCTTCGCGCCGCCCGACGCCAGCGCCTGGGCGGCGCCGCCGAAGCCCAGCATCGAGGCGGCCGCCAGCCCCAGGCCGCCGCGCATCACGCTGCGCCGGGAGACATGACGAGCGAGCACGGCGTCGAAGGGCTCATTGCCGCTGGGGTTCAAGACACGATGATCCTCGATTTCCTTGCTCATGCTGCTCTCCTCGTCTGGGGGGCGAAGCGCCGCGGGCGCCTTCGGGTCGACGAGTCGAGCCTAGATCGAGAAGGTGACAGGGCGATGACCCCGGCCGCGCCCTAGCCCTTGCGGAAGGCGCCCAGATCCTCGAGCTCGAAGCCCTCGACGCGCTCGGAAAGCCCCCGCTCGCACCGGGCGTGACGGACCACCTCGCGCTCGGCGAGCAGCTCGGCATCGTCATCGAGGGTGCGCCCCTCGAGCTCGGAGAGCTGGGCCATGCCCTGATGGTAGAAGGCCAGCACCGCCAGCGCCGCCTCGTCGCCCTCGCCCATGCCGCGGCGCAGGGCCGGCAGGTAGGCGCTGACCCGCGCCAGGTGGTGCTTGAGGCGCCAGACGTAGCGAATGCCGGCCATCCAGGGGCGCTGTCGCAGCACGGCGAAGACCAGGCTGGTAGCGGCCAGGCCCAGCAGCACGCCCAGGGCGTTGATCCAGAGACTGCCGCCGAAGGCCGCGACGAGCAGCTGGGAGAACAGCAGTCCGAAGACGATCAGCTGGCCGGCCATGGCCAGGCCCGTGAGGCGAGAGAGGCGGCGGTAGGTGGCGGGATCAAAGTGTTCGAAGCGAAACGTCATGGAGGACCTGTGCGATGAGAGACGATGCCGCGATTATCCGCACATCGCCTCCCCGGGTACAGGCGCCCTGCTTATGCTCGCCCGCGCAGGCGCTGGGCCGCGGTCATCAGCAGGTGCTCGGTGGTCTCCCAGCCGATGCAGGCGTCGGTCACCGAGACGCCGTAGCGCAGGGGCCCAGGCACGAGGGGCTGCTTGCCCTCGTGGAGATGGCTCTCGATCATCAGGCCCACCAGCGAGGCGTCGCCGGCCTCGCGCTGACCCAGCACATCGAGCAGCACCTCGCTCTGACGGCGGTGATCCTTGCGGGCGTTGGCGTGGCTGCAGTCGACCATGATCCGTGGAGCGAGGCCGGCCGCCTGGAGGGTGCGCCGCGCCGCCAGGACATGGGCGGCCGAGTAGTTGGGCTCACCGTGGCCACCGCGCAGCACCAGGTGGGTATGGGGGTTGCCGGTGGTCTCGCGGACCATGGGCCGACCATCCTCGGCCATCGCGAAGTGGCGATGGGGATGCGCGGCGGACTGTATGGCGTCCAGCGCGACCTGCAGCTCGCCGCCGGTGGCGTTCTTGAAGCCGACCACGGCCTCCAGGCCGCTGGCCACCTCACGGTGCAACTGTGACTCGGTGGTGCGGGCGCCGATCGCCACCCAGGCGAGCAGGTCGTCCAGGTAGGGCGCCAGCATCGGCTGCAGCAGCTCGGTGGCCACCGGCAGACCGAGCGCGGCGATCTCGCGCATCAGCGCGCGCGAGGCGTGCAGGCCACGCGCCATGTCGCCGCTGCCGTCCAGGTCGGGATCGTAGGCGAGTCCCTTCCAGCCCACGGTGGTGCGCGGCTTCTCGACGTAGACGCGCATCACGATCAGCAGGCGATCGGCGACCGCCGGCGCCAGCTTGGCCAGCCGGCGCGCATAGTCGAGCGCGGCCTCGGGGTCGTCGACGGAGCAGGGCCCGACCACCACCAGCAGGCGGTCGTCCTGGCCGTCGAGGATGGCGCGGATCGCCCGGCGGTGGGTCGCCACCTGCTCGGCAAGGGCCGGGGCGAGCGGCAGAGTGTGGCGCAGCTCGCCTGGGGTGGGCAGCGACGCGGCGGACGTCGGGGCGGCCTGGTACGGGGCGGGGGCCAGCGAAACGGGGGCATTCATGGTCATCAACTCCGGGTAGAGATCGTACATCGTGTCTGTCGGGAGCCACCGATCTCGCTACGGTCGGGCGTGGCGGAGTGAGCCGACCGCAGCTCGCTAAATCGCCAGTAGCCGTAGTAGCCCACGAAGCCCCGGGTCTCGCGAATGGCGATGGATGCGGTCATGGTCTCTCTCCTCGTGTCGTCGTGATGGGTAAATGCCGTGAAACGCAGAACCCCCGGGCGGGGTTGCCGTCCGGGGGTTCTGGGAGGAGGCAACCCGGTGGGCGTGCCTCGTGGCGCTGTCCTTGGTGCGGCTCAGGACATGGCCACCGGCACGCCGGTGCTAAACCAGTAGCCATACCAGCCCTGGAAGCCCGGCATCTCCGCCTCGCCGATCCGCACGCTCGGGCACGCGGCACGGCAACGCGAGGCGTCGTCGAGGCAGCGAAGGGTCGGGTGCGGGGCGGATGTCATGGTCATCTCCTGAATAGTGCCTTCATCGTGCCGCATCGAGGCGGCCTCGGCAAGGGGCGCCGCGCGGCGACGATCAGCCGGTCGCGAGCTGGACCCAGCCGATGGTGGCCGGCAGCGCGCTCATGCCCAGCAGCACTGCCAGGCCCAGGAAGACGGCCAGCAGGCCGCTGTCATCCTTGAAGTTCTCGTCGTGTCCCGCCATGTCGTTATCCTCTTCGGGGTTGTCATCAGGGGTCATGGGCATTCTAGCGAAGATGCCGCCCGCCATCGACTGGCAGGGTGATGCCCGTCACGAAGCGGTTGTCGAGCAGGTAGCGCAGGCTCTGATAGATCACGCCGGGCCCGGGAATCATCTCCATGGCCGACTTGGCGCGCGCCTTCTCGGCGTATTCTTCGTCGTCGCCCTGGTTGAGCATGATCATCGCCGGGGCGATGGCGTTGACCTGGATCCTCGGCGCGAACATGGCCGCAAAGGAGAGCGTCAGGTTGTCGAGCCCCGCCTTGGTGGCGGCGTAGGCGGCGTGCTTGCGGGAGCCCTTCTGCACCACGTAGTCGGTCAGGTGCACGATGTCGCGCTGGGGCTCGCTGCACGCCTCGAGCAGCTCGCGGGCGTGCAGGTTGATCAGGTAGGGCGCCAGCATGTGCACCCGGAACAGCCGCTCGAAGTTGGCGCCGGCGTCGTCGCCGCGGCTGTCCGGCGCCCAGTCGCTGGCGTTGTGGACGATGGCGCGCAGCGAGGAGGTCTCGGCCTTGAGCCGCTTAAGAAAGTCCATGATGCCCGCCTCGCTCGAGAAGTCCGCCGGCAGGGCGACGATGCCCCGGGCGCGCAGCGCCTCGAGCTCCTCGCGTTCGCGCCGATAGCTGATGATCACCGGGTGGCCGTCGTCGCGCAGGCGCTCGGCGCAGTGGCGCCCAAGGCGCTGGGCCCCGCCGGTGATCAGGATCGGCGAGGCGCTCATGAACCGCCCTCCCTCACCAGGCTCCCCGCGGTGGGCACGATGGGGTCGCGGGGGGCGTAGGCGAAGACGTCCGAGAAGACCCGTGAGGGCGAGAGCCCCAATGAGGCCAGCACGTCGACGCAGGCATAGACCATGCCCGGGGAGCCGGAGACGTAGACATCGTGGCCGGAGACGTCCTCAAGGCTCGTCGCCAGCGCCCGATCGATACGGCCGTGATGGGCGTGAACGTGCGCGCCTTCGATGGCCTGCTCCGGCGTGACCTCGGTCACGGCATGGAAGCGCACCTTGGCATGCCCTTCCGCCCACTCACGGGGCAGGCGCTCCAGGTAGAGGTCGCGGCGCTCGCGGGCCGCCCACCAGAGGTCGATCTCGCGGTCGGGATCCTGGTGCAGGGCCGCCTCGGCGATCGCCTTCATCTGCGAGAAGCCGGTGCCGGCGGCGACCAGCAGCAGCGGGCGTGTGCTGTCCGGGTCCAGCACGCAGTCGCCGCCGGGCAGGCGCACGGTCAGCCGTTCAGCGACCTGCATCAGCTCACGCAGCCGCGCCGAGTTGTCGCGCTCCGGCCAGTGCTGGATGTGCAGCTCGATGGTGCCATCGCCGGCGTGGGCGTTGGCGATGGAGAACGGCACCCAGATGTCCTCGGCGAGTTTGAGCTCCAGGTACTGGCCGGGATCGTGGGCCACGGCCTCGGCGCGGCCCTCGAGCCGGACGCGGAAGACGTCCGGGGTGAGGTCCTCGACCTCGGTGACCAGGCAGGTCAGGGTCCTTGGCGTCATGAATGCCTCGTGTCGTTGTCAGGGGGAAGCGTGATGCCCAGGTCGTTCCAGCGCTCGCTGACGCGGGCCTTGATGGCCTCGTCCATGACGATGGGCCTGCCCCACTCGCGGTCGGTCTCACCGGGCCACTTGCCGGTGGCGTCCAGGCCCATCTTGGAGCCCAGCCCGGCCACGGGGGAGGCGAAGTCCAGGTAGTCGATGGGGGTGTTCTCCACCATCACGGTGTCCCGGGCGGGGTCCATACGGGTGGTAATGGCCCAGATCACGTCCTTCCAGTCGCGGGCGTCGACGTCGTCGTCGAGCACCACCACGAACTTGGTATACATGAACTGGCGCAGGAAGCTCCACACCCCCATCATCACCCGCTTGGCGTGACCCGGGTACTGCTTCTTCATGGTCACCACCGCCATGCGGTAGGAACAGCCCTCGGGCGGCAGGTAGAAGTCGACGATCTCGGGGAACTGGCGACGCAGGATCGGCACGAACACCTCGTTGAGCGCCAGCCCCAGGATCGCCGGCTCGTCGGGCGGCCGGCCGGTGTAGGTGGAGTGGTAGATGGCGTTCTCGCGCATGGTCATGCGCGTCACCGTGAACACCGGGAACTGCTCGACCTCGTTGTAGTAGCCGGTGTGGTCGCCATAGGGCCCCTCGGGCGCGGTGTCGTCCGGATAGATAAAGCCCTCGAGGATGATCTCGGCGGAGGCCGGCACCTGCAGATCGGCGTGACCGCACTCGACGAGCTCGGTGCGCGAGCCGCGCAGCAGCCCGGCGAAGGCGTACTCGGAGAGGCTATCCGGCACCGGCGTCACGGCGCCGAGGATGGTGGCCGGATCGGCACCCAGCGCCACGGCCACCGGGAAGGGCTCGCCGGGGTGCGCCTTCTGGAACTCCTGGAAATCGAGCGCCCCACCGCGATGGGAGAGCCAGCGCATGATCAGCCGGTTCTTGCCGAGCTTTTGCTGGCGATAGATGCCGAGGTTCTGGCGCGTCTTGTGGGGCCCGCGAGTGATCACCAGCGGCCAGGTGACCAGCGGCGCGGCGTCGCCCGGCCAGCAGTGCTGGATCGGCAGGCGGTCGAGGTCGACCTCGTCGCCCTCATAGACGAGCGCCTGGACCGGGGCCCGGCGCACCGTCTTGGGCCCCATGCTCATCACCTGCTTGAAGATCGGCAGCTTGCTCCAGGCATCGCGGAAGCCCTTGGGAGGCTCCGGCTCCTTGAGGAAGGCCAGCAGCTCGCCCACCTCGCGCAGGGCGGCCACCGAGTCCTGCCCCATGCCCATGGCCACCCGCTTCGGCGTGCCGAACAGGTTGCCGAGCAGCGGCATGTCGTGACCCTTGACGTTCTCGAACAGCAGGGCCGGTCCGCCGGCCCGCAGGGTGCGATCACAGATCTCGGTGATCTCGAGGTAGGGGTCCACCTCGGCGGTGACGCGCGTGAGTTCGCCCTGCTCCTCGAGCACCGCGATGAATTCGCGAAGGTCCTGATACTTCATTCGGATGTCCCGGTTCCAGAATGACAAGGGGGGCAGCATAGCATGCTGCCCCCCTATTCCTCGTACAACGCTTGCACAGCTTTTCTGCGCCGTTGTCGCGCGGGCTCGTTTTAACGCCGCTTCATGGCCTCGAAGAACTCCAGGTTCGTCTTGGTATCCTTCAGGCGGTCGATCAGGAACTCGGTGGCGGCCGTGTCCTCCATGGGATTGAGCAGCTTGCGCAGGATCCACATGCGCTGCATCTCGTCCTCGGAGGCGATCAGGTCCTCGCGGCGGGTGCCGCTGCGGCGAATGTTCATCGCCGGGTAGACGCGACGCTCGGCCAGCTTGCGGTCGAGGTGGGCTTCCATGTTGCCGGTACCCTTGAACTCCTCGAAGATCACCTCGTCCATCTTGGAGCCGGTGTCGACCAGCGCCGTGGCGATGATGGTCAGGCTGCCGCCCTCCTCGATGTTACGCGCCGCGCCGAAGAAGCGCTTGGGCTTCTCCAGGGCGTGGGCGTCGACGCCGCCGGTCAGCACCTTGCCGGAGCTCGGCACCACGGTGTTGTAGGCGCGCGCCAGGCGGGTGATGGAGTCGAGCAGGATCACCACGTCCTTCTTGTGCTCGACCAGGCGCTTGGCCTTCTCGATGACCATCTCGGCCACCTGCACGTGACGGGCCGGCGGTTCGTCGAAGGTCGAGGCCACCACCTCGCCGCGCACCGTGCGCGACATCTCCGTCACCTCCTCGGGGCGCTCGTCGATCAGCAGCACGATCAGGTGGCACTCGGGATTGTTGCGGGTGATGGAGGTGGCGATGTTCTGCAGCATCAGGGTCTTGCCCGCCTTGGGCGGGGAAACCAGCAGGCCGCGCTGACCCTTGCCGATGGGCGCCGTGAGGTCGATGATCCGGGCGGTGAGATCCTCGGTGGAGCCGTTACCGATCTCCATGCGCAGCCGCTCCTGGGGGAACAGCGGCGTGAGGTTCTCAAAGAGGATCTTGTGCTTGGCGTTCTCCGGCTTGTCGAAGTTGATCTCGCTGACCTTCAACAGCGCGAAGTAGCGCTCCCCCTCCTTCGGCGGACGAATCTTGCCGGAAATGGAGTCGCCCTTGCGCAGGTTGAAGCGCCGGATCTGCGAGGGCGAGACATAGATGTCATCGGGGCCGGCCAGGTAGGAGCTGTCGGCACTGCGCAGAAAGCCGAATCCGTCCTGCAGGATCTCCAGCACGCCATCACCGAAGATCGGCTCACCGCTCTTGGCATGCTTCTTGAGGATGGCGAAGATGATGTCCTGCTTGCGGGAACGCGCCAGGTTGTCGATGCCCATCTCGCGGGCAAGCTCCAGAAGCTCCGGAACTGGCTTTTGCTTGAGTTCGGTAAGATTCATCGGTGTGTTCAGAATTTGCTCGTGGAAGCCGGGCGGCAGTGCGCCGTGAGGAAAGACAGGAGGCGAGACGATGACGCCCTATGGATGCGTTCAGAGCCCGGACAGGCTACCTCTCGTCGTGAAGCATCGAATGGCCTGAGCGGGCAGCCGCCATCGAGAGGAGGTGCCGGGCCGATATCGGAAGCGAGGGAGCAGGTTCGTTTTCACCTGATCAGCGATGCCGGGCACGAGGCCGGGATCGCAGGCTGAAGCAGTGGGCTGTCTGACGACTTGGATACTGACCGCGACGGGAACGCCGTGAAACGGTCGTGAAGCATTCGGAACAGGCGAACGCCTCGATATTAGTCAAGGGCGCCAGCAAACGCAAGCCCTGCCGCCGCGGCCGTCGCGGGGCAATTGACAACGCCGGATGCCACCCGCAACCTCCTTTCCCATCACCCATCAGGACTCGCCATGACAGTGCCAACGGACCGGTTCTCCGCCACCGCGAGCGACCCCGCGACCGCCGCCGAGCCCCGCCGCCTCGCCGCCATCGACCTCGGCTCCAACAGCTTCCACCTGCTGGTCGCCAACTACCAGGACGATCGGCTGCAGGTGGTCGCCCGGCTCGGCGAGAAGGTACAGCTGGCCGCCGGGCTCGACGAGGACGGCGTGCTGCGCGAGGACGCCATGCGCCGGGCGCTGGACTGCCTGGCCCGCTTCGCACCCTTCCTCGAAGGCATCGCCCGCCGCGACCTGCGCATCGTCGGCACCAATGCCCTGCGCGATGCGCGCAACAGCCAGGCGCTGATCGAACGCGCCGAGGCCCTGCTGGGGAGCCGCATCGAGATCATCGCCGGCCGCGAGGAGGCGCGCCTGATCTATCTGGGCGCGGCCCATGCGGTGGCCGAGGATGGCCGCCGACTGATCGTCGACATCGGCGGCGGCTCCACGGAGTTCATCATCGGCGAGCACTTCGAGCCGCTGGCCCTGGAGAGCCTGCGGATGGGCTGCGTGACCTTCACTCGGCGCTTCTTCGACGGCGGCGAGATCAGCGACAAGCGCATGCGCCGCGCTGAGCTCGCCGCCCTCTCGGAGCTGGCCAACATCCGGCGGCCCTACCAGCGCCTGGGTTGGCAAGACCCCGTGGGCTCCAGCGGCACCATCAAGGCCGCCGCCGCGGTGATCGCGGCGGCCGGCCAGGGCCCCGAGGGAGTGATCACTCGCGAGGGGCTGGCGAACCTGCGCAAGCAGCTGATCAAGTGCAAGCAGCTGGACCGGGTCGACCTGCCCGGGCTCAAGGCCGACCGCTCGCGGATCTTCCCCGCGGGCATCGCGATCCTCGGCGCCATCTTCGAGGCCTTCGACCTCGAGCAGATGCGCTACGCCGACGGCGCCCTGCGCGAGGGCGTGCTCTACGACATGGCGGGCCGCCGCAGCCCCGAGGATTCACGGCTCAAGACCCTCGACGGCTTGGCCCGCAACTACCGGGTGGACGCACGCCAGGCGGAGCACGTGGCCACGACGGCCCTGGCGCTCTGCGAGCAGGTCCGCGAGGCCTGGGCGCTGGACGACGACGAAGTCCGTTTCCTCGACTGGGCGAGCCGGCTCCACGAGATCGGCCTGGCCATCTCCCACAGCCAGTTTCATCGCCACGGCGCCTACCTGCTGGAGCACTCCGACCTGGCCGGCTTCTCGCGCCCGGAGCAGCGACTGCTGGCCTTCCTGGTGCGCGCCCACCGGCGCAAGTTCCCGGTCAAGGAGTGGCAGGCGCTGCCCGCGAGCGAGCAGCGCTCCCACGCGCGGCTGGCCCGCCTGCTGCGCCTGGCCGTGCTGATCAACCACTCCCGTCCCGAACAGCCCCCCGAGGTGCCGCGACTCGACGCCGACGGCGAGGCGCTACATCTGACCCTCGCCATCGAGGAGGACCCGGCCCTGCTGCTCAACGACCTGGAGCAGGAGGTCGACTACCAGGCCGCCGCCGGCTTCTCGCTGACGCTGTCACGCGGCTGACCAGCCCTCGGCCACCAGCCGCCAGCCTGTCGACGGCGCCAGCACCGCCACCGCCTTCTCGCCTTGATGGACCACCAGCAGCCGCCCGCGCTCCCAGGGCGGCACGCCGAGCTCCTGCAGCAGCCGCTTGAGGTCGCGTCGCCCGCGACCGGCCAGCCGCAGGCGCTCGCCCCCCTGTCGCGGCATCACCCTCAGGCAGACCGAAGCGCCGTCGTCCCGACGCAGAGCCACGCGCCACGCGCCCCAGGGCGTGGCGAGGGGCGCCTGCCCGTCCCACGCCACCGACCACTCGTCCCGCCCATCGTCCGGCAGCAGGGGGTCGGCAGGGGGCAGCAGGTAGAGGTGACTCCGCCAGACGCGCGCCTCGGCCCCGGGCCAGGCCACCCGCACCTCGCCGTCCGGTCGGGCGTCGAGCTGATCGAGCAGCGACGCGAGGCGCCGGGCAGGCGGGGTCGCAAGGCTACGGCGCTGGCAGGCGTGGCGGATCAGCAGCCGACGGCGCGGCTCGGAGAGCGCATGAAGCCCCGCCACCGGCAGCCGGCCAGGCTCGCCGCCCAGGCGCTCGAGATCCAGCGCGGCGAGTTCGTCGAGCAGGCCATCGGCCTCGCCGGCCAGCGCCGCGCTGCGCGCGAGCGCCCGGGCAGCAGCCGGCCAGCGGGTCTCGAGCAGCGGCAGCACGGCATGGCGCAGGTAGTTGCGATCCAGGGTAGCGTCCTGGTTGGAGGGATCCTCCTCCCAGGCGAGCCCGCGGCGCCTCGCCTCGGCCTCGAGCGTGGCCCGCGACACGCCGAGCAGCGGACGCGCCAGGCGATGCCCGTGCCCTTCGCGGGCCAAGGGCATGCCGGCCAGGCCGCGCACCCCACTGCCGCGCAGGGCGGCGAGCAGCAGGGTCTCGGCCTGATCATCCGCGTGCTGAGCCAGCCACAGGGTCTCGCCCAGCGCCAGGCGCCGGGCGAAGGCGGCGTAGCGCGCCTCCCGGGCGGCGCCCTCCACGCCCTGCCCGCTGGAGAGATCGACGTCGACACGCTCGACCCAGAGCGGTACGCCGAGCCGCGAGGCGAGCCGGCGGCAGTGGCGCTCGAAGTCGTCGGCGGCGGCCTGCAGGCCGTGATGGATGTGCAGCGCACGCAGCGGGCGGGGATGGCGACGACAGGCCTGGGCTGCCAGGGTCAGTAGCAGGGAAGAGTCCAGGCCTCCCGACAGGGCGACCCAGACGCAACGCCCCGGCGGGGTCTCCGCCAGGGCGTCGTCGATCGAGGACTGCAGCGCGCCTTCCTCGCGCATCGCGGGCTTACACCGGCGCGCCGTAGCTCATCAGGCGCTGGTAGCGGCGCTCGAGCAGGCTCTCCGTGTCCATCGACTCGAGGCGATCGAGGCTCGCCAGCAGTGAGGCCTTGACGCGCTCGGCAGTGGTCACCGGATGACGATGGGCGCCGCCCAGCGGCTCCGCGATCAGGGTATCGACCAGGCCCAGCTCCTTGAGCCGCTCGGCAGTGATGCCCATGGCCTGGGCCGCGTCGGGGGCCTTCTCGGCGCTCTTCCACAGGATGGAGGCGCAGCCCTCGGGGGAGATCACCGAGTAGGTGGAGTACTGCAGCATGGCGAGCTCATCGCAGACCCCGATGGCGAGCGCCCCACCGGAGCCGCCCTCACCCACCACGGTGGCGAGAATCGGCGTCTTGAGCCGCGACATCACCGCCAGGTTGTAGGCGATGGCCTCGGACTGGCCGCGCTCCTCGGCGTCGATGCCGGGATAGGCGCCGGGGGTGTCGATGAAGGTCAGCACCGGCATCTTGAAGCGCTCGGCCATCTCCATCAGCCGGCACGCCTTGCGATAGCCCTCGGGGCGCGGCATGCCGAAGTTGCGGCGCACCTTCTCCTTCACGTCGCGGCCCTTCTGATGGCCGATGACCATCACCGGCTTGTCGTCCAGCCGCGCGACCCCGCCGACGATGGCGGCATCGTCGGCGAAGTGGCGATCGCCGTGGAGCTCGTCGAAGTCGGTGAAGACATGCTCCAGGTAGTCCAGGGTGTAGGGCCGCTGGGGATGCCGCGAGAGCTGGGAGACCTGCCAGGGAGAGAGGTCCTTGAAGATGGACTCGGTGAGCTTGCGGCTCTTCTCCTCGAGACGACCGATCTCGTCGCTGAGATTGACCTGGCTGTCGTTGCCGACCAGCCGCAGCTCCTCGATCTTGGCCTGGAGCTCGGCGATGGGCTGTTCGAAGTCGAGATAGTTGGGATTCATTGGCCGGTTGCCTTGTCGTGTTCCACCGGCCACCGCAACAGACGCGGCCGGCGCTTAAAAAGGAAAGTGGCTGGCATTATCGCACCCTCAACGCGCCACGCAAGGCGACAGGACCAGGGTGAGAGGCGCCGAGGATAGCTCGAAAGGGAGGTCCGAGGACCAGGGATGGCCGAGGTAGCGCCCAGGGAGGGGTTCACAGCGCCTCCCTGAAGGGCTATCGCCGGCAAAGCTTCGAATCCGACATCGGGCGTCGGCAGCACTTCAGCGGTACTTCAGCCGCACGCCGTTCTGCCCCTGCACCTCGCGCAGCCCGATGAGCAGCTCGTCGGAGGGCGTGACCCGCCACTGCTCGGCGAGCTCCAGCCAGCCAGAGGCCTCGGCGTTGCGGTACTTGAGGCGCACCGGCAGGCCCGCCTCGTCGCAGAAGGGCGCGAGGCTCGCGTGCAGGCTGTCGACCAGGCGACCGTTGAGGCGCTCGCCGTCCAGGGAGAGCTCCACCGCCTGGGCGAAGCGGCTGCGCGCCTCGACCATGGGAGTGACCTCCTTGCCGCGCAGGCGCAGTCCGCCGGAGTAGTCGTCACTGGAGACCTCGCCCTCGACGATCATCACCTGATCGGCCTCGAGCCGGCCGCGCAGCTGATCGAAGAGCTCGCCGAACAGCGACGCCTCGATGCGCCCGGTGCGATCGTCCAGGGTGATGAAGGCCATGGTATCGCCGCGCTTGGACTTCATGGTGCGCACGCCGACCACCAGGCCGGCCACCCGCTGGGGCTCACGCGACGGCTTGAGGTCGCTGATGCGGGTGGAGACGAAGCGCGCGAGCTCCTGCTCATACTCGTCGATGGGATGGCCGGTGAGGTAGAGCCCCAGGGTGTCCTTCTCGCCGGCCAGGCGTTCCTTGTCGCTCCACTCCCGGGCCTGGCGATAGTCGCCGTAGGCGTCCTGTTGCTCCTCGTCCGGCGCGGCGAAGGCCTCGCCGAACATATCCATCATGCCGAGGTTCTGATTGGTCTGGTTCTGGGCCGCGGCCTTGAGGGCATCCTCCAGCGCCGCGGTGAGCACCGCGCGGCTCGGCCCCAGGGTATCGAGCGCCCCGGAGCGGATCAGCGCCTCCAGGGTGCGCTTGTTCATGCGTTTCGGATCGACCCGACGGCAGAAGTCGAAGAGGTCCGCGAAGGGGCCGCCCGCCTCGCGGGCCTCGACAATGGCACCGATCGGGCCCTCGCCGACGCCGCGGATCGCCCCCAGGCCGTAGACCACCCGCGCCTGCTCATCGACGGTGAACTTGTAGCCGCCGACGTTGACGTCGGGCGGGGTCACCGTGAGCCCCAGGTGGCGACACTCCTCGATCAGCGGTACCACCTTGTCGAGATTGTCCATCTCGGTGGACATCACCGCGGCCATGAAGGGCCCGGGGTAGTGCGCCTTGAGCCAGGCGGTCTGGTAGGAGACCAGCGCATAGGCCGCCGAGTGCGACTTGTTGAAGCCGTAGCCGGCGAACTTCTCCACCAGGTCGAAGATGTTGCCGGCAAGATCCTTGTCGATGCCGTTGTTCGCGCAACCCTCCATGAAGCCGGCGCGCTGCTTGGCCATCTCCTCGGGCTTCTTCTTGCCCATGGCGCGGCGCAGCATGTCGGCCTGGCCCAGGCTGTAGCCGGCCATCACCTGGGCGATCTGCATCACCTGCTCCTGGTAGAGGATGATGCCGTAGGTGGGCCCGAGCACCGGCTTCAGGAGCTCATGCTGGTAGTCCGGGTGAGGATAGGAGATCTCCGCCCGGCCGTGCTTGCGGTTGATGAAGTCGTCAACCATGCCCGACTGCAGCGGGCCGGGGCGGAACAGCGCCACCAGGGCGATCATGTCCTCCAGCGAATCGGGCAGCAGGCGCTTGATCAGTTCCTTCATGCCGCGGGATTCGAGCTGGAAGACCGCCGTGGTCTCGGCCTTCTTGAGCATCTCGAAGGTCGGGGCGTCGTCCAGCGGGATGGTGTCGATGTTCAGTGCGCCCTGCCCCTCGACGGCGCGCACCTTGTCGACCATCTCCAGCGCCCAGTCGATGATGGTCAGGGTGCGCAGGCCCAGGAAGTCGAACTTGACCAGGCCCGCGTCCTCGATGTCGTTCTTGTCGAACTGCACCACCAGGCCGTTGCCCTCTTCGTCGCAGAGCAGCGGTGAGAAGTCGGTGAGCTTGGTCGGCGCGATCACCACGCCGCCAGCGTGCTTGCCGGTGCCCCGGGTGATGCCCTCGAGCTTCTTCGCCATCTCCCAGATCTCGGCGGCCTCCTCGTCGGCCTCGAGGTACTCCTTGAGCGCCGGCTCCGCCTCAATGGCCTTGGCCAGTGTCATGCCGACCTCGAAGGGGATCAGCTTGGAGAGCTTGTCGCCCAGCGAGTAGGGCTTGCCCTGAGCGCGGGCCACGTCGCGCACCACCGCCTTGGCGGCCATGGTGCCGAAGGTGACGATCTGCGAGACGGCGTCGCGGCCGTAGCGGTCGGCCACGTAGTCGATGACCCGGTCGCGCTTCTCCATGCAGAAGTCGACGTCGAAGTCGGGCATCGAGACCCGCTCGGGATTCAAGAAGCGCTCGAACAGCAGGTCATAGCCGATGGGGTCGAGGTCGGTGATCTTCTGCGCGTAGGCCACCAGCGAGCCGGCACCGGAGCCGCGCCCCGGGCCCACCGGGACGTCGTTGTCCTTGGCCCACTGGATGAAGTCCATCACGATCAGGAAGTAGCCGGGAAAGCCCATCTGAATGATGATGTTGAGCTCGAAGTCTAGGCGCTCGCGGTAGCGGGCATCGATCTCGGCGTACTCCTGGCCGTCCCGCGGGTAACGCTCGGCCGGGAAGAGGAAGTCCAGGCGCTCGGTGAGGCCGTCGTGGGAGACCTTGCGGAAGAACTCGTCCTGGGTCATCCCCTCGGGGATCTCGAACTCGGGCAGGAAGATCTCGCCCAGGCGCACGTCGACGTTGCAGCGCGCGGCAATCATCACGCTGTTCTCGATCGCCTCGGGGATGTCGACGAACAGCTCGGCCATCTCCTCGGGGCTCTTGAGGTACTGCTCCTCGGTGTAGCGCCGCTCGCGACGCTTGTCGTCCAGCGCCTTGCCCTCGCCGATGGAGACCCGGGTCTCGTGGGCCCAGAAGTCCTCGCGCTCGAGGAAGCGCACGTCGTTGGTGGCCACCACCGGGGTGCCGGTCTCGATGGCGAGCTCCACCGAGAGGTGCACGCACTCCTCTTCCAGGGAGCGACCGGTGCGGGTCAACTCCAGGTAGAAGCGCCCCGGGAAGGCGGCGTTCCACTCCTCGAGCAGCTCGCGCGCCTCGTCGGGGTGGTCGCTCAGCAGATGGCGCCCCACCTCCCCTTCCCGGCCGCCGGAGAGCGCGATCAACCCCGCGCTCTGCTCCAGCACCCAGGCCTTGTCGAGCAGCGCCTGGCCCTGGCGCTGGCCGTGCATCCAGCCCCGAGAGATCAGCTCGGTGAGGTTGCGATAGCCGGTGTTGTCCATGGCCAGCAGGGTCAGGCGATAGGGGTGCGCCTCATCGTGGGGATTGGCCAGCCACAGGTCGCTGCCGATGATCGGCTTGAGCCCGGCGCCCTGGGCGCCCGTGTAGAACTTTACCAGGCCGAAGAGATTCGCCTCGTCGGTCAGCGTCACGGCCGGCAGGCCCTGGGCCACGGCGGCCTTGATCAGCGGCTTGAGACGTACCAGGCCGTCGACCAGGGAAAATTCGCTGTGCACGCGGAGATGAACGAAGGGTGCGGTCATGACGGACTCGTTGCTTGGCAGTGAAGGGGCGACGGCAAAACGGAAGCTCGCCGTCGGGGCACGCGCGACATGCATCCGGCGGCAGACCTGCGAGGAGGCGCTGTGAACCCATACTGGGCGCTACTTTTGCCATCCCTGGCAAAAGACCTCCTCTTCGGCCTGCCCCCGATGCCCCTCGATAAGAGGGAATAATTCGTTAAAGCAGCGCCAGCTGGCGCTTTACCGGGCCGAAGGAGCGGCGGTGCTCGGGCAGCGGCCCCAGGCGCTCCAGGGCGGCCAGGTGCTCGCGGGTCGGGTAGCCCTTGTGGCGGGCGAAGCCGTACTCGGGGTGACGGGCATCGAGGGCCACCATGCCGGCGTCGCGCTCGACCTTGGCCAGTATCGAGGCGGCGGCGATGGCCGGATGGCGGGCATCGCCCTTGACCACGGCCTGGCCGGGGACATGATGCCCGGGCAGGCGATTGCCGTCCACCAGCAGGTATTCGGCCTCCGGCACCAGGGCGTCGATGGCGCGCCGCATGGCCAGATGAGTCGCGTGAAAGACGTTGAGCGCATCGACCTCGGCGGCGCTGGCCTCGGCCACGGCGAAGGCAAGCGCCCGCTCGCGGATCTCGCGGTCCAGCGCCTCGCGCCGACGTGCCGTGAGCGCCTTGGAGTCGTTCAGCCCCTCGATGGGCCGGGCGGGATCGAGGATCACCGCCGCGGCGACCACCGGGCCGATCAGCGGACCGCGGCCGACCTCGTCGACCCCGGCCAGCCGGTCGCCAGCGTAGTCGACCGAGAGCGGCGGCAGCGTCTTGCCCTTCATGAACAGTCCTTCATCGCATGCTCTTCATCAGGAGCCCTCGGCGATCGCGACCTCGCCCGCCTCGGGGGCCACGCTCGCCGGCAGGGCACGCCCCGCCACCAGCGCCTCGATGGCCTCGCTGGCGCGACGGCTGGCGTCGCGCTGCAGGGTCGCATGCATCGCGGCGAAGCGTCCCTCCAGGGCCTGGCGACCCGCCTCGTCGTCGAGCATTGCCCCGAGCCGGTCGGCGATGACTTCCGGGCTCGCCGCCTCCTGGATCAGCTCCGGCACCAAGGTCTCCCGGGCGATCAGGTTGGGCAGCGAGATCCACTCGGTGTTGACCAGCCGCTTGGCCAGCCAGTGGGTCGCCGGCGCCATCTTGTAGGCGACCAGCATCGCCCGGTGGCAGAGCATCGCCTCCAGCGCCGCGGTGCCGGAGGCGAGCAGCACGGCATCAGAGGCCACCATGGCCTCCCGCGACCGGCCGTCGATCAGGGTCACGCGCCCCGCGAGGGAGGGACGCATCGCCAGCAGCGCCTCGAGCTCGCTGCGCCGCGCCGGCGTGGCGGCCGGGATCACCACCGACAGCGCCGGGCGCTCGCGGCACAGGTGCTCGACGGCATCGAGGAAGGTCTCACCCAGAAAGCGGATCTCGTTGGCGCGCGAGCCGGGCAGTACCGCCAGCAGCGGCCCCTTCTCCCCCCCATCGTGCATCACCTGGCCTTGCGTTTCCTCGTCCTGCGCTCCCTCGTCCCGCGATAGACCGAGCGCCTGGCGAGCCGCCTCGCGGTCGTTGACCAGCGGCAGCTCGTCGGCCAGCGGGTGGCCGACGAAGGCCACCGGCACCCGGTGGCGCGCATAGAAGGCCGCCTCGAAGGGCAGGAAGGTGAGCATGGCATCCACGGAGCGGGCGATGCCCTTGACGCGTCCCTGGCGCCAGGCCCACACGGAGGGGCTGACGTAGTGGGCGGTGGTGAGGCCGGCCTCGCGCAGCTGCCGCTCGAGGCCGAGATTGAAGTCCGGGGCGTCGATGCCGACCATGATGTCCGGCCGCCAGGCCAGGGCATCGCGCTTCAGCGCCCGGCGCACCTTCACCAGCCCCGGCAGGTGCTTGAGCACCTCGACGAGGCCCATCACCGAGAGCGTCTCCAGGGGATAGCGGGATTCGATGCCCTCCGCGATCATCCGCGGGCCGCCGATGCCGCGAAACTCGACGCTCGGATGGCGCGCCTTGAGCGCGCGCATCAGGCCGGCGCCGAGGATGTCGCCGGAGAGCTCGCCGGCGACGAGATAGACGCGACGCACCGTCATGATCGCGCCTCCCTCAGCGGATGATGCCGCGGGTCGAGGCCTCGATGGAGGCGGCGAAGGTCTCGGTCTCGGGCAGCGCGTAGCTCGCGCGGATCTGCGCGAGCGCCTGGTCGGTGGTCAGCCCCTGGCGATAGACCAGCTTGTAGGCCTCGCTCAGGCCGCGGATGGCCTCCTTGGAGAAGCCACGCCGCCGCAGCCCGACCAGGTTGAGGCCGTGGACCTGAGCCGGATTGCCGTTGATCATCACATAGGCCGGGGTGTCCTTGGTGATGATCGAGCCGCCGCCGGCCATGGCGTGATCGCCGAAGTGGCAGAACTGATGGACCGCCGAGAGCCCACCGAGGATGACGGAGTCGCCCAGCCGGACGTGGCCGGCCAGGGTCACCTGGTTGGCGAAAATGCCGTCGTTGCCGATCACGCAGTCGTGGCCGACGTGGACGTAGGCCATGAAGAGGTTGCGCGAGCCGATGACGGTCTCGCCGCGATCCTGGACGGTGCCGCGGTGCAGGGTGACGCCCTCGCGGATGACGTTGTCGTCGCCCATTACCAGGCGGGTCGGCTCGCCGGCATACTTCTTGTCCTGGCAATCCTCGCCCACCGAGGCGAACTGGAAGATGCGAGTGCGCGCGCCCAGCACGGTGGGTCCCTTGATCACCACATGGGGGCCGATGCGGCTGCCGGGCCCGATCTCGACATCGGCCCCGATCACCGTGAAGGGGCCGACCTCGACATCATCGGCCAGGCGCGCCGCGGGATCGATGAGGGCGGTGGGGTGTATCAAGCGACCTTCCTCTCGGCACAGGTGATGTCGGCCTCGCAGGCCAGCTCGCCGCCCACGGTGGCGCGGCAGATGAACTTCCAGATGCCGCGCTTGGTGCGCTCGACCCGGGCCTCGAGCACCAGCTGGTCGCCGGGCATCACCGGGCGCTTGAAGCGCACGTTGTCGCTGGCGACGAGGTAGTAGACGTAGCCGTCGGCGGGCAGCTTGTTGACGGTCTTGAAGCCGAGGATGCCGCAGGCCTGGGCCAGGGCCTCGACCACCAGCACACCGGGCATGATCGGGTGATGCGGGAAGTGGCCGTTGAAGAAGGGCTCATTGATGCTGACATTCTTGTAGGCAACGATGGATTCTCCCAGCGTGATCTCCGTGACCCGATCCACCAGCAGGAAAGGATAGCGGTGGGGCAGATACTCACGAATCTCGTTGATGTCCATTACCATCGTAGCAACCTCTGAAATGACAGGATGCCCTTCCCGGGGAGGGGCACGGCCGGCGCTCGGGCGCCGGCGAAGACAGGCGGGGGATTATACCGCCCTATGATCGGGCCTCAACCGCTGCGACCGACCTTCTCGAGCCGTGACAGGCGACGGGCGATGTCGTCGAGCTGCTTGAAGCGCACCGCGTTGCGACGCCACTGGGCGTTGTCCATGGCGCCGGTGCCCGAGGAGTAGATGCCAGGCTCGAGGAGCGAATTGGTCACCAGGCTCATGCCGGTGACCTGCACGCCGTCGGCGATGGTCAGATGGCCGGAGAGCCCGACGCCGCCGCCCAGCATGCAGTGCTTGCCCACCCGGGTGGAGCCAGCGATGCCCACGCAGCCGGCCAGGGCGCTGTGATCGCCGATCTGCACGTTGTGGGCGATCTGCACCTGGCTGTCGATCTTCACGTCGTCGCCGATCACGGTGTCGCCGAGCGCCCCGCGGTCGATGCTCGAACAGCTGCCGATCTCGACGTCATCGCCCAGCACCACGCCGCCCAGCTGGGCGATCTTGTGCCAGCGCCCGCCGTCGTGGGCGAAGCCGAAGCCGTCGCCGCCGATCACACAGCCGCTGTGAAGGATGGCGCGCTGGCCGATCACCACCCCATGGCAGACCGTGACGTTGGCGTGCAGGCGCGAGCCGGCGCCGATGCGCGAATCCGCGCCCACCACGCTGCCCGGGCCGATGACGACGTCGTCGTCAAGCGTGACCCCTTCCTCGATCACCGCCTGGGGGCCGATGGCCACGTTCTCGCCCAGGCGAACGTCATCGGCGACCACCGCCGTGGGATGAGTGCCGGACGGCGTGCGACCGACCAGGGGATCGAAGAGGCGCGACAGCTCGGCATAGCCGAGGTAAGGGTTGTCCAGCTCCAGGCACGCCACCGGGCAGGCCTCGCCGTGAGCGGGCGCCAGCAGCACCGCGGCGGCACGCGTCTCGGGCAGGTCCTTGAGGTAGGCGCGGTTGGCGAGGAAGGCCACCTGGTCCGGCGTGGCATCGCGCAGCGTGGCCAGGCCACTCACCCGCCGCTCGCCGTCGCCCTTGAGGCGGGCTCCCAGGCGCGTGGCGATCTCGGCCAGTGTGAGGGTTCGGGCGTCTTGATTCAT
Organism: Halomonas pelophila; assembly: GCF_040196315.1. Lineage (NCBI taxonomy): Bacteria > Pseudomonadati > Pseudomonadota > Gammaproteobacteria > Oceanospirillales > Halomonadaceae > Halomonas > Halomonas pelophila. The sequence goes on from NZ_JBEGCI010000009.1 coordinate 162,881, forward strand.
GGGGACTCACTGTCGTGTGGGGACGGCCGGCTAGTAGAGGGCGTTGAGGCGCTCGGTGACCTCGCCGGTCAGGTCCTGCAGATCCTGGTCGGCATGCAGCACGCCGTTGGGATCCACCAGCACCGCGACGCCATGGCGATCGATGACCTGCCGGACCGCCTGATCCAGCTTGGGCTCGGCCTCCTGGAGGAAGCCCTGCTCGGCCTGCTGACGCGCCTGGCCGATCTCCCGGCGTAGCACCTCGAAGCGCTGGCCCTTGCGCTGGAAGTCCTGGAGGGTGGTGCGCCGCTCGGTCTCGGTCATGCTCTCGCCCGAGGCCTGCAGGCGCTGCTGCATCTGCTGGAGCTCCTCGCCCAGGACCTTCGCCTCCTGCTGCCGATCGGCGAGGCGATCGCGCAGCGCGTTCATGGTGCGCTCGGCGGCATCGGTCTCCATCAGCGCGGCGCGCCAGTCGAGCACGGCCACCTCATCGGCCTGCGCCGGCAGGGTGGTGGCGACCAGCAGGCCGAGGCAGAAGGCGGCAGGGAGCGTGCGCATGCGGCGAAATTCCTCGGGACGGGGCCGGATCAGAAGGTCTGACCCAGCGAGAATTGGAAGAACTGGGTATCGTCCCCGTCCTTGTCGTTGAGCGGCTCGGCGACGCTGAAGGTCAGCGGGCCCACCGGCGTCAGCCAGGAGAGCCCGAGGCCGGCGCTGTAGCGCAGCTCACCCAGGTCCACACCCGAGCTGCAAGACGAGCTGAACGTATCAGGGACCTCGTAGCAGTCGGTGAGGAAGGTGTTGCCGGCATCCACGAACAGCGAGGCCTGCAGCGAGCGCTGGTCCTCGACGAAGGGCATTGGGAAGAGCACCTCGGCGCTGCCCTCCACCAGGACGTTGCCGCCCAGGGTCCGGTCGCTGCCCGCGGCACGCGCGGTGGTGGCCGGCCCTAGGGTGTTGCCGGTGAAGCCGCGCACCGACCCGAGGCCGCCGGAGAAGAAGTTCTCGTAGAACGGATAGGGGTCGTTGCCGACGGTGTCGGCGTAGCCCAGCTCGCCGCTGAACTTCAGCCCCCAGGTCTGCTCCTCGTTGAACGGAAGGATCTGGCGGGCCCGGGCGCGCAGCTTGTAGTACTCGGCATCGCTGCCCGGCACCGCCGTCTCGAGCGACAGCCGCTGGTAGTTGCCGGCGGTCGGCATGATGCCGCGGTTGAGGTTGTTGCGGGTCCAGCTGGCCGAGAGCTTCAGGCTCTGCGCATCGCTGCCTTGATCCTCTTCATACTGGATGATCTCGGCCGGCGTATCGCGATAGGTCTTCAGCGTCAGGTCCTCGACGCTGGCGCCGAAGTTCAGTCGCGTCAGCTCGTTGATCGGATAGCCGAAGTTGATCCCCCCACCGAAAGAGTCGGTGGAGTAGGTCGAGATGTCGGAATCCTCGTAGTCGGTCTCGCGGTAGAAGAGGTTATAGCCGCGCGAGATGCCGTCGAGGGTCCAGTAGGGATCGGTGAAGCCGAAGTTGAGGCTGGTATAGGTGTCGCTGCGCTGGGCGCCGATGTTGACGCGGTTACCGGTGCCCAGGAAGTTGTTCTGGGAGAGTGAGGCGCCGTAGATCACCCCGGCGCTCTGCGAGAAGCCGATGCTCGCCGAGATCGAGCCCGAGGGCTGCTCTTCCACCGTGTAGGTGACGTCGAGCTTGTCGGGCTGGCCGGCCACGGGCCGCGTCTCGACGTCGACCTGCTTGAAGAAGCCCAGGCGCTCGAGGCGCTGTTTCGAGCGGCTGATCGACTCGGTGGAGGCCGGCGCGCCCTCCATCTGGATCATCTCGCGGCGCAGCACCTCGTCCTGGGTGGTGGTGTTGCCGGTGAACTCGATGCGCCGCACGTAGGCGCGCTCGCCGGGCTCGACCCGAAAGACCAGGTCCACGGTGTCGCCGGCGGCGGCGACCTCGGGAATGCCATCGACGTTGGCGAAGGCGAAGCCCTCGGCGCCGAGGCGCGAGCGCAGGGCCTCGGAGGAGGCGGTGACGTCGCTGCGCGAGAAGATCTCGCCGCTCTCGACCTCGAGAAGCTCCCGGGCCTCGCGCTCGGCGATGCGCAGATCGCCGGAGAAGCGGATGTCGCCGAGGCGATACTGCCGGCCCTCGTCGATGTTCACGGTGACGAAGATCTTCGACTTGTCGGGGCTGATCGAGACCTGGGAGGACTCGATATTGAAGTTCACGTAGCCGCGATCCAGGTAGAAGGAGCGCAGCCGCTCCAGGTCGCCGGCCAGGGCCTCGCGGGAGTACTCGTCGCTCGAGAACCAGCCGAAGAACCAGCCTGGGGAGTCCTCGAGCTCGAAGAGCTCTCGCAGGCGCTCGTCAGCGTAGTCGCGATTGCCGACGATGTTGATCTGGCGGATCTTGGCGACCGCGCCCTCGTCGATGTCGATGTTGACCTGGACCTGCCCCTCGCCCACCTCCTCGACGGAGGTCTCGATGCGAGCGCTGTAGCGACCCTGGGACTGGTAGACGCCCTCCAGCTCGCGCTGGATCTCCTCGAGGGTCGAGAGCTGCAGGACCTGGCCCTCGTTGAGGCCGGCCTGCTTGAGGCCGTTGCGCAGGTCCTCATCGGGAATCTGGCTGTTGCCCTCGATATTGAGACGCGCGAGCGTCGGCCGCTCGACCACCTGGATGATCAGCACGTCACCCTCACGGGCCAGGCTCACGTCCTCGAACAGGCCGGTGGCGAAGAGCTCGCGGGCCGCCTCGGCCAGCTCGCGCTCGTCGACCCGATCGCGGGCACTGACGGGGAAGGCGTTGAACACGGAGGCGGGAGAGACCCGCTGCAGTCCTTCCACCCTGATGTCGGAAACGTCAAAGGGATCCGCCAGTGCCGTCTGGGCACCGGCAAGCAGCAGCGCCGCCAGTCCGATGGTCTTGATTTTCATGCAATCGATTCGCTCGCGTTGGTCTGCCGTCCGGTCCAGACAGGCACCTTATACATTTGTCATGGCCACTGACAAGCCGACGCCCGGCTACCAGAGCCGCATCAGGTCGAAATACAGCGCCATCAGCATCAGGGTGCCGACCAGGGCCAGGCCGATGCGTAACCCCACCGCCTGAGCCTGCTCGGAGACCGGTCGGCCGCGCACCACCTCGACGAAGTAATAGAGCAGGTGGCCACCGTCGAGCACCGGGATCGGCAGCAGGTTCAGCACCCCCAGGCTGATCGAGAGGTAGGCCAGGAAGCTGACGAAACTCTCGAGGCCGCTGCGCGCCGAATCGCCGGCGATACGGGCGATGGTGATCGGGCCGGAGAGGTTCGACGGCGAGATCAGCCCCACCACCATCTTGCGGATGGCGCCCAGGGTCAGCACCGTCATCTCGCCGGTGCGCGACAGCGACTCGCCGACGGCGGCCAGCGGCCCGTAGCGGATCTCGCGGCGATACTCCTCGGGCCAGGAGACGGGCTCGGCGCCGGCGCCGATGTAGCCGATGGCCTCCCCCGCCTCCTGCGGGCGACGCCGGGGCGTGAGGGAGAGCGTGCGCCGCTCGCCGTCGCGGCGCACCGCGACCTCGAGGATCTCGCCGGGGTTTTCGCGAACGCGCTCGACGAAGGCCATCCAGTCGGCCACCGGCTCGCCGTTCACCGCCACCACCTCGTCTCCGGCCCGCAGGCCGGCCTCGGCGGCAGCCTCCCCCTCGACCACCTGGCCCAGCACCGCCGGGATCTCGGGGCGCCAGGGCGTCACGCCCAAGGTATCCAGCGGGCGCGGCGGATCCTGGCGTACCAGCCACTCCTCGACCGGCAGGCGGTAGGTCCGGGGAACGGCGGTGGCGTCGTCACGCGCCGCCACCGTGAGCGCGCCGCTCTCGCCGATGGCCGACACCAGCTTGAGGTTGATCTCCTCCCAGGAGCGCACCGCCGCGCCCTGCACCGCGGTGATCTCCTGGCCCGGCGTGAGCCCACCTTGGCTCGCCGGGGAGTCGGGCGCCACGCTGCCGACCACCGGCGCCACCGTAGTGGTGCCCGCCACGAACAGCGCCCAGTAGGCGACGATGGCCAGCAGGAAGTTGGCCAGGGGGCCGGCGGAGACCACCGCGATGCGCTGCCAGACGGTCTTGTTGTTGAAGGCGAGATGCCGCTCGGCGGGGTCGACGGGGCCCTCGCGCTCGTCGAGCATCTTCACGTAGCCGCCCAGCGGGATGGCGGCCACCGCGAACTCGGTGCCGTGGCGATCCCGGCGCGACCACAGCGGCTTGCCGAAGCCCACCGAGAAGCGCAGCACCTTGACGCCGCAGCGCCGCGCCACCCAGAAGTGGCCGAACTCGTGAAAGGTGATCAACAGGCCGAGCACCACGATGACGGCCAACACGTTCTGGATCAGGCCCACGGCAGTCTCCTTGCAGTCAACAGCGTCATGGCGCGCGCCTCATTGCCGCGCCAGCCAGTCATGCGCCGCCTGCCGGGCGAGGGCATCGGCCGCGAGGACGGTCTCGAGATCCCGGGCGGCCTCGACCGGGCGCGCATCACGCACCCGCGCCACCAGTTCGCCGATGCCGGTGAAGCCAAGGCGGCCGTCGAGGAAGGCCTCCACCGCCACCTCATTGGCGGCGTTGAGCACCGCCGGCGCCGTCCCCCCGACCGCCATGGCCTCGCGGGCCAGGCGCAGGCAGGGGAAGGCGGTTTCATCGGCGGGCTCGAAGTCGAGCCGCGCGATCTGGAACAGATCCAGCGCCTCGACGCCGGCCTCGATGCGCTCCGGCCAGGCCAGCCCGTAGGCAATCGGCGTGCGCATGTCCGGATTGCCCAGCTGGGCGATCACCGAGCCGTCGCTGTAGGCCGCCATCGAGTGGATCACACTCTGCGGATGCACCACCACCTGCACCTGATCGGGGCGGGCATCGAAGAGCCAGCACGCTTCGATCAGCTCGAGCCCCTTGTTCATCAGGCTGGCGCTGTCCACCGAGATCTTGCGCCCCATGGACCAGTTGGGATGGGCACAGGCCTGGTCCGGGGTCACGGCGACGAGGTCGGCCGCCGTCCAGCCGCGAAAGGGGCCGCCCGAGGCGGTCAGCAGCAGCTGGGTCACGCCGTGACGCGCGAGGCCGCCGCGATGCTCGACGGGTAGACACTGGTAGATGGCATTATGTTCGGAATCGATGGGCAGCAGGGTGGCGTCGTGGCGCGCCACCGCGTCCATGAACAGCGCCCCGGACATCACCAGGGCCTCCTTGTTGGCCAGCAGCACGCGCTTGCCGGCACGTACGGCGGCGAGCGTCGGCAGCAGGCCGGCGGCGCCGACGATAGCCGCCATCACGGTGTCCACCTCGTCGGCTTCGGCGACTTCGACCAGGGCGTCGACGCCGGCACGCACCTCGGTGGCCAGGCCCGCCTCGCCCAGGCGCGCGCGCAGCCAGGCGGCGTCGCCCTCGGCGTCGAGCACGGCCAGCGCCGGCCGGTGAACCCGGCACTGGGCCAGCAGCGCCTCCCGGGAGCGATGGGCGGTCAGCGCGTGCACCCGGTAGCGCTCCGGATGGCGGGCCAGCACCTCAAGGGTGCTGGTGCCGATGGAGCCGGTCGCACCCAGCACGGTCACCCGGCGCGGCATCACAGTACCCCTCCCTGCAGCAGCGCGAACAGCGGCACCGCCGCGGTCAGGCTGTCGACCCGGTCGAGCACCCCGCCGTGGCCCGGCAAGAGCCGGCTGGAGTCCTTGATGCCGCGATGACGCTTGAGCATGCTCTCGAGCAGGTCGCCCAGCACCGAGGCCAGGGTCACCACCAGGGTCGCGCCCAACAGTGCCAGGCCGGCCGCGAGGCCGAGGCCCTGCCAGACGGCGAAGACGATCGCCAACACGGCGGTGACCGCGAGCCCCCCGGCCACGCCCTCGCGGGTCTTGCCGGGGCTGACGGCGGGCGCCAGCTTATGCTTGCCGTAGGCCTTGCCGACGAAGTAGGCACCGATATCGGCGCCCCACACCAGCAGCAGCACGAAGAGCAGCCAGACAGCGCCGCTCTCGCGCAGCACGTTGAAGCCGACCCAGGTCGGCAGCAGCACCCAGAGCCCCATGGCCAGGCGCATGCCGGTCGATTGCCACTGCGCCAGGCGGCCGGGATAGCCAGTCACCCAGTAGAGGTTGACCAGCCAGCCCAGCGCGCCGAGCCACAGCGGCCAGGTGGCCCAGGCCACGCCGGTGGACCAGCACAGCGCGATCAGCACGGCGAGGCCCGCCACCGGCCAAAGGCGGCGCCCCGGCGCGGCGATGCCGGCGAGGTTGGCCCACTCCCAGGCGCCGAGCAGCACGATGGCCGCGGTGAAGAGGCCGAAGCCCGCACCGTCGAGGCCGAACAGGCCGAACAGGGCCAGGGGGGCCAGCCAGGCCGCAGTGATGATGCGTTGTCTGAGCACGTGGTTACTCCCCCTGCTGCGCCTCGAGCTGCTCATCGGTCATGCCGAAGCGCCGCTGGCGACCCTGGTAATCGGCCAGGGCACGATCGAAGGCCTCGCCGTCGAAGTCCGGCCACAGCACGGGCGTGAAATGGAGCTCGGCGTAGGCCATCTGCCAGAGCAGGAAGTTGGAGATGCGCTGCTCGCCGCTGGTGCGGATGCACAGGTCCACCGGCGCATCGCCGGCCAGGCTCACCGCCTCGTCCATGGCCTGCTCGTCGATCGCCTCGGGGGCGAGTTCACCGGCGGCGACCCGCTCGGCCAGGCGACGCGCGGCGCAGGCGATGTCCCAGCGCCCGCCGTAGTTCGCCGCGATCACCAGGTGCAGGCCGGTGTTGTCGCGGGTCAGCGCCTCGGCGCTCTCGATGTGCTTCTGGATCGAGGCGGAGAAGCCGCCGCGATCGCCGATCACCGAGAGGCGAATGCCGTGGCGATGCAGCTTCTTCACCTCGCGCTGGAGCGCCATCAGGAAGAGCTCCATCAGGGCATTGACCTCACTGGCGGGGCGCTTCCAGTTCTCGCTGGAGAAGGCGAACAGGGTGAGGGTCTCGATGCCGCGCTCGGCGGCGCGGCGAATGACGGCACGCACCGCCTCGACCCCGGCATGGTGGCCGCGGATGCCGGACAGGCCGCGCGCCTTCGCCCAGCGGTTGTTGCCGTCCATGATGATCGCGATATGGCGCGGCAGCGGGGCCTGGGAGGTGGCGGGGTCGGAAGCGGCCGCGCCGCGGGGGGACTGCGGTGACGTCATGATGTCTCGCATGGCGGGTAAGAGCATGAAGGTCGGCGAGCCGCGAACCAGGGGCTCGCGGCTCGCCGAGGGGGCGATCCGTCGCCGGCGGCGCCGTTCGCCGGCGCCGCCCGCCGTCCTCAGACCTGCATCAGGTCGTGTTCCTTGGACTCCAGCGCCTTGTCGATCTCGGCGACGATGCTGTCGGTCAGCTTCTGGATCGCCTCCTCGCCCTGGTGCTGCTCGTCCTCGGTGATGTCCTTGTCCTTGAGCAGCGACTTGAAGTCGCCGTTGGCATCGCGGCGCACGTTGCGCACCGCCACGCGGGCGTGCTCGGCTTCCTGCCGCGCCTGCTTGATGTAGCCCTTGCGGGTCTCCTCGGTCAGCATCGGCATCGGCACGCGGATCACGTTGCCGGCGCTCGCCGGGTTGAGACCCAGATCGGAGGTCATGATGGCCTTCTCGATCTTCGGCACCATGCTCTGCTCCCAGGGCACCACGGTCAGGGTGCGGGCGTCCTCGACGTTGACCGAGGCCACCTGGTTGAGCGGCATCTGACTGCCGTAGTACTCGACGGTCACCGCATCCAGGATACTGGGATGCGCCCGACCGGTACGGATCTTGTTGAAGTTGGAATGAAGGGCCTCGAGGCTCTTCTTCATGCGGCTTTCCGCATCCTTCTTGATGTCGTCGATCACTGTCTCACCCTCTGTCAATCAGCGTGCCTTCCTTGCCACCCACCACCAGGTTCAGCAGGGCGCCCGGCTTGTTCATGTTGAAGACCCGCACCGGCATGTCATGGTCCCGCACCAGGCAGATAGCGGTCAAATCCATCACACCGAGCTTCTGGTCGAGCGCATCATCATAGGACAGCTGCTCGTACTTGACCGCATCGGCGTGCTTGACGGGATCCTTGTCGTAGACCCCATCCACCTTGGTGGCCTTGACCACCACGTCGGCGTCGATCTCGATGCCGCGCAGGCAGGCCGCGGAATCGGTGGTGAAGAAGGGGTTACCGGTGCCGGCCGAGAACATCACCACGTCGCCGGAGGTCAGGTAGCGGATGGCGGTGCGGCGGTCGTAATGCTCCACCACGCCGCTCATGGGAATCGCCGACATCACCCGCGAACGGATGTTGGAGCGCTCCAGGGCATCACGCATGGCCAGGGCGTTCATCACCGTGGCCAGCATGCCCATGTGGTCGCCGGTGACGCGATCCATGCCCGCCTCGTGCAGGGCCGCACCGCGGAACAGGTTGCCGCCGCCGACCACGATGCCGACCTGGACGCCGATCCCCACCAGCTGGCCGATCTCCAGCGCCAGGCGATCCAGCACCTTGGGGTCGATGCCGAAGTCGGCATCTCCGGTGAGGGCCTCACCGGACAGCTTGAGCAGGATACGCTTGTACTTGGACACCTCGGAACGGGATTTCTCGGGCTTGACGGGGGCGGGTTGATCGGCGCTGGTCATGGGATGTCTCCGGGATTCTCGACGCATGGGACCTGGTGTGGTGGCCGGATCTACCGGCCGGATACGCGATGGCGTGCGCTCGCGCGCACGCCATCGTCACTCTGGAACCTGCGACCTTAGCTGCGCTTGGCCTGTTCCATGACTTCTGCGGCGAAGTCGACCTCTTCCTTCTCGATGCCCTCGCCCACTTCGAAGCGGGTGAAGCCGATCACTTCGCCACCGGCGGCCTTGGCGAACTCGGCCACGGTCTGGTCGGGATTCTTGACGAAGGCCTGCTCGGTCAGGCTGTTCTCGGCCAGGTACTTCTTGAGGCGGCCCTGGACCATCTTCTCGGCGATCTGCTCGGGCTTGCCGGCCATGTCCGGCTGGGCCAGGATGATCGCCTTCTCGGCGTCCAGCTGCTCCTGAGGCATGTCCTCGGGATGCGCCACGGTCGGGTTGATGGCGGCGACGTGCATGGCGACGTCACGGGCCGTCTCGGCATTGCCGCCCTTGAGTACGGTCAGTACGCCGATGCGGCCACCGTGGACGTACTCGCCCACCAGTTTGCCGTCGCCGGCCTCGACCACGACGCAGCGACGCACGCTGATGTTCTCGCCGATCTTCTGCACCAACTGCTCGCGAACGGTCTCGAGCTCACCGTCCATCACGGCGGCCACGTCCTCGCTCTTGGCGGCGAAGAAGGCGGCGGCGATCTTCTCGGCGAAGGCCGTGAAGTTCTCGTCGCGGGCGACGAAATCGGTCTCGGAGTTGATCTCGACCATCACGCCGTAGCTGCCGTCCTCGGCCACACGGGTGACCACGGCGCCTTCGGCGGCGGTGCGGCCGGCCTTCTTGGCGGCCTTGAGGCCGGAGTTCTTGCGCAGGTTATCGATCGCCTGCTCGATGTCACCATCGGTCTCGGTGAGTGCCTTCTTGCACTCCATCATGCCGAGCCCGGTACGCTCGCGCAGTTCCTTGACCTGGGAGGCGCTGATAGCTGCCATGGTAGTGTCCTCTGAATGGTTCGACCTGGGGGTAATAGCGGGGAAGAAGAGAGAAAAGGGGGCCTGGGCCCCCTTGCGCCTGTCCGGCGAGCCGTCGCCGAAGCGACGGCAGACGGGCCGGCCCAGGCGGGCCGACGATCACTCGGCGGCGGCGTCGCTCTGGCTCTCTTCGGCTTCGGTCACCTCGACGAACTCGTCGGGACGACCTTCCTTCGCACGGGCGCAGGCGTCGGCGACGGCCTTGACGTAGATCTGGATGGCGCGGATGGAGTCATCGTTGCCCGGGATCACGTAGTCAACGCCATCGGGGTTGGAGTTGGTGTCCACCACGCCGATGACCGGGATACCCAGCTTGTTCGCCTCGTTGATGGCGATGCGCTCGTGATCGACGTCGATCACGAACAGGGCATCGGGCAGGCCGCCCATTTCCTTGATGCCGCCCACGGACCGCTCGAGCTTGTCCTGCTCGCGGGTCGCCATCAGCACTTCCTTCTTGGTCAACTTCTCGAAGGTGCCGTCCTCGTGCATGGCCTCGAGTTCGCGCAGGCGCTTGATGGACACGCGGATGGTCTTGTAGTTCGTCAGCATGCCGCCGAGCCAGCGGTGGTTGACGAACGGCTGACCAACGCGGTTAGCCTCTTCCTTGATGATCTTGCTCGCGCTGCGCTTGGTGCCGACGAACATGATCTTGTTGTTGGCCGCTGCCATCTTCTCGACCACATCGATGGCCTCGTTGAGGGCCGGCAGAGTGTGCTCGAGGTTGATGATGTGAATCTTGTTGCGGGCGCCGAAGATGAACTTGGACATCTTCGGGTTCCAGTACTTGGTCTGGTGACCGAAGTGAGCACCTGCTTTGAGCAGGTCACGCATGTTGACGTGTGCCATGGATGACTCCTGGAAAATCGGGTTAGGCCTCCACGCACCCCATGGATCCGACCGCCGGGATGAACCGACAGCACCCGGGACCATGTGACGGTGCATGTGTGTTTTCAAGGCATTGCATTGATTGACGCGCTCCCTCGTGCCTCGCCGAGGTGCCGAAGGATCGACAGGGGCTCCGCGATTGCAGGAAAGCGCGCAGCTTTATACCATGGATGACCTCCGAGATGAAGTCGCCCGTTACCCGTCCCCGCCGTTTTCCGGGCGGCCCCACCCTGATTCGAGATTCCATGAACGTACCCATCAAGACGCCCGACGAGATCGAGAAGATGCGCGAAGCCGGCCGGCAGGCCGCCAGCGTGTTCGAGATGATCATCCCGCACGTGAAGGCCGGCGTGAGCACCGGCGAGCTCGATCGGCGCTGCCACGACTTCATCGTCGACGAGCTCGGCTCGACCCCGGCGCCGCTGAACTATCACGGCTTCCCCAAGTCGATCTGCACCTCGATCAACCACGTGGTCTGCCACGGCATCCCGGATGACGCCAAGAAGCTGAAGAAAGGCGACATCATGAACATCGACATCACCGTGAAGACCGCCGACGGCTATCACGGCGACACGAGCATGATGTTCATCGTCGGCGAGAGCATCCAGGGCGAGCGCCTGTGCCGCGTCACCCAGGAGTGCCTCTACCGCAGCATGGCCCTGGTGCGCCCGGGCGCGCGCCTCTCCGAACTGGCCCGCGCCATCCAGTCCCACGCCGAGGAGAACGGCTACTCGGTGGTGCGCGACTTCTGCGGCCACGGCATCGGCGCCGGCTTCCACGAGGATCCCCAGATCCTGCACTACGACGGCTACGCCCCCGAGGCCGATATCGCCCTCGAGGAAGGCATGTGCTTCACCATCGAGCCGATGATCAACGTCGGCAGCCACCAGACCAAGGTGCTGCGCGACGGCTGGACGGCCGTGACCAAGGACAAGGGCCTCACCGCCCAGTGGGAGCACACGCTGCTGGTCACCGCGACGGGGGTGGAGGTGCTGACCGCCCGTGGCGACGAAGACCTCTCCTTCCTCGACCGCTGAGTCGACGCCATGCTGCTGCACCATTATCGCTTCGTGCCCGACCCTAGCCTCTTCGACGTCGAGGCCTTCCGGGCCGAGCTCGCCGGCGAGCGCTCCCCCATCGCCCCCTTCAAGTCGGCGCTGCGGGGCATCCAGGCCCGTCTCGACGAGCGCTTCCGCGCCGGGGCCGACATCCGCGATCTGGTGCACGGCCGGGCCTGGTGCCTGGACCGTCTGCTGGCCATCGCCTGGGAGCAGCACGACTGGCCCGACAAGGGCGTGGCGCTGCTCGCCGTGGGCGGCTACGGCCGCGGCGAGCTGCATCCCCACTCCGACGTCGACCTGCTGCTCCTGCTCGAGGCGGACGACGACACGCCCTACCGCGAGCCGCTGACCGCCTTCATCACCTTCCTGTGGGACATCGGCCTGGAGATCGGCCACAGCGTGCGCTCGCTCGCCGACTGCGAGCGCGAGGCCGAGGCCGACGTGACGGTGATCACCAACCTGCTCGAGACCCGCACCCTGGCCGGCCCCGAGCGGCTGCGCGAGGCGATGCAGGCGCGCCTCGCCACCGACCGGCTGTGGCCGGCGGATCGCTTCTTCGAGGCCAAGTGGCAGGAGCAGATCAGCCGCCACTACCGCTACAACAACTCCGAGTACCACCTCGAGCCCAACATCAAGAGCTCGCCGGGCGGGCTGCGCGACATCCAGATGATCGGCTGGGTGGCCAAGCGCCACTTCGATACCGAGCGCTACGAGGACCTGGTCGCCGGCAGCTTCATGAACGACGCCGAGCTGCGCATCCTGAGCCAGGGCCAGGCCTTCCTGTGGCAGGTCCGCTACGCCCTGCACATGCTCACCGACCGCGCCGAGGACCGGCTGCTCTTCGACCACCAGCGCACCATCGCCGAGCTGTTCGGTTTCCGCGACAGCCCGGAGCGCCTGGCCGTCGAGCAGTTCATGAAACGCTACTACCGCCACGTCACGGCGCTGGCCGGTCTCAACGACATGCTGCTGCAGCACTTCGACGAGGCCATCCTGCACGCCGGCCAGGAGCTCCCCACGGTGCCGCTCAACGAGCGCTTCGAGATCAAGGGCAGCTACATCCAGGCGCGCTCGCGCAACGTCTTCCGCAAGCGCCCCTCGGCACTGCTCGAGCTCTTCCTGCTGATGGCCGAGCACCCGGAGATCGAGGGCGTGCGCGCCGCCACCATCCGCCTGCTGCGCGATCATCGCCACCAGATCGACGACCTGTACCGCGACGACCTGCGCCACCAGAGCCTGTTCATGGCACTGTTGCGCTCCGGCGGCAACGTCGCCCGTCAGCTCCGGCGCATGAACCGCTACGGCCTGCTCGGCAAGTACCTGCCCGAATTCGGCCAGGCGGTGGGGCTGATGCAGCACGATCTCTTCCACATCTACACCGTGGATGCCCACACCCTGCGCCTGCTCAAGTGCATCCACGGCTTTCGCAAGCCCGAGGCCCGCGAGGAGTTCCCGGTGGCCGCCACCCTGATCCACCAGCTGCCCAAGCTGGAGCTGCTGTGGATCGCCGGGCTCTACCACGACATCGGCAAGGGCCGCGGGGGCGATCACTCAATCCTCGGCGCCCGGGATGCCGAACGCTTCTGTGAGCGCCACGGGCTCTCGAGCCGCGACACCCGCCTGGTCAGCTGGCTGGTGGAGCACCACCTGATGATGTCCATGGTGGCCCAGAAGCGCGACACCACCGACCCGGACGTGATCGCCGAGTTCGCCCGCCTGGTCGGCGACGAGACCCGGCTCGACTACCTCTACGTGCTGACGGTGGCCGACATCAACGCCACCAACCCGACGCTGTGGAACGGCTGGCGCGCCTCGCTGCTGCGCCAGCTGCACGGCGAGACCAAGCGCGCCCTGCGCCGCGGCCTCGAGAACCCCCTGGAGCGCGACGACTGGGTGCAGGAGACGCGCAGCGAGGCCCACTCGCTGCTGGCCACGGTGGGCGCCGACATGGCCCGGGTCGACCGGCTCTGGGAGTCGCTGGGCGAGGACTACTTCCTGCAGTACGCGCCCAGCGAGATCGTCTGGCAGACCCAGGGCATCCTCGACCACGGCGACAGCCAGCTGCCGCTGATCCTGATCAACGCCCCCACCGACGACATGGCCGAGGGCGGCACCAAGGTGTTCATCCACACCCGCTCGGTGGACGACCTGTTCGCCGCCACCGCCGCCGCCATGGACCAGCTGGGACTGTCGATCCACGACGCCCGCATCGCCACCTCCAGCAACGACTGGACGCTGAACACCTTCATCGTGCTCGACGATCACGGCCAGGCGATCCGCGACCGCGAGCGCATCGCGGCGATCCGCCGCCACCTGGTGGAGGAGCTCGACGACCCGGACGACTACCCGCAGATCGTCACCCGCCACACCCCGCGCCAGCTCAAGCACTTCCGCGTGCCCACCGAGGTCAGCATCGAGCAGGACCCGGCCAACGAGCGCACCCTGCTCGAGGTGGTCGCCCCCGACCGCCCCGGCCTGCTGGCCCGGGTGGGGCGCATCTTCATGGAGCAGGACATCGCCCTGTCGGCGGCCAAGATCGCCACCCTCGGCGAGCGGGTCGAGGACGTCTTCTTCATCACCGACAAGGCCGGCGCGCCGCTCACCGATCCCGGGCGCCAGCAGCAGCTGCGCGAGCGGCTCATCGAGGTGCTCTCGGTCGCCGGATGAGCGTGAGGGGCGACCGGCGTTTGAGGCCGCCCCGGGGCTTCCCTATAATCGACGCCCTCCCCGCCCGCGAGCCTCACCCCGCGCGGGGTCACCACCGATAACGACGCCGGCGCTCGAACGCCCAAGGCGCACCTGGACACCCATGAACCCCGACCTCGACGCCCTCAAGCCCTACCCCTTCGAGAAGCTCGCCGCCCTCAAGGCCGGCGTGACGCCGCCGGAGGGGGTATCGCCCATCTCGCTGACGATCGGCGAGCCCCAGCACGCGCCCTACGCCGCCGCGCTCCAGGCGCTCGACGACCACCGCCAGGCCTTCGCCCGCTACCCGGCCACCGCCGGCATCCCGGAGCTTCGCGGCGCCATCGCCGACTGGGCGACCCGGCGCTTCGGCCTGGCGGGCCTCGACGCCGACCAGCAGGTGCTGCCGGTCAACGGCACCCGCGAGGCGCTCTTCGCCTTCGTGCAGGCGGCGCTGGATCGCACCCGCCCCGCCCGGGTGGCCATGCCCAACCCGTTCTACCAGATCTACGAGGGGGCGACCCTGCTCGCCGGCGGTCAGCCGCTCTACCTGGACTGCCGCACCGAGACGGGCTTTCGCCCGGATATTGAGGCGGTGCCGGCCGAGACCTGGCGCGAGGTCCAGCTGGTGTTCGTCTGCTCCCCGGGCAATCCGACCGGGGCGGTAACGCCGCTGGCGGAGTTCGAGCGGCTGCTCGAGCTCGCCGACGAGCATGATTTCATCATCGCCTCCGATGAGTGCTATTCCGAGCTCTACCTGGACGAGGCCGCGCCGCCTCCGGGGCTGCTCGAGGCCTGCGCGCGCCTGGGCCGCCACGACTACCGGCGCTGCCTGGTGTTCCACTCGCTCTCCAAGCGCTCCAACCTGCCGGGGCTGCGCTCGGGCTTCGTGGCCGGCGATGCCGCGCTGATCGCGCCCTTCCGGCGCTACCGCACCTACCACGGCTGCGCCATGTCGCTGCCGCTGCAGCACGCCTCCATCACCGCCTGGAACGACGAGGCCCACGTGCGCGCCAACCGCGACGCCTACCGCGAGAAGTTCGCCGCGGTCACCGAGATCCTCGCCCCGGTGCTAGACTTCCCCGCCCCCGAGGCGGGCTTCTACCTGTGGCCCGCGGTGCCGGGCGGCGACGACGCGGCGTTCGCCCGCGCCCTCTACGCCGAGGAGAACGTCGGCGTGCTGCCCGGCAGCTATATGGGTCGTGAGGGACACGACGGCACGAATCCCGGCGCCGGACGCCTGCGCCTCGCCCTGGTAGCCGAGGTGGAGGCCACCGCCGAGGCCGCGCGCCGGATTCGCCGCTTCATCGAGAGGAGCCCCCGATGCTGACGCTCTATGTGATCAAGAACTGCGACACCTGCCGCCGCGCGCGCAAGGCCCTGGACGAAAGGGGCATCCCCTTCCAGGTCCACGACCTGCGCGAGGACGGCCTCTCGGCCCCGCTGCTCGAGCACATCCTGCACCGGGTGCCGCTCATGGAGGTGCTCAACAAGCGCAGCACCACCTGGCGCCAGCTCGGCGACGAGGAGAAGGAGAACCTCGACGCCAACTCGGCCCGCGAGCTGCTGCTGGCGCACCCCACCCTGCTCAAGCGACCGCTGCTGGAGAACGGCGACGAGATTCTCGTCGGCTACCGCGACGGCGACTACGACTCACTCTAGGGGCGCTCCGCCCCTCCCACGCTTTCAGAGGACACCCCCATGCTGAGCTTTGCACTCGGAATCGGCACCCAGAACACCCAGGGCGACTGGCTGGAGATCTACTACCCGGCCCCGCTGCTCGGCCCGGACGCGAGCCTGGTGGCCGCCGCCGCCGAGGTGCTCGACGCCCCCGACGGCAACGCCGCGGTGAGCTTCCTGCCTGAGCAGTGCGGCGCGCTGGCCGGGGCGCTGCGTGACGCCGGCCACCCGGAACAGGCCGAGCTGGCCGAGACCCTGGCCGCCAGCCAGCGCCCGCTGGTAGCGATGTTCCTCGACGTGGATGCCCCGCCGCAGAGCGCCCCGGAGGTCTACCTCAAGCTGCACCTGCTCTCCCATCGCCTGGTCAAGCCCCACGGCCTGGATCTCACCGGCATGTTCGGCCTGCTGCGCAACATCGCCTGGTCCAGCGAAGGCGCCATCGACATCGAGGAGCTGCCGGCGCGTCGCCTCAAGGCACGCCTGGAAGGCCGCCCGCTCTCCGTGGACTGCGTCGACAAGTTCCCCAAGATGACCGACTACGTGGTGCCGACCGGCGTGCGCATCGGCGACACCGCCCGGGTGCGCCTGGGCGCCTACCTCGGCGAGGGCACCACGGTGATGCACGAGGGCTTCATCAACTTCAACGCCGGCACCGAGGGGCCGGGCATGATCGAGGGCCGCATCTCCGCCGGCGTGATGGTCGGCAAGGGCTCGGACCTGGGCGGCGGCTGCTCCACCATGGGCACCCTTTCCGGCGGCGGCAACATCGTCATCAAGGTCGGCGAGGGCTGCCTGATCGGCGCCAATGCCGGCATCGGCATCCCGCTGGGCGATCGCTGTACCGTGGAGTCTGGCCTCTACCTGACCGCCGGGGCCAAGGTCACCGTGCTTGATGATCAGGGCCAGGTCGCCGACACCGTGGCCGCCCGCGACCTCGCCGGCCAGGACGACCTGCTGCTGCGCCGCAACTCCCAGAACGGCCGCATCGAGTGCCTGACCAACAAGAGCGCCATCGCGCTGAACGAGGCGCTGCATGCCCACAACTGAGGCCGCCGAACTCTCGCCGACCCTGGCGCTCGCCTGCGAGCTGATCCGCCGCCCCTCGGTGACGCCGGATGACCTGGGCTGCCAGGCGCTGATGATCGAGCGCCTGGAGGCGCTCGGCTTCCATATCGAGCGCCTGCCCTTCGGCGACGTGGAGAACTTCTGGGCCACCCGCGGCCACCACGGCCCGCTGCTGGCCTTCGCCGGCCACACCGACGTGGTGCCGAGCGGCCCCCACACCCAATGGGATACCCCGCCCTTCGAGCCCGTCATCGACGACGACGGCATGCTCCGGGGCCGCGGCGCCGCGGACATGAAGGGCAGCCTGGCGGCGATGGTCACCGCGGTGGAGCGCTTCGTGGCGGCCCATCCGGACCACCACGGACGGATCGGTTTTTTGATCACCTCCGACGAGGAGGGCCCGGCGGTGGACGGCACCCGCGCCGTGGTCGAGCACCTGCGCGAGACCCACGACCGCCTCGACTACTGTATCGTCGGCGAGCCCTCCTCCACCGAGCGTCTCGGTGACGTGATCAAGAACGGCCGGCGCGGCTCGCTGGGCGGCGTGCTGCACGTCAAGGGCATCCAGGGTCACGTGGCCTACCCGCACCTGGCGCGCAACCCCATCCACCAGGCGATGCCCGCCCTGGACGCCCTGGCTCATGAGCACTGGGACGAGGGCAACGCCTTCTTCCCAGCCACCAGCTTCCAGATCTCCAACCTCCGCTCGGGCACCGGCGCCACCAACGTCATCCCCGGCGACGTGGAGGTGGTGTTCAACTTCCGCTTCTCCACCGAGGTGACCCACGAGCAGCTCCGCGCCCGCACCGAGGCGCTGCTCGATGCCCACGGCCTCGACTACCGGCTGGACTGGACGCTCAACGGCGAGCCCTTTCTGACCGCCGAGGGCGACCTGGTCGAGGCCGCCGTGGCCGGCGTGGAGGATGCCGTGGGGATCCGGCCGACGCTCTCCACCTCCGGGGGCACCTCCGACGGGCGCTTCATCGCCACCCTGGGCAGCCAGGTGGTCGAGCTCGGCCCCTGCAACGCCACCATCCATCAGGTCAACGAGCGGGTGCGCGCCGCCGATCTCGACGACCTGAGCCGAGTCTACGAGGCGATCCTCGAAAGGCTCTTCGTCAACGGCACGGCCCGGTCCTGAGGCACCCATGGAATCCTATCCCGATATCGAGATCTATCTGGCCCGCGGCGACGTCGCGCGCCTGGACGCCTGGCTCGCCGAGGCCATCGGGGCCGAGGCGCTGACCCCCGCCGGCAAGCGCCAGTGGCGCACCCGCGGCGGCAAGGACGAGGCCCCGGTGGCGGTGCTGCTGGTGGAGAAGGCCGCCGACGGCTTCGCCAGCCTGTGGTTCGACAGCCCTCACACGCCCTGGGCGACGGACGCGGAGTGCGCCCGGGAGGCCGCCAGGCGGCTGGAGTGCGAGGTGCGCTGCTCGCTGGGCGGCTGGCAGCCCGGCGACGACCCGGACCGCTTCCTGCAGGTGCTGCCCGACGGCACCGAGCAGCCGATCGACTGGCCCGATTCCGGGCAGTGAGCCCCGGAAACGACATCGCCCCGCAGGTGCGGGGCGATGTGTCTAAAGGCTTGAAACCAGCATGTTTACAAGCTAGAAGCTGCCGAGCGATGGCCGGGCTAGGCGGAAGCGCGGCGTGAGAGCGGAGTTTACTTTAGTAAATGAGCATCTCGCGTCGCGCTTCCAACAACGCCTGGGCGAGCGCAGGCGCTTCGATTCAGGTAATGACGGTGACGTCGTCGGCTTGAAGCCCCCGCTCATTCTGGATGACGTGGTAACGCACCTTCTGGCCCTCGGCCAGGGTACGATGCCCGCGCCCGCGAATGGCCCGGAAGTGCACGAAGACATCCTCGCCATCGTCGCGGGTGATGAAGCCGTAACCCTTGTTGACGTTGAACCACTTGACCTCGCCGATCTCGCGATCGTCATCCTCGACCTCGGCCAGGTTGACCAGCTGCGGCGTCAGCGCGTTGAGCGCCAGGGTGGCGATCAGCAACAGCAGGAACACCGCGACCGCGGCGGCAAAATAGACCGCGGCCACGCCGCCGACCTCGAGACTGGCAAACAGCTCACGGGACAGCACGCCGCCGGTGAGATGGACAAGCAGGGCGATCAGCAGCGGCGCCGGAGCGGCCAGCAGCAGGCTGATGAGACTGCAACGAAACACGACCTTTCGATTCATGGACCTGTAAAACTCTCTGGTAGTGGTGAAAGGAAGAAAGGGACCCTCATGCATGAAGGTGCCACGATGAACGGTGACACGCAGCACAAGGATTCTATCATGAGCGATGCAACGACGCCTGACGAGCTGGCCCGCCGCCTGGAGGCCATGGAGAGCCGGATCGCCTACCAGGAGCATTGGCTCGACACCCTGGACGAGGCCGTGGCCGGCCAGGAACGGCGCCTGACCCAGCTCGAACGGATCAACGCGCTGATGCAGGAGCGGCTGCGCGACCAGCAGCGGGCGCTGCAGGAGGGAGACGCGTCCGCCTCCCGCCCCGAAGACGAGCGACCGCCTCACTACTGACACTAGGGACAAGGAAATATTGGCGCCACCACCATGGTGAGCGGCGCCGGGGACAGGCCTGGAGGGGGTCTTTGTCCAGGGAAGGAAAAAGTAGCCTACAGGGACGTATTCACGGCGCCCCCGATCAGGCCTGTCCCCGGGAAAGCCGCGACCTCACGCCATAAAGACCGCGACTCGTCGCTTACAGCTCGTCGAGGTAGCGCTCGGCATCCAGCGCCGCCATGCAGCCGGTGCCGGCGGAGGTCACGGCCTGGCGATAGACGTGATCCATGACGTCGCCGGCGGCGAACACGCCCGGCACGCTGGTGGCGGTGGCGTTGCCCTCGAGGCCCGACTGCACCCGGATGTAGCCGCCGGCCATCTCCAGCTGCCCCTCGAAGATGCCGGTGTTGGGGCTGTGACCGATGGCGATGAACACGCCCGGTGCCGCCAGCTCCCTGGTCTCGCCGCTCTCGGTGGAGCGCAGTCGCACGCCGGTCACGCCGCTGTTGTCGCCCAGCACCTCGTCGAGGGTCTGGTTCCACTCGAGCACCACGTTGCCGTTCTCGGCCTTCTCGAAGAGCTTGTCCTGGAGGATCTTCTCGGCGCGCAGGCTATCGCGGCGATGCACCAGGGTCACCTTCGAGGCGATGTTGGAGAGGTAGAGCGCCTCCTCCACGGCGGTGTTGCCGCCGCCTACCACCACGACCTCCTGGTTGCGGTAGAAGAAGCCGTCGCAGGTCGCGCAGGCCGAGACGCCCTGACCCATGAACGCCTGTTCGGAGGGCAGCCCCAGGTAGCGGGCGCTGGCGCCGGTGGCGATGATCAGGGCGTCACAAGTGTAGGTGCCGCCATCACCCTTCAGGGTATAGGGCGCCTCGCGCAGCTCGACCTCGTTGATGTGATCGAACAGCACTTCGGTGTCGAAGCGCTCGGCGTGGCGCTTCATGCGCTCCATCAGCTCCGGGCCCTGCACGCCGGCGTCGTCGCCTGGCCAGTTGTCGACGTCGGTGGTGGTGGTCAGCTGTCCGCCGGCCTGGATGCCGGTGATCAGCAGCGGCTTGAGGTTGGCACGGGCCGCATAGACGGCTGCCGTGTAGCCGGCGGGGCCGGAGCCGAGGATGATCAGGCGTTCGTGACGCGCGTCGCTCATGGAATGACCTCGTGGAGTCGGGAATGGCACAGTGGGCTGGGCGATGCCGACGGATGCCGGCATGGCGCAGGCCGCTGGACGATATTAGTTAGTGCGGTAAGCCCTAGGATGCGATGTTCTTGCGGCCCCGGGACGCAGGGGCGCAGCGCGGGCTAGAGCACGTCGTCGTCGCGCCCCAGCATCAGCGAGTCGAGCTCGCCGCTGACCGGCGAGACCTCGATGCGCAGCTGGATCGGGGCACAGCACCGCGGGCAGTCCTCCCAGGTGGCGTGACTGCCTTGGGAGAGGTCGACCAGCAGGTCGAACGGCGTATCGCAGTAGGGGCAGTGCACCTCCCGCGACTCGAGCTGTTCCTCGTTCATTCGACGTTCACCGCCCTCGTGTGATGTTGCAGCAATATGGAGGGCCAGGCCCGCCATTTCAAGGGCGCCCGGCCGCTGCCGGTCCCGGGCAGCGCTTGAAAACGCCTTCTATCATGACCATGTAGCGAGGAGGTGCCAGGATGGTGACCCCTACTCCCCGCGATGCGAAAGGAGGACAGACAGCATGAGCAACGACTCCCTACCGGATACCATGGAGACGCTGGACGCCGGCGGCCATACCTACCACTTCCACAGCCTGCCCAAGGCCGCCGAGGCGCTCGGCAACATCGATCGACTGCCCAAGACGCTGAAGATCCTGCTGGAGAACCAGCTGCGCTTCGCCGATGACGAGAGCGTCGAGCGCGCGGACCTGCAGGCGCTGGTCGACTGGCAGCAGCAGGGCCACTCCGATCGCGAGATCGGCTATCGGCCGGCCCGGGTGCTGATGCAGGACTTCACCGGCGTTCCCGGTGTCGTCGACCTGGCCTCCATGCGCGCCGCGGTGGAGTCGCTCGGCGAGGACCCCGCTCGCATCAACCCGCTCTCGCCGGTGGACCTGGTCATCGATCACTCGGTGATGGTCGACAAGTTCGGCAACCCCACGGCGTTCAAGGACAACGTGGCCATCGAGATGGAGCGCAACCACGAGCGCTACGAATTCCTGCGCTGGGGCCAGCAGGCCTTCGACAACTTCCGCGTGGTGCCGCCGGGCACCGGCATCTGCCATCAGGTCAACCTGGAGTACCTGGGCCAGACCGTGTGGACGAAGGATCAGGACGGCAGGCCCCTGGCCTACCCCGACACCCTGGTCGGCACCGACTCCCACACCACCATGATCAACGGCCTGGGCGTGCTCGGCTGGGGCGTCGGCGGCATCGAGGCCGAGGCGGCCATGCTCGGCCAGCCGGTCTCGATGCTGATTCCCGAGGTGGTGGGCTTCAAGCTCACCGGCAAGCTGCGCGAGGGCATTACCGCCACCGACCTGGTGCTGACCGTCACCGAGATGCTGCGCAAGAAGGGCGTGGTGGGCAAGTTCGTCGAGTTCTACGGCGACGGCCTCAAGGACCTGCCGCTGGCCGACCGCGCCACCATCGCCAACATGGCGCCGGAGTATGGCGCGACCTGCGGCTTCTTCCCGGTGGATGACGAGACCCTCACCTACATGCGCCTGACCGGCCGCGACGATGCCCAGCTGGCGCTGGTCGAGGCCTACAGCAAGGCGCAGGGTCTGTGGCGCGAGCCCGGCGACGAGCCGATCTTCAGCGACACCCTGGCGCTGGACATGACCAAGGTCGAGGCGAGCCTGGCCGGCCCCAAGCGGCCCCAGGACCGGGTCGCCTTGAAGGACATGAAGACCACCTTCGCGACGCTGCTGGCCGACAACGGCGACAAGGCCACGGAGGAAGAGCAGGGCAATTGGCAGTCCGAGGGCGGCCAGACCGCCGTGGGTGTCGAGGAGAGCTACGAACACCACACCAGCCAGGACGTCGACCTCGACGGCAAGAGCTTCAAGCTCAACCCGGGCGCCGTAGTGATCGCCGCCATCACCTCCTGCACCAACACCTCCAACCCTAGCGTGATGATGGCCGCCGGCCTGCTGGCGCGAAAGGCTCGCGAGAAGGGGCTCGCCACCCAGCCGTGGGTCAAGACCTCCCTGGCACCAGGCTCCAAGGTGGTCACCGACTACCTGGCCGCCGGCGGCGTGCAGGAGGACCTGAATGCCTTGGGCTTCCACCTGGTGGGCTACGGCTGCACCACCTGCATCGGCAACTCCGGTCCGCTGGCCGAGCCCATCGAGGAGGCCATCAACGACAGCGACATGACCGTCGCCTCGGTGCTCTCGGGCAACCGCAACTTCGAGGGCCGGGTGCACCCGCTGGTCAAGACCAACTGGCTCGCCTCGCCGCCCCTGGTGGTGGCCTATGCGCTGGCCGGTAACGTTCAGCTCGACCTGACCCGCGACCCGCTGGGCACCGACCAGGACGGCGAGCCGGTGTTCCTCAAGGACATCTGGCCGAGCCAGGCGGAGATCGCCGAGGCCGTGGAGCAGGTCAACACCGAGATGTTCCGCAAGGAGTACGCCGAGGTCTTCGACGGCGACGAGGTCTGGAAGGCCATCGAGGTGCCGAAGAGCAAGGTCTACCAGTGGTCCAAGGACTCCACCTACATCCAGCACCCGCCCTTCTTCGAAGGCATGGGCCGCACCCCCGAGGCCATCGAGGACGTCGAGGACGCCCGGGTGCTCGCCCTGCTGGGCGACTCGGTGACTACCGACCACATCTCCCCGGCCGGCGCCATCAAGCCCGACAGCCCCGCCGGGCGCTACCTGCAGGAGCACGGCGTCAAGCCGGTGGACTTCAACTCCTACGGATCGCGGCGCGGCAACCACGAGGTGATGATGCGCGGCACCTTCGCCAATGTGCGCATCAAGAATGAGATGCTCGATGGCGTGATCGGCGGCGAGACCCGCCACGTGCCGAGCGGCGAGCAGATGGCGATCTACGATGCCGCCATGCGCTACCAGCAGGAGGGCACGCCACTGGTGGTGATCGCCGGCAAGGAGTACGGCACCGGCTCCAGCCGCGACTGGGCGGCCAAGGGCACCCGCCTGCTCGGGGTCCGCGCGGTGCTGGCCGAGTCCTACGAGCGCATCCACCGCTCCAACCTGATCGGCATGGGCGTGGTGCCACTGCAGTTCCCGGAGGGCGAGAGCCGCACGACGCTGGGCCTGACCGGCGAGGAGACGGTCTCCATCGAGGGGCTCAGGGAGCTCACCCCGGGCGGCAAGGTCACGGTGAGCATCGCCTCCGACAAGGGCGAGAAGACGATCGAGGCGCTGTGCCGCATCGATACCGAGAACGAGCTGGAGTACTACCGCCACGGCGGCATCCTCCACTACGTGCTGCGCAAGATGATTGGGTCGGCCTGACAGGACCGCCTAGGCGGGGCCGCCTGACCAGGAAGGCCTGACCAACAGCGCATTATCGCGCCACTAGCAAAAGCCCCGCCGGGACACTGAACTGACCCCCAATAGTTGGACGGTTCATTCAGCCAGCGCCCAAGGCCTGAGTCCTGTACTGCACGGGGCTCAGGCCTTTTAGTTTCAGCCTGATGCGTTCGTGGTTGTAGTAATGGATGT
>NZ_JBEGCI010000010.1:0-115282 GCF_040196315.1 Halomonas pelophila
CAAGCTGGTGCCATCGTGCAAACACTGCTGCGCCACCTGCAGTTTGAACCACTCGTCGTATCGTTTGCTCATAAAAACACCCCGAAGGTTGGATTGGGGGTCCAACTTTCGGGGTGCAGTTCATCCTTCGGCTCGGGGGCTTTGCGTTGCAGCCAGGGCAGGGCTCCGCGGTCAGGTCAGCTCCCGCAGCGGGCGGGCCAACAGCTCCGAGACCACGGCCGGCATGAACTCCCGGGGCAGGGTGATGGCGTAGAAGTTCTCGAAGACGTTGGGCAGCCGCTCGAAGGAGGTGAGCCGCCCCTGACGCAGCTCATCCTTCACCACCACCTCGGGCAGCACGCTCAGCGCCCCGCTGTCCCGGGCCAGCAGGCGCAGCATGGCCATGTCGTCGGCCTCGGCGAGCACCTCCGGCCGGTACTGGTGCAGGCTGCAGTGGCCGTCGAAGGCGCGGCGCAGCTCGTGGTGCTCGCCGGGCAGCACCCAGCGCAGCCCCTCGTAGCCCTCGGGGAAGGGCGTGCAGGGGTTGGCGTCGGGCGGGCCGATGATGGAGAGCGGCTGGCGGGCCAGCAGCTGGCTCTGCCAGGCCGCCTGGGGCGAGCCCGAGGGCGGCAGCTGGGTGTTGGCCAGCACCAGGTCGAACTCGTGGCGGGCCAGACCGTCGAGCAGGTCGGCCATGCCCCGGGCATAGAGGCTGAAGCGCACCTTCGGCCCCTTGCCCTGCAGCAGCGGGGCGATGAAGCCCTCGATGAAGTTGCGCGACATGCTGGAGAGGGTGCCGATGCGGATGTGCTGGTACTCGGGCTCGATGCCGCGGTTGATCAGCGACTCCAGCTCCTCCCCCTTGGTGAAGATCACCTCGGCGTAGTTGAAGACCTGCCGGCCCGCCTCGGTCAGCACCAGGGTGCGGTTGCGCCGCTCGAACAGCGGCTTGCCCATCCGCTCCTCCAGCTTGCGGATCTGCGCAGAGAGCGCGCTCTGGGAGAGGTGCAGCGATTCGGCCACCCGCGTGAGCTTGCCCTCGGCCGCCACGCGCCAGAAGTAGTAGAGGTGGTGATAGTTCAGTCGGCTCATGTCGTTCTCTTTTATAGAACGGAAATTCAATTTATATATATTTTAATTAAAGCATGGCCCGCCCGATACTGCCCGCACCTGAACGAGCGGAGTCATGTCATGAAGTGGATCGAGACGCTGTCCCCCTGGCTGCTGGCCCTGGTGCCTCTCCTGCTGGCGCTGGGGGCCGCGTGGAGCGCCCGCCAGCCCCGTGAGCGCGCCTGGCGCACGGCCCAGGCCACCACGCTCGGCGGCCTCGGCGTCTCGGCGCTGCTGCTGGCGCTCGGCGCGGCAGGGTGGCTGCCGGCGGGCGAGGGCGGCTGGCAGACCGCGCCGCTGCAGCTGATCATGCTGCTGCTCGCCAACTTCATCGCCTTCGTGGTGGTGCGCTACAGCGCCACCTACCTGCAGGGCGAGCCGCGCCAGACGCGCTTCGTCGCGCTGGTCCAGGCGGTGTTCGCGGCGGTCAGCGTGGCGGTGCTGAGCGATCACCTGGCGCTCTTCCTGCTCGCCTGGTTCGCCATCAGCCTGGCCATGCACCAGCTGCTGATGTTCTATCCCGACCGCCCCCGCGCCGCCCTGGCGGCCCACAAGAAGTTCCTCTTTGCCCGCGCCGCCGAGCTCTGCGCCCTGACCGCCTTCGTGCTGCTCTACCTGCACCACGACAACGCGCGGATCAGCGTCATCGTCGGCGCCTATAGTGATAGTCAGGCATCGGATGGCGTCGCCCTGTCCCTCACCGAACAGGCGGCGGCCTGCCTGCTCGCCCTGGCGGCGCTGATCAAGTGCGCCCAGCTGCCGCTGCATGGCTGGCTGATCCAGGTGGTCGAGGCGCCCACGCCGGTCTCGGCGACGCTGCACGGCGGGGTGATCAACCTCGGCGGCTACCTGCTGCTGCTCTTCTCGCCGCTGCTGCTGCAGTCCGCGCCCGCCCAGGCGCTGGTGCTTGTCGTCGCCGGCCTCGGCAGCGTGCTGTCGGCGCTGGTCATGATGACCCGCATCAGCATCAAGGTGCGCCTGGCCTGGTCGACCAGCGCGCAGATGGGGCTGATGCTGGTCGAGATTGCCCTGGGGCTGGTGGAGCTGGCGCTGCTGCACCTGCTCGCCCACTCCTGCTACAAGGCCTACGCCTTCCTCGGCTCCGGCGAGGCGGTCGAGCAGGACCTGCTGCGCCGCCGCGCCCCCGGACGCAGCCCCTCGTGGTGGCAATGGCTCACGGCGGGCCTGCTCAGTACCGCGCTGGTGGCGGGGCTCGTCATGCTGGTGCGCGGCGTCACCGAGGCCCCGGCCCTCGCGGCGATCAGCCCCTGGGTGCTGCTGACGCTGGCCCTCACCGTGCTGCTGGCCGAGCGCGGCGGCGAGCGTACGAGGGGCGGCCTCGTCGGCTTTCTCGGCCTGGCCGCGCTGGTGGTGCTCGCCTATGTCGGCCTCAAGTCGCTGTTCGCCTCGCTGCTGCCCGCGACCGGGCACACGGTCTCGCCCTGGGCGGACCTGTGGGTGAGCGCGCTCTTCCTGCTGCTCTTCGCGGGCTACTGGCTCAAGCGCCACGGCCTGCACTACCGCGCGTCGCAGACGCTCAACCGCTACTGCTACGCCGGCTTCTACCTCGACGAGTGGGTCACCCGTAACACCCTGAAGCTCTGGCCTCACGAGCTGCCCGGGCGCATCAAGGCCAAGCAGCTCCACACCGCCTTCCGCGGGAGTTCCCTATGACGCATCTCGACAACACCCAGGCCGCCTGGCCGGCCAACGCCCCCGAGCAGGAGCACACGCCGCTGACCGAGGCCCAGCAAACGGCGCTGGACCGGGCCTGCGCGCGCATCGCACCGAGCTGGCCGCTGGATCGCCTGATCGCGGTGAGCCCCTACTGGACCCAGCGCGGGGAAGACGCCGCCACGGTGGCGGCGCGGCTCTCGGCGCTCGGCAACGTCCACTGCCTGATGCCGCCGAGCCACTACCTGGGCGCCTGGCAGCGCGGCGAGATCAACGATCGCCACCTCGCCGCGGCGGCGGAGCGGCTCGACTACCCGGGCGGCTACAAGAACCTGCTGGTGGTCGTCGACGAACTCGCCCGGCTGCCCCACTGGCACAACGTCAGCGACCTGATCGACGCCCGTCGCGACCGCCAGCACAAGATGGCCTGGCGCGACGAGATCACCCAGCAGATCAGCCAGTTCTGCGCCGCCTACTACCAGGAGGACGGGCCGCTCAACGCCCAGCGCCTGAACGCCCCGAGCGGCAAGCGGCTCTACCAGCACTGGCGGGAGATCACCCTCAAGGATCGCGGCATCGCCATCCTGATGGGCGAGCGGCGGCTGCGGCGCTACTTCGCGACCCTGCCGGAGACCGAGGCTGGCCTCTTCGAGGCGGCCATCGCCGAGCTGGAAGTCGACGCCGACCGGCTCGAGCACTACGCCCAGGCGCTGCTGCTCGACATCAACGGCTGGGCCGCCTGGGTCGCCTACCAGGAGTGGCAGCGGGCGCTGGGCGCCCCCGAAGGCGAGGTCGAAGGAGAGCGCGAGGCGTCGGCGTCGGACATGCGCAGCCTGCTGGCGATCCGCCTGGCCTGGGAGCTGGTGCTGTGGCGCTACGTCCGCGCCGAGCTGCCCGACCAGGCCGAGCGCCTGACCCGGCTGTGGCACGCCGAGCTCGTCGAGCTGCCGGAGCGGGTCGAGCGCCACCTGCACGCCCAGCAGCCCCTCTGGGTGTGGCAGCTCGCCAGCGAGCTGGCCTACCAGGATCCGCTGCAGCGGGCCCTGGGCGAGACGGCGCGCGCGCCGGCCCCGGCGAGCGAGGCGGTGCGGCTGCAGGCGGTGTTCTGCATCGACGTGCGCTCCGAGCCGCTGCGTCGAGCGCTCGAGCGCCAGAGCCCGGCGATCCAGACCCTGGGCTTCGCCGGCTTCTTCGGCCTGCCCCTCGAGCACCGGCAGGACGGCGCCGCGCTTGCCCAGCCGCACCTGCCGGGCCTGCTGGCGCCCCGGGTGACGCTCAAGAGCGGCACGGGTGAGGGCGAGGCCCGCTCGGCGAAGCGGCTCAACTGGCAGGCCCGCCTGCAGGAGTGGAGCCGCACGGCGAGTGCCAGCTTCACCGCCGTGGAGGCGGGCGGCCTGCTCTATGCCGGCAAGCTGCTGCGCCGTTCGCTGGCGCCGAAGGCCGGTCGCGTGCCGCTTGCCATGGACGAGTTGAGCTGGCACTGGCGCGACAGCGGCGAGGCGCTGAGCCTCGCCGACAAGGCCGCGCTCGCCCGCACCGTGCTCGGCGCCATGGGCCTCACCGAGCACCTCGCGCCCCGGGTGCTGCTGGTGGGCCACGGCAGCCACAGCACCAACAACCCCCACGCCGCGGGGCTCGAGTGCGGCGCCTGCGGCGGCCAGTCCGGCGAGGTCTCGGTGCGCGCCCTGGCGCGGCTGCTCAACGACCCCGCGCTGCGCGAGGCGCTGGCCGAGGAGGGCCTCGTCATTCCCGAGGCGACCCGCTTCGTGCCGGCGCTGCACCACACCATCACCGACCGCATCGAACTGCCGGAGGGCGCGGAGGATGCCTTCGCCTTGAGCGAGGAGGAGCGCGCCTGGCTCGCCGGGGCCGGCGACCAGGCCCGGCGCGAGCGCGCCCCGCGGCTCGGCCTCGCGGCCAACGAGCCCGAGCTCGAGAAGGTCCTCGAGCGCCGCGGCGCCGACTGGTCCCAGACCCGCCCGGAGTGGGGGCTGGCCAACAACGCCAGCTTCATCGCCGCGCCGCGTCGGCTCACCGCGCCCCTCGATCTCGCCGGGCGCAGCTTCCTGCACGACTACGACTGGCGCACCGATCCCGACGCCTCGCGCCTCGAGCTGATCATGACCGCGCCGATGGTCGTCGCCCACTGGATCAACATGCAGTACAACGCCTCCGTCACCGACAACCGCAAGTTCGGCAGCGGCAACAAGGTGCTGCACAACGTGGTCGGCGGGCATATCGGCGTGCTCGAGGGCAACGGCGGCGACCTGCGCATTGGCCTGCCGATGCAGTCGCTGCACGACGGCGAGCAGTGGCGCCACGAGCCCCTGCGCCTGAGCGCCTACCTGGCGGCGCCCACGGCGGCGATCGACGCGATCATCGCCCGCCACGAGGTGCTGCAGTCCCTGGTGGGCAACGGCTGGCTGCACCTCTTCGCCCTCGATGACGAGACCGGCGAGATCCTCGCGCGCCGGGAGGGCCGCTGGGTCGCGCCCTAGCGCTCAACCCATCACGGGCGCACAATGAGTCGCCCCCGCGCCGTTCCTTCGGCCGGGGGTTTTCTTATTTGGCCGGCTGATGGGCGTGCTGCCCAGCGACGCGCCGCGGCGTCATCCCCCCATCAAGCGTTCAACCAGGGAGTGGCAGGGTGAAAGTCATCGACACCGTACGACTGACCCTTCGGCATTTCGAGGTCGACGACGCCGACTTTATCGTCCGGCTCTTGAACGCCCCGACGTTCATCCGCCACATCGCCGACAAGGGGAGGCGCACCCGCGAGGAGGCCCTCCGCTATCTCGAACACGGCCCGATGGCGAGCTATCGGGCCCATGGCGTCGGCCGGAACCTGGTGGAGCGGAAAGGGGAGGGCACCCCGATCGGCATGTGCGGCCTGGTGACACGGGACGAGCTGGCGGTGACGCTGCCGGAATGTGCGCTCCCATCGTCTGCGCAACCGGCTGGGCTTCGGCGCGACGGAGACGGTGGAGCTCTACGGGGCGTGCAACACCCTCTACGCATATCGCCGCTAGCCCAGGCGCCGCAGGAACGGGGCGCGCGGGCCCGGCTTTCCTCATCCGGGGCGCTGTGACACCATCGCCGCTTTTGCCTTTCGGAGTCGTTGTGTCGTGATCGTTCGTGATCGCCCCGGTGCGCTCGGGCTGATGCTGGCCTGGAAAGGTTCGGTGTTGCCCCATATCTTCCCTCACATCCTGCTGGCTGGGCTCTTCGCCACGGCCGTCACCTGGGTCTCTCGCCATCACTACCTGGATGGCATCGTCGAATACACCCTGCTGCCGTTCACCCTCATGGGGATCGCGCTGTCGATCCTCTTGAGCGTGCGCAACACGGCGACCTACAACCGCTGGTGGGAGGCGCGCCAGCAGTGGGGGCACATGGTCTATGAGATGCGCAGCCTGGCGCGGACCGGCGGCATCTACCTGAGTCCGGAGCGGCGCCGTGAGCTGATGATGCGCGCGCTGGCCCATGCCCACCTGCTGCGCGGGCAGCTTCGCGAGGAGGACGTGCGTCCGGACCTGCCGGCTTCGCTTGACCCGGCCCTGGTCGATGAGACGCTGAGTACCCGCAACCCGGCGGCCTTCATGCTGCAGCAGGCCGGCGATGTGATCGCCGAGGCGCGCCAGGCAGGGGCGATCGACTCGGTGGGGGCGGCGGCCCTCGACCGGCACCTGCACGGCATGGCCGGCATCCAGGCCGCCTCGGAGCGCATCGCCCAGACGCCGCTGCCGTTCGCCTACACGCTCCTGGCGCATCGCACCGCCTACGTCTATTGCTACCTGCTGCCCTTCGGTCTGGTGTCGGGCGCCGGCTGGTTCACCCCGGTGTTTACCGCCATCGTGGCCTATACCTTCTTCGGGCTCGACCGCCTCTCGGAGCAGCTGGAATTCCCCTTCGGCCGCGAGACCAACGACCTGCCGCTGGATGCCATCTGCCGGGTACACGAGATCAGCGTGGCCGAGGCGCTGGGCGACCCGGCGTCCGAGCCGTTGCAGCCGGTGGAGTTCCAGCTGCAGTAGGCGGCGCCGGCCTGGAACGCTCCATCGCCCGGCAGTTCCGCGAATGGTCGTTTGGCATCCCAGGGTGCAGGTCGGGTCCTCGCTTGGCTATCCTCCACGAGGCTCGAGAACGTCGAGCTCACTCCCTGCAACCGGATTGCTGCCATGTATCGCGCCCTCTTTCGCTATTTCGAGACCCTGGTGAACCCCTACCCGGAGGACAATCGGGGCACGCCACCCAGGGGGTTGTTCGCCTTTATCCTGCACTTCTCGCGGCCGGTGCTGCCGCTGCTGGTCGTGATGTCGGTGCTGACGGCACTGGTCTCAGCGGCGGAGGTGTTCTTCTTCCACACCATGGGCGAGCTGGTGGACTGGCTGGCCGGCGCCGAGCGTGAGGGCTTCTTCACCGAGCATGGCTGGCGCCTGGCCGGGATGGCGGCGCTGGTGGTGATCGGCCTGCCGCTGTTGACCCTGCTGCAGGCGCTGGTGACCCAGCAAGGCATCTTCGGCAACTACCCGATGATCGGTCGCTGGCTGGCGCATCGCCATATGCTCGGCCAGAGCCTGGCCTTCTATCAGGACGAGTTCGCCGGGCGGGTTTCCCAGAAGGTGATGCAGACGGCCCTGGCGATCCGCGAGACGGTGATGAAGCTGATGGATCTGATGGTCTATGTGCTCGTCTACTTCAGCGGGGCGATGCTGCTGATGGGCCGCGCCGAGCCCTGGCTGATGCTGCCGCTGGTGCTCTGGCTCGCCGGCTACATCGCCATCATGTGGATCTTCGTGCCTCGTCTGCGGGCGGTCTCCATGGCGCAGGCCGATGCCCGAGCGGTGATGACCGGGCGCATCGTCGATAGCTACAGCAATATCCAGACCATCAAGCTGTTCGCCGATACCCGTCGCGAGCAGGAATACGCCCGCGATGCCATGGAGGGGTTCATGGTGACCGTCTATCGGCAGATGCGCCTGGCCACCGGCCTGACCGTCAGCCTGACGGTGCTCAACTCCTTGCTGCTGGCTGGCGTGGCCGCCATGGCCATCGGCGCCTGGTACCTGGAAGCGGTGGCGCTGGGGATCATCGCCGTGGCGATCGCCCTGGTGATGCGCATCCGCTTCATGTCCAACTGGATCCTCTGGGAGGTGGCGAGCCTGTTCGAGAACATCGGCACCGTGCAGGACGGCATCAACACCATCGCCCAGGAGCCGGCGGTGCAGGACGCGCCCGATGCCAGCACGCTGACGGTGCCTCGCGGCGAGATACGCTTCGAGGCGCTGCACTTCGGCTATGCACGCCCCGACGGCCAGGGCCGGCGGGTCTTCGATGGCCTCGACCTGACCATCGCCCCCGGCGAGAAGGTGGGGCTGATCGGTCGCTCCGGGGCCGGCAAGTCGACCCTGGCCAACCTCCTGCTGCGTTTCTTCGATCTGGAGGGCGGGCGCATCCTGATCGACGGCCAGGACATCGCCGGGGTGACCCAGGAGTCGCTGCGCCGGCATATCGGCATGGTCACCCAGGACACCTCGCTGCTGCACCGCTCGGTGCGCGACAACATCCGCTACGGCAGTCCCCAGGCCAGCGAAGCGCAGGTCCAGGAGGCGGTGCGTCGCGCCCATGCCGATACCTTCATCGATGACCTGGTGGACCCGCAGGGCCGCCGCGGCCTGGATGCCCAGGTGGGGGAGCGCGGCGTCAAGCTCTCCGGCGGCCAGCGTCAGCGCATCGCCATCGCCCGGGTGCTGCTCAAGAATGCGCCCATCCTGGTGCTGGATGAAGCCACCTCGGCGCTGGACTCCGAGGTGGAGGCGGCGATTCAGGAGCAGCTCTATACGCTGATGGAGGGCAAGACGGTGATCGCCATCGCCCACCGGCTTTCGACCATTGCCATGCTCGACCGCCTGGTGGTGATCGATGAGGGACAGATCGTCGAGAGCGGCACCCACGGGGAACTGCTGGCCAAGGATGGCCTCTACGCCGCCCTGTGGCGGCGCCAGTCCGGTGGTTTCATCGGCGTGGCGGTTGAGGACGATGATGGCCCAGGCAGAGCGAGGCAGGCATGACGCTGGACTACCGATGGCTCCATGACAGGGTTCGCCACCGCTTCGAATCCGATGAGGCCCTGGAGGCCTATCTGCCCCAGGCGCTGACGCCTGACGAGCTGAAGCGGCTGGGGGATGATCGCTACCTCTCCGCCATGAGCCGGCGGGTGTTCCGCGCCGGCATGAATCACGCGGTGGTCGATGCCAGGTGGCCGGCCTTCGAGGAGGCCTTCTGGGGCTTCGTGCCCGAGAAGATGGTGCTGCTCACCCCGGAGCAGATCGAAGGCCACATGCAGGATGAGCGCCTCATCCGTCATCGCACCAAGCTCCAGACCATCCCCAGAAACGCGCAATTCATCCTGGACCTTCTCCAGGAGCAGGGCGGCAGCTTCGGTGAGTTCATCGCCGACTGGCCGAGCACCGACATCATCGGCCTGTGGCGCCTGCTGGCCAGGCGCGGCGCACGCCTGGGCGGCCGTTCGGCCGCCGGCTTCTTGCGCCTGGTCGGCAAGGATACCTTCCTGCTGACCAGCGATGTGGTGGCGCGCCTGGTGGCCGCGGGCATCATTGAACGCCCCCCTACCAGCCAGCGTGACCAGCAACGGGTACAGGATGCCTTCAATGCGTTGCAGCAGGCGTCAGGCAGGCCGTTGTGCCAGCTTTCCGCCATGCTGTCGCTGAGCATCCACCCCAGGTTTTAGGGAGCCTGTCGGACTTAACGCTGATCTACTCCGAGACCCGGTCTTTCGGCCAATTTCATTCGATCTGATTCGTTAAATAGCGGGCTATTTGTCTCATCAGATCGATAAACTTGTCTCGAAATCCGTCCCTCTCGCTACGATCGGTCAAATCCGACAGGCTCCTAGCGCCTGCGCGACGGGCCGGTGATCCGGTCCCGGGCAGTGTTGCGTAGTGCTATTTCGCCGCACCATAAAAGCAGTAATATAGATGCATATTATGAAGAGGCAAGGGGGATACGATGTCGAATTATCTCAACAGCCGCTATGGCCTGACTCCTGTGCACAGCGAAGTGGCCGAGACATGCCGGGTGGTGGCGCCGTGCCGGGCCCTGGACATGGGCTGCTCCAACGGGCGCAACGCCCTCTACCTGAGCCAGCTTGGCTTCGACGTGACCGCGGTGGACAACAACCCCGGCGCCATCGACATGCTGCAGCAGATCGTGAGCCGAGAGGGGATCGAAAACCTGAAGGCCCAGGTGTACGACCTCAACCGCGCTGCACTGGACACGGACTATGGGCTGATCGTCTGCACCGTCACCCTGATGTTCCTCGACCCGGCGCGTGTCGAGGCGGTGATCGCCGACATGCAGGCGCATACCCTGCCCGGGGGCTACAACACCATCGTCTGCGCCATGGATACGGAGGCGTACCCCTGCCCGGTCGGCTTCCCCTTTACCCTGGGAGAGGACCAGCTGCGCGAGGCCTACGCGGGGTGGGAGCCGATCACGTACAACGAGGAGGTGGGCACCATGCACAATGGTGCGCGGTTGCAGTTCGCCACCCTGCTGGCGCGAAAGCCCGATTAGCCCCACCAGGCCCCTGAGTCACTCAATGGCGCGGGGGCCTTGCGTTGTGGTGTCTTCCTGCATAACGCTCTGGGGGGCAGGTCAAGGAGGGGAGATGATGAAGACCATAGGGCTGATCGGCGGCATGAGCTGGGAATCGACCCAGACCTACTACCGGCTCATCAACCAGGGGGTGAAGGCACGGCTGGGCGGCCTGCACTCGGCCCGGTTGGTGCTCTACAGCGTGGACTTCGCCGAGATCGAGGCCCTGCAGCGCCGCGGCGACTGGGCGGCCGCCGCCCGCATCCTCGGTGCGGCCGCCTGCTCCCTGGAGGCGGCCGGCGCCGACTTCCTGGTGCTCTGCACCAACACCATGCACAAGGTCGCCCCGCAGCTCGAGCAGGCCGTGGCGATCCCCCTGCTGCATATCGCCGATGCCACCGCCAAGGCGCTGCACCGGCAGGGCGTGACCCGGGTGGGGCTGCTCGGCACCCGCTTCACCATGGAGCAGGCCTTCTACCGGGAGCGCCTGGAGGCCCAGGGCATCCAGGTGCTGATTCCCGATGCCCCCCAGCGCGAGCGGGTGCACGCCATCATCTTCGATGAGCTGTGCCGTGGCGAGATCCGGGCCGACTCGAAAGCTGACTGCTTGGCGATCGTCGCCTCGCTGGCCGAGCAGGGCGCCCAGGGCGTGATCCTCGGCTGCACGGAGCTCGGGCTGCTGATCCAGGCTGACGATACGGAGATCCCCCTCTTCGACACCACCGAGATACACGCCGAACAGGCGGTGGCGAGGCTGCTGGCCGACGCCTGAGCAACATCTCGTCGCAGGGGGCGAGCCGGGCCGTTTCCGTGGGCAGAGCGATCCTTGAGGACCACGGCCCCGATGCTGGCTACCCTTGTAGCGATAGCAGTGCTCTGAAGAGGCAACGAGAGGGTGATCGCCATGTCCATGGAGCGAGTCAGACAGCATCTCGATGAGCAGAACATCAAGTATTCCATCCTGCAGCACTCTCCCGCCTATACCGCCCAGGAGGTCGCCGAGTCCGTCCATGTGACCGGCAGGCACTTCGCCAAGTGCGTGATGGTGAAGATCGACGGGCGGCTGGCGCAGGTGGTCCTGCCAGCCTCCGACCAGGTGGACCTGAAGCGGATGGCACACTCCGTCGGCGCAACGTCCGTCGAGCTGGCCAAGGAGGAGGAGTTCAAGGACAGTTTCCCGGATTGCGAGCCCGGTGCGATGCCGCCCTTCGGTAATCTTTTCGGGGTGGAGGTATTCGTTTCCCCGCATCTGACCGCCGCCGACCGCATTGCTTTCAATGCCGGTAGTCACACGGACGTCATGCAGCTGTCATACGGCGACTTCGAGCGGCTCGTGAATCCCATTGAAGTCGCGTTGTGAGGGTGTTCAGCCGGGTCCGGTGACCTACTCCCTGACCACCATCTGGTACCTGGGAGCGCCCATCCTCCGGGGGTTCGACACGCTCGGCGAGGCGCCCAGGTGGCCTGCCTGGTGGCCGAGTCTGCTCGCCGGGGAGGGGCGTGACACGGGGGCGCCATGAGTGGCAGGTGTACACCACCCGACCATGGATGAACCGGGTGGCGCCGCTGGCTCGGTCGCTGTTCCTCTGGAGCCACCATGCGGTGATGCGAGATGGCGCCCAGGGCGTCATCCTCGGCTGCACGGAGAGCGGGCTGCTGATCCAGGCCGGCGACACTGACGTGCCCCTCTTCGACACCACCGTGATCCACGCGGAACAGGCGGTGGAGGCGGCACTTGCGACCCCGGAGTCGGAGCGCAAGCCGGCCGCCTTTGAACACCTGGCACCAGGATGGAGGCTCCCATGACGACGATTGCCAAGAACACGATCTGCCTCTGGTACGAACGCGATGCCGAGGAGGCGGCGAACTTCTACGCCAGGACCTTTCCCGATTCCTCCGTCGGCGCGGTCCATCGGGCGCCGGGAGACTACCCGGCGGGCAAGCAGGGTGATGTCTTGACCGTCGAGTTCACCGTGATGGGCATACCCTGTCTGGGGCTCAACGGTGGGCCAGGCATCCAGCACAACGAAGCGTTCTCGTTCCAGGTGGCCACCGAGGATCAGGCCGAGACCGATCGTTACTGGAAGGCGATCGTCGACAACGGCGGCCAGGAGAGCGACTGCGGTTGGTGCAAGGACAAGTGGGGCGTCTCCTGGCAGATTACCCCCATTGCGCTGACCAGGGCCTACACCAGCCCCGATCGCGCCGCCGCCAAGCGGGCCTTCGATGCCATGATGACGATGAAGAAGATCGACATCGCCGTGATCGAAGCGGCGTTGCGTGGCGAGACGCCGATGAGCTAAAACAGCATGCAGCGGTCGGCGCTGCATGCCGCCGCTGATGCCGACCCCAGACCGCCCAAGCAAGGCCCCCGAGTCAGTCACCTGGCTCGGGGTCTTTGCGTTATGGCGCGACGATTCCACCTTGGTCACCGTGAGCCAGGCATGCATTGAGCGGCGTCTGCGACCAATCGGGGTGTGGCATCCATCGGCACTCTCGCATACGCTGACCTCTTAAGGTCGCTTAGACGACTAGGCACTATGCCAAAACGCAACATGCAGGGACTACCGCAGGGATGGCAGGGAGCCATCACGTCTTGCCGGGTAGGGGCGGTAGCGTGCCTGAAGTCCGCCTTCGATATTGCCATGCCGATGCAGTAGCCAGATTAATCGGCGATTTCACTTCGGCGGCTCCCTTGCTGGTGGGATGTCGCATCCAGGGTCTGTCCCCGATTACGCCGATTACGGACGGGATGCCGGACTCCGTGGAAGCGAATAAAGTAGCGTATCCAGTAGCAGTATGTTTTCTCGGTGCGCGGGCTGTAGCGTTTCACCCGCAGGATGGCCCTGACCCGGTCCATCAGCTTCGGCGGTTTGCTGTGCGTATCCATACTTCCGTCCTCTCGATGCATGGATGTACATACAGTATTATTGGCATTGGCAAAATGCGCAAGCGCGCGAATTTTGCATAGGTGGCCAAGGTTTCCTTTGGGAATAATGAAATCAAAGGCTTAGCTGGTAAAAGTTTGCAATGATAAGGTTATTGAACGCGCATGCTCGTTCAAGTCAATAAACGAGCACGCTGTCTAATACCTGTTAAATGGCTCGATGAACTATGGAGCAACTACACAGAGTACAACGGTATCTAGACCGGATACGGGATATCTATTCTGGTTGTCCTCACAGGTTCAAGCGAGTGGAATATTATGAAGATGATGTCGTTTCGTTCTTTATCCACTGCCATCATCTTGCTGATTGGCTGTCGGAAACGTATCCCACCAAATATCGTAAGAGCGACCTTCAAAAATTCATAAACCGGCACCCTGAACTCAAAATTTGTGCGGACTTTTGCAATGGAAAGAAGCACTGCAAAATAAATCGATTGAGAAGTGGCTATCAGCCAGATATTTCGAACAGGAATTGGATGATTGCCACCTATAAACCGGAAATGAAAAAACCAATCACATTTTTCTGTAGGTATGAAATTGACCACAACGGTGCGAGCTATGATGCTTTGGAATTGGCTGAGACCTGTCTCAAGCTCTGGCGAGCAGAGATTCGGAGAGTATCGCTTTCCACCATTTAACCAGGGGCTGCAGCGGACCGCTTTTCTGGCGCGTTGCGCCTCCAAATCGGCCGCTGAGCCCAAGCGTTAAGTTACCAGGGAGAATTCGTACAAATGCCATTTGATGATCTAATGAATGACACCGTAAAAGTGTTAAAACAAGACGGAGAAATAATTTCGGATATCAAATCGAGCGTTCAAAAGGATAAGATATTTATTCAGCGTTCTGATATTTTGATAGAGACTGGTGACTTAATTCAGCGTTCAATGAGTAACGGTGCAGAAGAAACGTACAAAGTTATCGATCCGGGTTTTCACGAAAAATTCCATGGTATTCCTGCTGGGTACCAAATGGATGTTATCAAACTCGGTCTTCCTGAAGCAAAAGCAGCTGTCCAACATATTACTTACAATATATCCGGCACAAACAATAGAATTAACCAACACTCTACAGATAACTCGGTCAATATTGTAAATTCAAATTCTGAACTTCAAGAGCATATTTCTGCTTTACGTAATGAAATTGATAGGCTAAGTCTTCCTGAAGAAGAGCAATTGGCCTCCTATGAAGTTATTGATGCAGTTGAAGCTCAAGTCGAAAGTGGCAAGCCAAGCAAAGCGGTAGTCAAAACTCTTTTAAATGGGCTGCCTAATGCAGGTAGTATTGCGTCGATCGGTTCTTTTATAGTTTCTTTATTGGGGTAAATTATGAAACTCGATGATTTTGTTTCGGAAACGTTAAAACAAATTATAAAAGGGGTCGTGGCTGCACAAGAGTATGGAAATACTCAAAATGCTAAAGTAAATCCAATTACCGCAAGATTTCACAGCAACACTGAAGGCCATGCATACTGCCAAGAAACTGGTGTTCCATTACAAAAGGTTGAATTCGATGTTGCCGTTACAGTTACTGAAGAACAAACATCGGCAAATGATGGTGAGTCTGTAGGCTCTATATCTGTATCTTCAGCAAGTTCCAATAGTTCGCAAAATAGCTCAGTGAGCAGGATTCAGTTTGAAGTACCGGTACTATTACCTACAACAGGAAAGCAGGTGGAGTATTAACTTAACAAGCGCATGTTGTCGGACTGGTTTTCCGCTGCGCTCCAAACCAGCCGCAAATGCGAGCGTTAAGTGTATGAGTAGCAGCTAGGAAGTGAGCTACATGGGAAGTGAGATTTTTCGAGGGCGAGCGTTTTTCATTGAGCTAGGCTTGCTAGTGCTGGCTCTCATCAGCTTCATTTTATTGGGACATGGCCCAGGATTGTACCTCATTATAACGGGCGCTGTCGTGATTGTTGCTGATCATGCGAGAGGCCGGAAAAAGGTTAACAAGGTTGGCGGTGTAATTGTTGCTATCGGGGTGGTGTTTTCGGTCTTGGGGCTAGTTATTGTGCGGTTTGGAACTTGATATCCGAAACATCTAGTAGCATAAAGCTCCGTCTGCTTTGCCTCAGCTAGAGCAGCACTTAACAAGTGGGTGAAGCTGACCGGTACTACGCTGCGCTCCGCATCGGCAGCTTACCCAGGGCGTTAGCATCACGTTATGAATTGGTTTCTATATAAGACTTTTTTGGCGACCCTGTTACTGGTGCTTGGTTTGCTCTGCCTATTGCTTGCGTTTCATAGTTATACGGAAGTGAGAGAACTCGACTCGTGGGAATTAATGACTGTAGATATAGTTTCGAGTCAAGTCAGAAAGGAAAGTGGGTCGAAGGGGGCTACATACTGTCCGAACGTGAAGGTAGGCTTTAGGTTTGCGGGAGAAGCACGCGAGTCGGAACTTCAAATTTCCCAACTACCTTGCAGTCCTATAAAGCTGTCTGCATTGAACACCGCCCGTGATTTTCGTGTTGGGAAAACCATTGATGTTTATGTTAACCCGGAAAATCCAAGTGGCGTGAGATTTGAAAGCTACTCTTTGGGATGGGGATTTTATGTGACCTTGGTTATTGGCTGCTTTGCACTTCTTTTTATGGCGTATCTTCGGTTCATAAAGCTAACCAAGGCGAGCAAGGGACGCGACTGACGTCGCGCCCCTGTCGCGAAACGTTATGAATTAAGGAAGGAGTCGAACCATGAATAGTGCTGGAGATTCGCTTGAGAAACTGGCTCAAGCTCAACGTCGTTATGGAAAGTTCAAGGAGCTCTTTCGAGAGTTCCAACAGAACCTCGCTCTTCTTCATGGAGACAGATTTCCACTCAAGGGCATAGGTGTTGACCATGAAGATGGTGAACACAGCAATCTGAGCTTTCTGGACCGGAATTATTGTATTGAATTCAAGATGGTAAGCGTGGACGGTGTGCTGAAAGGAAGCATAACGTTTTATAGGCTTATTGACGACCAGACCAAGAATCTCTTACAGAGAGCAACATTTAATGGTCAGGGTGAATTGGATGTCGAGCCAACTCCAGAAGGAGATCCGCTATACGTCGATGACGATTCCTCCTGCCTGGGTCTAGTGCTCGAATGGTTAAAGTCCGAAATCTATTCATTACCTGTTATAAGGCTAGAGAGAGTGTTTTGGCTATAAAGAAAATTGATAAGTTAGAATTATTTACATTCCTGCGTTCGCCTTCATTGGAAGGAAGGCCTAAGCCGGGCTTTCCTATGGTTGCGTTGATCAAGAATGATGAGGTCATCGCAGGTATTAAATTTTCAAAGTATAAAGCTTGGCATGTTGATAATGTAGCTGCACATGAGAAATACGGGCCGACAATCTATAAAGTATTAATGGATTTGTCTGGAAGTGCGGGTATCGCCCCGGCATTCAAGCGCCGAAAAAGTATGCGTGATTTTGTGGTTCCTAAAAGCAAGAAAATTTGGCAAGTATTTGAACAGGACCCAAATGTTATTGCTTCGTTTCTTGAGGATAAGTACCAAGAAAACTACCTGAACAAAAAGTTTACTAGCATCACGTTGATGCAGGGAATCAATGAAGCAAGACTAAATTTTCGGAAAAAAGGTAGGCAAGAGTACCTTAAGACCCTGGGTATTTTTAATAAGTTGAAGAAAGTTGGTAGGCCTAAAAATTTTAACTTTGAATATCGACGATTTATTCATCAACGTCAATTAATTTTTGGAAGGCAAGTTCATGGCTTTCTGCAAGAAAGTGTTAATGCACATCAGTAGCATCGCCTTATAACAAGTGCAGGCACGGCGACGCCCATTACATTGCGCCTTTGGCTCCATTCCATGGGCGCGCATGCTGCAAGCGTTAAATACAGGGAGGCACCGAGATGCGGTGTGCAATGACAGGACTTCCCATCAGTGATCCATCTGATGGCATTTGGGATGATGGCGAATGGATCAGTTGGGAGTGGATTAATGGTCAATTGCACGAGCAAGACCTCAAGGCTGAGTTTCCCAATGCGCCCATCGAAATTATCAAAGTGTTTGAGGACTTGGTTTATTCCGCGGCAGAGTACTACGAGCTCACTGGTCGTTACCTTCAAATTTGGGGAGAGCTCGGCGAGCTTTACGCTGAGATCAAATATGGGATCGAGCGCCATCGCCCTGGTATGGCCGGCTCAGATGGGCGCATGGGGAATGACTGGGTAGAGATCAAGACGATTTCCCCTGAAAAAGGTAAAGGTAAGGTAGTGGTCAAGAGGGCGGGAAATTTCAATAAGCTGCTCGTTGTGAAAATAGACGAGAGCTTTAAGTTTGAATCCCGAATGATTGACCGCAAAAAGCTCGGTAAGGGCAAGGGTAAAAATGCCAGCTACTCATGGGGCTCAGAGTCTGAGTAAGCCTGTATTTAACCAGTCGCTGTAGTTCGCGGCCGATGGCCGCCGGACGCCCTTTTCATTGCGGCTTCGCCTCCATTACAAGGGCGCCGCTAAGCTCAGCGTTAGCGTTTTCCGGATCTCGGACCTTAAGGTGAAGGATGCAAAAAGAATATCACTCCAAAATTGAAAAAGAGTTTGCGGAATATCTTGTCACTATTGGCTACCCTAAAGACTCAATTGTCTATGAGCCTGCGTTTTTGGCCACTGATGGCAGAAAGCAATATCGGCCCGACTTTTTAATCGTTGATCCGATTAAAAAGGAGAGGTTGGCGATTATAGAAATAAAAGGATCTAGCCAACTCAATGCTGAGAGTGCCTATAAACAACTGAAGGCCTACAGTAAATCAGTGGGTGAGGACAGTATTCCTGTTTTCCTAGTTACGCCATCAAGCAATCAGATTTTCCCCTTCGACTTGTATATCTTTGACATTGATGGTGGGCTTATTCCTACTGATTTTGCTCTCTTCCCTACATTTCCTGCACTAACTGCAGAGGACGCCGCAGAACGAAAGAGCGGGTTACGAACAGAAAAGGTCGAGGCCGTTGAGTCGTTCCAAAAGGTTTCGTGGGTGTTGGCGTTTATCGTTTTTGCTATCGTCGTAGCAGATTTCATCTGTGCGCAAAATGATATAGTGTTACTTACGACTGAGCGGATGGCACTTATCGGTGCTGTAGTGGCGCTGATTGTTATTCCCTTTGCCCAGAAATTTAAGGGGCTAGGGATTGAGTGGGAAAAGGCTACGAAAGGTGACCATGGCAGCTAACAATCGCAGTCACGGCGACGGTTTTTACATTGCGGCTTCGCCTTCATTACAAAACCGCGCGTGCTGCGGGCGTTAGGCAATCTATGCGAATCTGGGCTAAATTATCGATTCCCAATACTACGGGGTAGAAACATAGAGGGTAACGCATGTGTTTCGTTATTTGATATTGTTATTTAAATTCATAGTCTGGGTTGTAGGTGCGCTTATTGCGATTGGCCTTGTGATCGAGAATGGAGCAGAATTCTTGGTCTTGATTTTTAAAGCAGGAATATTACTGCTTGTCACAGGTTTAATTGTTTTTATTACGTCTAAAATTGGTTTGTTCCCAAAATCTGACAATGTTTCAGGGCAAATAGCGGGCATTTCTTTTTGCTTTATACTAGCAGCTTCTTTATGTGCACCGCTTGAGGTCTATTTAATTAAGGAGTTAGGTTGGCATTGGTTAAAAGTCGTCCCCAAGGTTCCCCCTGGAAATAATGTTCCACCACTTAAACCATTGCCAGGTGACTATGAGTAAATTACTTATGGCTTTCGAAGCTGTCAACTTAATGCCTAACAATCAAAGTCAAAGCGACGCCAAAAAGCGGCGCGCTTGCTTTGGGCGTTGGGCGAACACAGTCGAAAAGGGGGGGGTAAATGTTTTTTGGAGAACGCAGCTTTGCTGCACAAATAGCAACTGGAGCTAAAGTCGCGTGCCTTCCACAGCACGACGAAGATTGGTGCCTAGCCGTGAAGTTTGGGACCGCGACAGCTTACCTTGGGGACGATTCAACCGAGGAAGCAAGGCATTTCGAGAGTTTGGATACAGCGGTTACTCTTGCTCGGGATTGGGGCGCTTCCGAAGTGCTAATAATCACGGGCACTAAAGATTGGAAGTTCTGAATACGGTGTATTTCTCGCCCAACAGATCGCTGCAGTT
The DNA here is from genome assembly GCF_040196315.1 of Halomonas pelophila. Taxonomy (NCBI): domain Bacteria; kingdom Pseudomonadati; phylum Pseudomonadota; class Gammaproteobacteria; order Oceanospirillales; family Halomonadaceae; genus Halomonas; species Halomonas pelophila. The sequence continues at coordinate 19,420 of NZ_JBEGCI010000010.1, forward strand.
GCCGCCCGAAGCGCTGTCGCGCTTCGGGCGGCAACTGAGCTTAGGCGTTAGGCGAATCAAAGGAATTGGAGAAGTAGATGGCAAAACAACAAATGTCGTCCGAGACACGCGGAATTGGGCAGCTGCTTAACGAAAGACGTTACTTTGAAGTGCCAGCGCACCAGCGTGATTATGCTTGGCCGATTGGGGCAGTAGAACAGTATTTAGATGATGTTACCAATGCCATGAATGACCCCAGCAGTGACTACTTTTTGGGGTTGCTCGTACTAGTAGGTGCGGAAGATACGCCTTCAAAGAGGTATGAAATCCTAGATGGGCAGCAGCGTCTAGCCACTACGACAATGATCTATTCTGCTATCCGTCAATGGCTGCGCGATAATGGATTAGATGCCGAAGCAGCAAAAATCCAAAATGATTTCATCGGTATATCCGAAATCGGGGAAGAGCAGGATGAGCCTCGAATCGTTCTCAATGTGAACAATCGGGATGTCTTTCAGGAATTAATCGTTAACCCTTGCCCAGACAAGAATATCGAGATCAAGCTGGCTAGCGAGGGGCGCTACACTTCGACTAGAAAGCTTCTCGAAGCGGCCTTATTGTGTCGAAAGTACATCGCTAATCTTGCCGAAAAACAAGGTTATGAGAAAAAACAAAAATCAACGGTTTTATTTCAGATGGCTAAGTATATTAGGGACCGGGTGCAGGTAAATTGCCTTGATGTTAGCGCTCCAGAAAACGCATATACAATATTTGAGTCTTTGAATGATCGCGGAATTGACCTGTCCGTTCTTGATCTGCTGAAAAATCATCTCCTCAGAGAGGCTGGAAACAAAGAGGCGGTGATACTGAGTAACTGGACAAAAATGATATCAACAATAGGTGATCGAAAGGGCGATGATTTCTTAAAAGCCTTTTGGACTTCAAGGTTTGGCAGAATTCAACGAGGCCGCCTATTTAAAGAATTAAAAAGCAAATACAGTTCAAAAACTGAGGTTGCGCAGCTTTCTAACGACTTGGCACGAGTTGCCGATTGCTACGGAAACCTAGAGATTTCTGACAGCGATCTGTGGAGACGATACTCTGAGACCACGCGCACCAACATTGAAGCTCTCATTTTGTTGGGGGCCAAACAAACGCATCCGATTCTTCTTTCTGCAATCGAAAAGCTTTCGGTAACTGATGTTGAAAAATTAACAAGTTACTTGGTAACAGTTATACTTAGATATCAATTAATAGGGAGGGGGCGTACAGGAAAACTAGAAATTCAATCCGCAGCCATTGCCTCAAACATCTGGTCAGGAAAGCTAAAATCGGCACATGCCGTATGGGAAAATCTGAAAGCTATCCTTCCCGCTGATGAAGAGTTTCTAGAAGATTTTTCGAGGTATGCCGAAACAAAGTCAGCAAGAGCTCGGTGGATACTTCGCGAGTTAGAAATCCAGAAATGGAAGAACTGCAATCCAGGCAAGTCATTGCAGAGTGAGCCAGTCAAAGACCCAAGCTTCGTAAACCTCGAACACATACTGCCGAAAAATCCGAGTCAGGATTGGGCTGATGTGATATCGAGTGACAAGGAGTTCATAACTGATTGTCTCAATCGTTTGGGAAACCTCTGTCTACTGGACAAACCAAATAATAAAAAAGAAGCATCTGGTTCATACGAAAATAAATGTATCACATACAAATCCTCGGAGTTTATTCTAACTCGTGAAGTGTCTGAGAAGCATCCTCATTGGGATCGAGCCGCAGTAGAAAGTAGGCAAAAGGCACTAGCCAGTCTTGCTGTTGAACGTTGGCCAGTATGAAAGCATTTCGCCTAACAATCGGCTACACAAGGACGCCAAGCTCTCCGCTTCGCTCTGAGTTTGTCGCCTGCGAGCCGGGCCGTTCAACTGCCCACAAACAAAGCCCCGAGTCAGTCACCTGACTCGGGGCTTTTGCTTGTTGGCGTTGCGATTATCTCGCCGCCAGCGCCACCCCCACCTTGGAGCGGTTGGGCCGGCCGATGGCCTGGGTGATCCAGGTGCCGGTGGCGGCCAAAGCGTTCAGGTCGATGCCGGTCTCGATGCCGAGGCCGTCGAGCAGGTAGATCACGTCCTCGCTTGCCACATTACCCGAGGCGACCTTGTGGCTGTAGAGAGAGGGCAGCCGCCGACCAGCGGCTGGCCAGTGCCACCCCCACCTTGGAGCGGTTGGGCCGGCCGATGGTCTGGGTGATCCAGGTGCCGGTGGCGGCCAGTGCGTCGAGGTCGATACCGCTCTGGATGCCGAGGCCGTCGAGCAGGTAGACCACTTCTTCGGAAGCGACGTTGCCCGAGGCGCCCTTGGCGTAGGGGCAGCCGCCGAGGCCGGCCACCGAGCTGTCGATCACCGCCACGCCTTCCTCGAGCACCGCATAGAGGTTGGCGAGCGCCTGGCCGTAGGTGTCGTGGAAGTGGGCAGCGAGCTTCGCCATCGGCACGTCGCGGGCCACCGCCTCGAGCATGCGCTTGGCCTTGAGCGGGGTGCCCACGCCGATGGTGTCGCCGAGCGAGACCTCGTAGCAGCCCATCTCATAGAGCGCCTTTGCCACTTCGGCCACCTTGGCCGGGGCGATCTCGCCCTCGTAGGGGCAGCCGAGCACGCAGGAGACATAGCCGCGCACGCGCACGTTGGCTTCGCGGGCGCGCTCGAGCACCGGGGCGAAGCGCTCGAGCGATTCCGCCACCGAGCAGTTGATGTTCTTCTGCGAGAAGGCCTCGGAGGCGGCGCTGAACACCGCGACCTCGTCCACGCCGCACTCGAGCGCGGCCTCGAGCCCCTTGAAGTTGGGGGTGAGGGCCGAGTAGGTGACGCCATTGCGGCGCGTCAGGCCTTGCATCACCTCGCGGTGGTCGGCCATCTGCGGCACCCACTTGGGCGAGACGAAGCTCGCCGCCTCGATGTGGGTGAGGCCGGCGGCGCCGAGCCGGTCGATCAGCGCGAGCTTGGTCGCGGTGTCGATCGGCGTCGGCTCGTTCTGCAGGCCGTCCCGAGGGCCGACCTCGACCAGGCGCACCTGCTGGGGAAATGCCATGGTTGCTCTCCTTAGTCGTCGGCGGCGAATTCGAGCAGCACGTCGCCCTGGCCCACGGTGTCGCCGGCCTGGAAGTGGAAGCTCGCCACGTGCCCGTCGGCGGGGGCGGCCATGGTGTGCTCCATCTTCATGGCCTCCATGACCATCAGCGGCATGCCCTTCTCGACGCGGGCGCCGGGCTCGACCAGTAGCGCCACCACGGTGCCGTGCATGGGTGCGGTGAGGGTCGATTCGGCCTCCTGGCGGCCGTGGTCGATGGCGTCGATGCGCCGCCAGAACAGCCGCGTCTCGCCGCGCGGGTCGACGATCACCACCACGTTGCGCTCACTCCCTTCACCCACCAGACGCGCCTGCAGGCGGCGGCGGTGGCCGTCCAGGGTGATGGCCACGGCGTCGCCCTCGAGCGAATCGAGGCGCGCGGTGAGGGTCTCGCTGCCGATGGTCAGGTGCCAGGCGGCGTCCTCGCGCTCGCGGGTGCCCTCGACCACCACCACGGCCTCGGAGTCGTCGTCATCCTGGGCGTGGGCCGGGTCGCACAGGGCGATGCGAATGGTGTGCGGGGCATTGAGGCGGAAGCCGTCGTGGCGGTCCCAGGGGGAGTCGCTCTCGCACTCGCGGGCGAGCTGGTGCAGGCCCACCAGGGCGGCCCCGGCATATTCCTCGGTGCTGTACTGCTTGGGCGCGAAGAGGGTGGCTTCGTTCTTCTCGATGAAGCGGGTGTCGAGCTCGCAGGCCTGGAAGGCCGGATGGGTCGCCAGGCGCTGCAGGAAGGCGCGGTTGGTGACCACGCCTTGCACGTCGAGGGCGGCGAGCGCCCGGTTGAGGGTCGCCAGCGCCTGGGCGCGGTCGTTGCCGTGCACGATCAGCTTGGCGAGCATCGGGTCGTAGTGCATGGAGACGGCATCGCCGGTCGCCACACCGCTGTCCAGGCGCACGCGGGCCGGGTCGAGTTCCGCGCCCTCGAGGTCCATGGCGAAGCGGGTGAGGGTGCCGGTGGCGGGCAGGAAGTCCTGCTCCGGGTCCTCGGCGTAGAGGCGCGCCTCGAAGCTGTGGCCGGTGATGGTCAATTCATTCTGCGCGAGAGGGAGTTCCTCGCCCATGGCCACGCGCAGCTGCCACTCGACCAGGTCCTGGCCGGTGATCATCTCGGTGACCGGGTGCTCCACCTGCAGGCGGGTGTTCATCTCCATGAAGTAGAACGAGCCGTCGGCATCGAGCAGGAACTCGACGGTGCCGGCGCCCACGTAGCCGATTTCCTTGGCGGCGCGCACCGCGGCCTCGCCCATCTCGCGGCGCAGGCCCTCGCTCATGCCCGGCGCCGGGGCCTCCTCGAGCACCTTCTGGTGGCGGCGCTGCACGGAGCAGTCGCGCTCGAAGAGGTAGACGCCGGCGCCGTGGCTGTCACAGAACACCTGCACCTCGACGTGGCGCGGCTGGGTCAGGTACTTCTCGATCAGCATGCGCTGGTCGCCGAAGGCGGCCTGGGACTCGCGGCGGCAGCCGTCGAGCGCGGCCTGGAAGCCCTCGCCGGACTCCACCACGCGCATGCCCTTGCCGCCGCCGCCGGCGCTCGCCTTGAGCAGCACCGGGTAGCCGATCTTGTCGGCCTCGGCCCTGAGCAGGGCGTCGTCCTGGTCGTCGCCGTGGTAGCCCGGCACCAGCGGCACGCCGGCGTTGGCCATGCGCGCCTTGGCGGCGGACTTGTCGCCCATGGCGGCGATGGCCGAGGCGGGCGGGCCGACGAAGACGATGCCGGCCGCATCCAGCGCCTCGACGAAGGCGCCGTTCTCGGAGAGGAAGCCGTAGCCGGGGTGGATGGCGCCGGCGCCGCTGCGCTTGGCGGCCTCGACCACGGCCTCGACCTTGAGGTAGCTCTCGCGGGCCGCGGCGGGGCCGAGGCGGATCGCCTCGTCGGCCTCGCGCACGTGGCGGGCATTGGCGTCGGCATCGGAATAGACGGCGACGGTGCGCAGGCCCATGGCACGCGCCGTGCGCATCACCCGGCAGGCGATCTCGCCGCGGTTGGCGACCAGCAGGGTGTCGAAGGGTGTCGAACGGCTCATGAGCGGCGCTCCGTGGCGGTCGTGTCGGAATTCTGGGAGGCGTCGGCGGTCCAGGCGGGGCGGCGTTTCTCGAAGAAGCTGGCGAGCCCCTCCTGGCCCTCGGCGCTGACGCGAAGCTCGGCTATCACCCGGCAGGTGTGCTCGCGGGTGGCCTGGCTGTCGGGCTCGCGGGCGACCTCGGCGAGCAGCGCCTTGGTGGCGCGCTGGGCCTGGGGCGAGCCGGCGAGCAGCGTCTCGAGCATGGCGTCGACGGCAGCGTCGAGTTCGTCGGGGGCGACCACTCGGTGCACCAGGTCGAGGCCCTGGGCGGTGGCGGCGTCCATCACCTCGGCGGTCAGCGCATAGCGGCGCGCCTGGCGCTCGCCCAGGGCGCGCTGCACGTAGGGGCTGATCACCGCCGGCGAGAGGCCGATCTTGACCTCGGAGAGGCAGAACTTGGCCTTCTCGGAGGCGACCACCACGTCGCAGCACGCGGCGAGGCCCACCGCACCGCCGAAGGCCGCGCCCTGCACCCGGCACAGGGTGGGGCAGGGCAGGGTGTCCAGGCGGTGCATCAGGGTGGCGAGCTTGCGCGAGTCGGCGAGGTTGCCGTCGAAGTCGTACTCGACCATGCGCTTCATCCAGCCCAGGTCCGCCCCGGCGGAGAAGCTCTTGCCCTCGGAGCCCAGCACCACCACGCGCACCTCGCCGTGGCGGGCGGCATCATGCAGGCGCTCGAGGTGAGCATTGAGCTCGGCGATGAGGTGGTCGTCGAAGGCGTTGTGGACGTCCGGGCGGTCCAGCGTCAGCCGGGCCACGCCGCGGTCGTCGATCGTCAGTCGGGAGTATGTCGGCGTCATCTCGACCTCACATCCGGAACACGCCGAAGCGCGTCTCTTCCACTTCGGCATTCATGGCGGCGGCGAGCGACAGGCCGAGGACCTCGCGGGTCTGCAGCGGGTCGATCACGCCGTCGTCCCACAGCCGCGCGCTGGCGTAGTTGGGGTGGCCCTGGTGCTCGTACTGCTCGCGGGTGGGCGCCTTGAAGGCCTCTTCCTCCTCCTGGGTCCACTCGCGGCCCTCACGCTCGATCTGCTCGCGCTTGACCTGGGAGAGCACGCCGGCGGCCTGCTCGCCGCCCATCACCGAGATGCGGGCGTTGGGCCACATGAACAGCAGGTTGGGCTCGAAGGCGCGGCCGCACATGCCGTAGTTGCCGGCGCCGAAGCTGCCGCCGATCAGCACGGTGAACTTGGGCACCCGGGCGCAGGCCACGGCGGTGACGAGCTTGGCGCCGTGCTTGGCGATGCCCTCGTGCTCGTACTTGGAGCCGACCATGAAGCCGGTGATGTTCTGCAGGAACACCAGCGGGATCTTGCGCTGGGCGCAGAGCTCGATGAAGTGCGCGCCCTTCACGGCGCTCTCGGAGAAGAGCACGCCGTTGTTGGCGACGATGCCCACCGGGTGGCCGTGGATGTGGGCGAAGCCGGTGACCAGGGTGTCGCCGTAGGTGCGCTTGAACTCGTCGAAGTCGGAGTCGTCGACGATGCGCCCGATCACCTCGCGCACGTCGTAGGGCTTCTTGAGGTCGGTGCCGACGATGCCGTAGAGCTCGGTCGGATCGAGGCGCGGCGGCTTGGAGGGCTGCATCTTCAGTTCGCCGCGCTTCTGCCAGTTGAGCCGCGACACGCAGGCGCGGGCCAGCTGCAGGGCGTGGGCGTCGTTCTCGGCGTAGTGGTCGGCCACGCCGCTCACCTTGGCGTGCACGTCGGCGCCGCCTAGGTCCTCGGCGCTGATGCTCTCGCCGGTGGCGGCTTTCACCAGGGGCGGGCCGCCGAGGAAGATGGTGCCCTGCTCGCGGACGATGATCGACTCGTCGGCCATGGCCGGCACGTAGGCGCCGCCGGCGGTGCAGGAGCCCATCACCACGGCGATCTGCGGGATGCCCTCGGCGGAGAGGGTGGCCTGGTTGTAGAAGATGCGTCCGAAGTGGTCGCGATCCGGGAAGACCTCGTCCTGGCGGGGCAGGAAGGCGCCGCCGGAATCGACGAGATAGAGGCACGGCAGGCGATGCTTGCGAGCGATCTCCTGGGCGCGCAGGTGCTTCTTCACGGTGAGCGGGAAGTAGGTGCCGCCCTTGACCGTGGCGTCGTTGGCGACGATCACGCACTCCACCCCGGAGACGCGGCCGATGCCGGTGACCACGCCGGCGGCGGGCACCGGGCTGTCGTAGACCTCATGGGCGGCCAGCGCCGAGAACTCGAGGAAGGGCGAGCCCTCGTCGATCAGGTGGTCGATGCGGTCGCGCACGAACAGCTTGCCGCGGGACTCGTGGCGGGCGCGGGCCTTCTCGCCGCCGCCGCGGTGGATGGCGGCGGTCAGCTCGCGCAGCTGGCCGACCTCGCGGCGCATGGCGACGTCGTTGGCCTGGAAGACGTCGCTGCGCGGATTGATCTGGGTCTGGAGGATGCTCATGGAACGCCGCCCTTACTTGGATTCGTTGAAGATCTCGCGGCCGATCAGCATGCGCCGGATCTCGCTGGTGCCGGCGCCGATCTCGTAGAGCTTGGCGTCGCGCAGCAGTCGCCCGGTGGGGTACTCGTTGATATAGCCGTTGCCGCCGAGCAGCTGGATGGCGTCCAGCGCCACCTGGGTGGCCTTCTCGGCGCAGTAAAGGATCACGCCGGCGGCGTCCTTGCGCGAGGTGCGGCCGCGGTCGCAGCCCGCCGCCACCGCGTAGAGGTAGGCGCGACAGGCGTTCAGGGTGGTGTACATGTCGGCGATCTTGCCCTGCACCAGCTGGAACTCGCCGATCGACTGGTTGAACTGCTTTCGCTCGTGGACGTAGGGCACCACGATGTCCATGGCCGCCTGCATGATGCCGATGGGGCCGGCGGCGAGCACGGTGCGCTCATAGTCCAGGCCGCTCATCAGTACCTTCACGCCCTTGCCGACCTCGCCGAGCACGTTGGCCTCCGGCACCGCGCAGTCCTCGAACACCAGCTCACAGGTGTTGGAGCCGCGCATGCCGAGCTTGTCGAGCTTCTGGGCGGTGGAGAAGCCGGGCATGCCCTTCTCGATGATGAAGGCGGTGATGCCCTTGGAACCGGCCTCGGGGTCGGTCTTGGCGTAGACCACCAGCACCTCGGCATCGGGGCCGTTGGTGATCCACATCTTGTTGCCGTTGAGGATGTACTTGTCACCCTCCTTGCGGGCGCGCAGCTTCATGGAGACCACGTCGGAGCCGGCGCCCGGCTCCGACATGGCCAGCGCCCCGACGTGCTCGCCGCTGATCAGCTTGGGCAGGTACTTGGCCTTCTGCTCGGCTGAGGCGTTGATCTTGAGCTGGTTCACACAGAGGTTGGAGTGCGCGCCGTAGGAGAGGCCCACCGAGGCGCTGGCCCGGGAGATCTCCTCCATGGCGATGCAGTGGGCGAGGTAGCCCATGCCGCTGCCGCCGTCCTCGTCCGGCACGGTGATGCCGAGCAGGCCCATGTCGCCGAACTTCTGCCACAGATCGTTGGGAAACTCGTTCTTCTCGTCGATCTCGGCGGCGCGCGGGGCGATCTCGTCGCGGGCGAAGGCGTTGACGTGATCGCGCAGCATGTTCAGCTCGTCGTCTAGGTCGAAATCGAGGGGTTGGTAGGGCGTGTGCATGGCAGGGCTCCCGTCGTGTCAGGTGACGCGCCTTGTGCTCGAGCGAAGGCGCGACCGGCAAACTGGTGTCATCGAAATGGCAGATGGGACAAGACTAGGCGAGGTTGACGTTAACGTAAAGTGCAGCATTGCTCGGCTTAGACCAAGGTGGCAATCGTGAGGCCCCGAAACCCATGCCAACGCGGTGGCGGCGGGGTCCTGGGCTTTCGGCGCGCCTTGCGCGACCCTGCTGATGAGTGCATGGAGGCCCGCCCGGTGTGCCACGATATCCCCGGCGGTGCGCGGGGGGCAGGCGAGCGATGCCCGACCATGCGAAGGGAAACGAGGCGATTCAGGGAGACACGCGATCATGAAGGTCATGCGAGGGGCCCTGTGCGGGCTGATGGTCTGGCTGTGGACGGCCATGGCCGTGGGGGCCGCGATCGATGGTCAGGATCTCGAGCGCCAGAGGCTCGAGCAACAGGCTATCGAGCGTCAGGACCTCGAGGCCTTCGTCGATGGCTTCGTCACCGCGCGCATGAAGGCCGACCATGTCGCCGGCGTCACGCTGGCGGTGGTCAAGGACGACGCACTGGTGCTGGCCAAGGGTTACGGGGCGGCCGACCTCGAGGCCGGGCGCCCGGTGGTGGCCGAGCGGACCCTCTTCCGGCCGGGCTCGATCTCCAAGCTCTTCACCTGGACGGCGTTGATGCAGCTGGTAGAGCAGGGCCGACTCGATCTGGACGCCGACATCCGTGACACCCTGACCGACCTGCCCCTTGAGACCCGCTATCCCGAACCCATCACCCTGCGCCAGCTGATGGCCCACACGCCGGGCTTCGAGGATACGGCCATGGGCCACCTCTTCGAGGACGACCCCGACGCCGTGCTGTCGCTGCGTGACTATCTGCGCCGTCATACCCCGGCCCAGGTGCGAGCGCCGGGCAGCTGGCCGGCCTACTCCAACTACGGGGTGGCGCTTGCCGGTCGGGTGGTGGAAGAGGTCAGCGGCATGGCCTGGGAGGCCTACGCCGAGCGCCACCTGCTGGGGCCGCTGGGCATGCGGGACAGCACCTTCCGCGAGCCTTGGGGGCCCCAGCGCGAGGGGGAGCCCATGGCGCCGGCCCTGCGCGAGCGGGTCAGCGAGGGCTATCAGTGGGTCGACGGTGGCTTCCGGCCGGGCGGCTTCACCTTCGTCGGCGGCATCGGCCCGGCGGGGAGCCTCTCCACCACGGCGACTGACATGGCGCGCTTCATGCGCGCCCACCTCAACGAGGGGCGGCTCGGCGACGTGGCACTGCTCGCGCCGGAGACGGCCCGTGAGATGCAGCGGACCCACTATCGGGTGGCGCTGGGGCAGCCCGGCATGGCCCACGGCTTCATCGAGAGCGAGATCGCCGGCTACCGGGCCATCGGCCACGGCGGCGGCACGGTGCATTTCGTCTCCGATCTGCAGCTGATCCCCGAACTCGAGCTGGGCGTGTTCATCAGCACCAACAGCAACGGCGGTCAGGCGCTGATCCGCGGCTTCGTCGAGGAGCTGGTGCGCCGCCACTTCCCGACCGAACCACCCGCCACGGCCGCGGCGCCCGACAACCTGGCGCGCTATGTCGGGGACTACCTCTCCACGCGTCGGTCCTATACCACCGTCGAGGCGCTGCTCAGCCACGACATGGCCAGTGTTTCCCTGGACCGGGACGGCCAGCTGGTGCTGAGCCGGCGGGGCCGAGAGATTCGCCTGATGCCGGCGCAGGGAGAGGGGCACTTCCGCCAGGCCGATAGCGGCGAGTCGCTGCGCTTTCTGACCGACGACGGCGGCGCCGTGACCCACCTGGCGGTGCCCGAGCCGATCATGGTGATGGAGCGGGTGGGGCCGCTCGCCAACCCGCGCTGGCGGCTCGCCTTCCTGGGCCTGGCCGGAGCGGTGTTCGCCGGCTCCCTGGTGGTGGCGCTGTTCGGCTGGGGCCGGCCTCGCGCATGCCGGCCCGCAGCGCGCTGGGGCGGGCGGCTGACGCTGCTGGCCGCCGGGTTCTGGGTGGTGAGCATGGGGCTCGCCCTGGCCGGGGTGCTGCCCATCGCGCGGGACCTGGGGCTCGTCTTCTTCGGCTTCCCGCCGCCGGCCTTCGTGGCCGCCCAGATCGTTGCGATGCTGGCGGGGGCGCTGAGCCTGGGGAGCCTCGCCCTGCTGGCGCCGGTGCTGGGCGAGACCGGCTGGACGCCGGGGCGGCGCCTGCGCCATGCCGGGCTGGTCGTGCTGCTCGCCCTCACCCTGGTGACGGTCTGGCAGTTCAACGGTTTCGTGCTGATGGACTGAAGCCAGAAACGCGCCCGCCACGGGCCGAAACGGCGCGTGGCGGGGTGGGTCATGGCCTGGCGGGTGGATCCGCCTGGGGCGTCGGCCTACTCGGCCTTGACGTTGGCGGGGCGTCGTTACTCTCTCAAAGCCAGCGTGATAGCCTGCTTAATCAGTCTGTCTCGATACTTGCACGTCACGCGGGTTGGTCAATCGCCACACATGAATGGGTGTACTGTCATGGCCGAGGTCCTTGCGGCGGCTTCCGTAACTACAGAGGCAGACGCCTATCAGGGCAGGGTCCTTGGCGGGGTGTCACGCACCTTTGCCCTTACCATCCCTCAGCTCCCGGCCGATCTGCGCAAGGTCGTGACCAATGCCTACCTGCTCTGCCGTATTGCCGACACCGTGGAGGATGAACCGGCGCTTTCCGCGGTTCAGAAGACCCGCTTGCATGAACGGTTCATGGCGGTGCTGAGAGGAGAGGAGACGGCCCAGAGTTTCGCCAGGCAGGTCACGCCGCTGCTCTCGCCGGCCACGTCACCGGATGAGCGAGAGTTGATGGCTAACACGCCACTGGTCGTTCGCTGCACCCATAGCCTCGCAGCGCCCCAACAGCAGGCGCTGGTCAAGTGTGTGAGCATCATGTGCAGGGGCATGGGCCATTACCAGGATACTTCCAGCCTGGAGGGCTTGGCAGATCTGGGCGAGGTGGATCGCTACTGCTATTACGTGGCAGGCGTCGTGGGGGAAATGCTCACCGAACTGTTCTGCCAGCATTCAGGCGACATGCATGAGAAGCGTGCCGAGATGCTGGCCCTGGCACCGTCGTTCGGACAGGGACTGCAGCTCACCAATATCCTCAAGGACCTCTGGGACGATCGGCAACGTGGCGTCTGCTGGCTGCCCCGCCGGGAATTTCAGGAATTTGGTGTGGACGTGTCGAGCCTGGCGCCGGGACGCAGTGATCCGGAGTTCGCCACCGCCCTGCGATACATGGTCGGTATAGCGCATGCCCATTTGCGTAATGCCTTTCGCTACACCCTGATGGTTCCCGCGAAAGAAACGGGCATCAGGCGTTTCTGCTTATGGGCCATCGGCCTGGCCGTGCTCACACTCAGGCGGATAAATGCTCGGCCGACCTATTGCACGGGGCGGCAGGTCAAGGTGTCACGCCGCACGGTCAAGACCGCCATCGCGAGTACCCGCCTGGCGACACGTCATGATGGCATGCTCAAACTGCTGTTCAGCGGTGCGACCCGGGGGTTGCCACTCGCGCCGCTCGCGGGTCCACGTCCGGAGCTGAGTGCATGGGCGTTGGAGCCTGCCGGTGGTGATGGCTTTTCAGCGGCACGCGATGGCGTTCGGCTAGGCAATCACGAGGAGTAGACAGATATCACGGCCAAGGAGATGACCATTGGTTAGCACTGGCTCAAGCAAGCGCGACGAGACCGTTTCCTTCGATGACGAGGAGCTGATCCTGGTCGATGACGAGGACAGGGAGCTGGGGTATTTGAGCAAGGCCAAGTGCCACGAAGGCAGCGGTGTGCTGCATCGCGCCTTCTCGCTGTTCGTGTTCAATCATGACGGCGAGCTTCTTCTGCAGCAGCGTGCGGAAGGCAAGCGCCTCTGGTCGCTGTGCTGGTCTAACAGCTGCTGTAGTCACCCACGCCGAGGTGAGTCCATGGAAGAGGCGATTCACCGGCGATTATGGCAGGAGGTCGGCATCGAGGCGCAACTCGCCTTCCTCTACAAGTTCCGCTATCAGGCCCAGTTCGGTTCAAGCGGCGCCGAGCACGAGCTTTGCTGGGTATATCTTGGGGTCACTGACAAAGCACCACGCCCCAACCGCCAGGAGATCGCCAACTGGTGCTGGATATCACCCGCAGCGCTCGATGCCGAGCTGGCCTCTTGCCCGGAACACTACACGCCCTGGTTCAAGATGGAGTGGACGAGATTGCGCAGCGACTTTGCCGATGAGCTCAGGCGATATACCCGATAGGCTCGACGGCGGATAGCAGGCTTTTCATGGCCCGGCCAACGTGGCCCGGCCAACGTGGCCCGGCCAAGCGTGGCCCGGCCAAGCGTGGCCCGGCCGGACGTAGCCGGGCACTGGCGGGTCTGCGGGTGAGGCGAGGTTATCGCCGGGTCAGTCGGCGTGGGCGTTGGGGAAGAACAGCTGCTGGCCCTTGACCTCGAAGTCGGCGATGGCGGCCTGGCCCGCCTCGGAGAGCAGCCAGTCATGCCACTGCTCGGCGAGATCATGCTTCAGGTGCGGATGGCGCTCCGCGGAGATCAGCAGGCTGCCGTACTGGTTGAACAGCGCCTCGTCGCCGGCGAACAGCAGCTCGAGGTTCTGGCGGTTGTCGAAGGCGACCCAGGTGGCGCGGTCGCTCATCGCGTAGGCGTCCATGCCGGCGGCGGTGTTCAGGGTCGGGCCCATGCCGCTGCCGAGCTCGCGGTACCACTCGCCGCCCGGCGCCACATCGGCGGCGTCCCACAGGCGCTGCTCTGCGCGGTGGGTGCCGCTGTCGTCGCCGCGTGAGGCGAAGGGCGCCTCGGCCTCGGCGATGTCGGAAAGCGCCTCCTCGATAGTCTCGGCATCGGCGATGCCGGCCGGGTCATCGCTCGGCCCGACGATCACGAAGTCGTTGTACATGACGTCGGCACGCTCGGTGCCGTAGCCCTCGGCGACGAAGCGCTCTTCGCCGGCGGTGTCATGCACCAGCAGGCTGTCGGCATCGCCGCGGCGAGCGATCTCGAAGGCCTGGCCGGTGCCCACGGCGACCACGCGCACCTCGATGTCGCTCGCCTCGCTGAACTGGGGAATGATGGCGTCGAAAAGCCCCGAGTTCTGGGTGGAGGTGGTCGAGGCCAGGGTGATGTGGCGGTCGTCGTCCTGGGCGCTGGCGTTAAGCGACAGGCCCATCAGGCCGAGGGCGACGAGGGTGAGGCCGTGGTGTTTCCTGCGGGCGTTCCTTTGCATGCTGTCGTTCCTTCTTGTTGTGGTGTAATCGCATATCGCGAGGAGCCAGCCGTCACCAGATCAGCTCGCCCCGGATGAAGGCCCGCGCCTCGGCGGAGGCGGGAGCCGTGAAGAAGGTCTCGGCCGGGGAGTGCTCGATGAGCCGCCCGTCCACCATCAGCACGATGTCGTCGGCCAGGCGGCGGGCCTGGTTCAGGTCGTGGCTGGTCATCACGATGCGCGTGCCGCGACGGTGGAAGTCGCGCACGGCATCCTCCACCGCCTTGATGGCGGCGGGGTCCAGCGCCGAGGTGGGCTCGTCGAGAAACAGCACCTCGGGCCTGGCGAGCCACGCCCGGGCCAGGGCCAGGCGCTGCTGCTCGCCGCCGGAGAGCACCCGGGCCGGGCGCGCCTCCAGGGCGGCCAGGCCGAAGCGCGAAAGCGCCTCCCGGGCCAGCGGCTTGCGCTGGCGGCGGGGGGTGCCGGCGATCGCCAGGGCATAGGTGAGGTTGGCCAGGGCCGAGCGGCGCAGCAGCACCGGGCGCTGGAAGACCATGGCCTGGCGCGGCGGGCGGCCCTCCCAGCGCACGCGGCCGGTAGTGGGGGCGAGCAGGCCGTGGGCGAGGCGCATCAGCAGGCTCTTGCCGGCGCCGTTGGGGCCCATCACCAGGGTGCAGTGGCACCCGGTGAGGCGCAGGTCGACGGGGTGCAGCAGCGGCTGGCCGCGGTGGCGAAAGCCGACGCCCTCGAGGGCGAGGGGGGGAATGGCCGAGACGTCCAGGCGGGTCAGCTCGTTCATCCCACCCGCCTACGTGCCGTCTCGCCGACCAGGTGGGCGGCGGCGTTGACCAGCGCTACCAGCCCGAGCAGCACGATGCCGAGCCCCAGCGCCAGCGGCAGGTCGCCCTTGCTGGTCTCCAGCACGATGGCGGTGGTCATCACCCGGGTCACCCCGTCGATGTTGCCGCCGACGATCATCACCGCCCCGACCTCGGCGCTGGCGCGGCCGAAGCCGGCGAGCATCACGGTGGCCAGGCCGAAGCGGGCGTCCCACAGCAGGGTGGGAATGCGCCGCGCCCGGGAGACGCCCATGGAGGTGAGCTGCTCGCGGTAGTCGCCGTGGAGCTCCTCGATTTGCTGGCGGGTCAGGGCGGCGATGATCGGCAGCACCAGGATCACCTGGGCGATCACCATCGCGCCGGGCGTGAACAGCAGGCCCAGCTCGCCCAGCGGGCCCGCCCGCGAGAGCAGCAGGTAGACCGCGAGCCCGGCGACCACCGGCGGCAGCCCCATCAGCGCATTGAGCGCCACGATCAGCACCCCGCGACCGGGGAAGCGCCACAGCGCGATCGCCGCACCCAGCGGCAGGGCGATCAGCGCGGCGATCAGCACGGCGGAGAGCGAGACCTTCAGCGACAGCGTGACGATCCCGATCAGGTCGGGATCGAGCCCCAGGATCAGGGCGAGGGCGGTCTGGAAGGCGTTGGCGTCGTCGGGCATCGGGCTCTCCTGCGATCTTCCTGCATCATGTGCGTTAAACCCCGCTAATGCACACGGTGCGGTAATTCATGCAGTAATATGCAGGAAAACGACGAATTCAGCCCAGCCTGTACCTGTACCTGTACCTGTATCTTTATAAGGGGAGCGCCATGGCACTCGGCCCGGACCACGCCTACCTGACCACCGCCGAGGTGGCGGACTACCTGCGCCTAAAGGAGCGCAAGGTCTACGACCTGGTGCGCCAGGGCGGCATCCCCTGCGTGCGAGTGACCGGCAAGTTGCTCTTCCCGCGCCAGGCCATCGACCTGTGGCTGATGAGCCACCTGGAGGGCGACCGGGCGAGCAGCCGGCCCGTGCCGCTGGTGCTCGCTGGCAGCCAGGACCCCTTGCTGGAGTGGGCGGTGCGCGAGAGCGGCGCGGGCCTGGCGCTGCTCTGTCACGGCAGCGGCGACGGGGTGCGACGCCTGCTCTCGGGCGAGGCGATGGTGGCGGGGCTGCACCTGCTGGACGAGCGTAGCGGCGACTACAACCGGCCCGAGGCGCTGGGCCTTTCCGGCATGCGCGACCTGGTGACGCTGCGCTGGGTGAGGCGTCGCCAGGGGCTGCTGCTGGCGCCCGACAATCCCCTGGCCATCGCCGCGCTCAATGACCTGGCGGATCGGCGGGTGCGGGTCGCCCATCGTCAGCCGGATGCCGGGGCGCATCGGCTGCTGAGCTGGCTGCTGGCGCGTGAAGGGGTCGATTCCAGCAGGCTGCGCTTGGCCGATCACCCCTCGCTCAGCGAGGACGACCTTGCGCTGGCAATCCGCCAGGGCGAGGCCGATGCGGGGCTCGGGGTGGAGGCCGCCGCGCGTCGCCAGGGGCTCGCCTTCGTGCCGCTCCACGAGGAGGCCTTCGACCTGGCCCTGCGCCGGCGCAGCTACTTCGAGGCGCCGATCCAGCGCCTGCTGGCCTTCGCCCGGGAACCCCGCTTCGCCGAGCGGGCCGAGGCGCTGGGCGGCTACGACATCACTGAGCTGGGGCGCGTCAGCTATAACGCCTGAGCCTTCCGGCTGTCGAGGTCGCTACCACCCCAGCCAGCGGCGAATGCGCTTCCCGGGTGACGTGGCGCGGCTGTCCGTCCCCGGGGACTCCTTGCCCGAGAGCTGCGCCGCGGCCTCCTTGAGCGGCGTGATGATGGCCTCGAGGTGGTGCTGGCAGAGCGGGCGATTGAGGGCGGCGGGGCACTGGGCCATCAGCAGGCCGCAGTGGTAGAAGGCGGTGTCGAGGAACGGAGAGACGTCCTTGAAGGGGCCCGCCTGCCGGCGGCAGCGCTGGAGCTCCCGAAGCAGCAGGCTCATCGTCTGCGCATCCAGCCAGCACGGCGTGTCGTCCTGGCTCGAGGAGCAGGTCACCGAATGCTGGATCGCCTGGAAGGAGACGTACAGGAAGACGCAGGCGTAATGGAGCTGGGAGCGTTCCGCGGTCATAGCGCACCATAAGGTACAAATGAGAGTGAATATCATTCTGACCGCTAGGGCTAAGAAGTCAAATGGTGGCGGCCTAAGATGCCGGACGGGCAGGGGCTAGCGCTCGGGCGGGTTCTGGCTGCCGGGCACGCTACCGAGGCGTCGGCGCAGGGCGGCCTTGCCCATCATGTGGGCGCTGACCGGGGCGGTCGCGAACAGGAAGATCGTCACCAGCGCTTCCTGCACCGAGACGCCGTCCTGCTGGTGGCTGAAGTAGAGCAGCGAGCCGATCAGGGTGCAGCCGACGCCCAGGGTGCTGGCCTTGGTGGGGCCGTGCAGCCGGGTGTAGAAGTCGGGCAGCTTGGCCAGCCCCCAGGAGCCGATCAGGGCCACCAGGGCGCCGACCAGCAGGAAGGCGACGACGACGAGCTGCAGGGTCCACGGCATGTCGAGATGGGTCATTCGATGACGTCCCCCCGGAGCAGGTACTTGCACATGGCCACGGTGCCCACGAAACCCATTAGGGCGATCAAGAGGGCCAGCTCGAAGAGCACGCCGAGCCCCATTCGCAGGTCGGCCAGCACGATGAGCGCGATGCTGTTGATCATCAGGGTGTCCAGCGCCAGGATCCGGTCGACGATGTCGGGGCCTGCGGCCAGGCGGTAGAGGTTCAACAGGGCGGCGACGGCGAAGAGCGTCATGGCGATCGGGATGACGACGGCAATCATCGGAAGATCTCCTCCAGGGGCTGCTCGTAGCGCGTGCGAATGGTGGCGATGGCCTCGGCCTCGTCCTCCAGGTGCAGGGCGTGGATCAGCAGGGTGTTGGCCTCGCCGTCGTAGTGGAGCGAGACGGTGCCCGGGGTCAACGAGATGGTGCTGGCCAGCAGGGTGATGGCGAAGTCGTCGTCCAGCGTCAGCGGATAGGTGAAGAAGCCCGGCCGCAGCTGTCGGGCGGGGCGCAGGATGCGCAGGGCCACCACCAGGTTGGAGCGCAGGATGTCCACCAGCAGCACCCCCAGGTAGCGCAGCAGCGGCAAGGGGCGCCGGATCTTCGCCTCCTCGGGCCAGAAGGCGTGGGTGACGAGGGGGATCGCCACGCCCAGCGCCAGCCCCAGCAGGGCATGGGCGACGCTGAAGTCGTTGACCATCAGCAGCCACAGCAGGGCCAGGAACAGCGAGAAGAGCGGGTGCGGCAGCCAGAACTGCCGGGAGCGGACGTTCGGCGTCATGGCGCGACCTCCGTGGCGAGGGCCAGTGTCTCCGGCAGCATGGCGGCGATATAGGCCTGCGGCGTCATCAGCTGCTCGGCGGTCAGTGCCAGGTACGCCATGACCGGCTCGCCCAGGGCCGCAAGGACGCCGTTGAGGGCCACCATGGCACAGACGATGGCCAGGCAGCCGCGATCCAGCGGGCGCGCTGCTGCGCTGGCGGGATCGGGACGCCAGAACCAGCGGCTGCCGGTGCGGCTGACGGCGATCAGGGTCAGCAGCGCCGCGGTGAGCAGCACGCCCCACAGCCAGAGCCCCCGCGGCTCATTGGCGCTCGCCTGGAGGATCCACACTTTGCTGACGAAGCCGGCGAACGGCGGCAGGCCGACCGCGGCGATGGCGGCGAGGAAGAACAGGCTGCCGAGCAGGGTGCGATGGCCCATTGGCGCCACCACCGAGAAGCGGTCGTAGCCCTCCTCGCGCTGCTGGCCCAGCAGGTCGGCGAGCAGGAAGAAGGCGGCCGCCATGCCGGTGCTGTGGATCAGGTAGAAGAGCGCGGCGGAGAGCGTCGCCGGGGTGACGAGGCTCAAGGTGGCGAGCAGGGTGCCCACCGAGATGATCACCAGGTAGGCGGTCAGGGTGCGCAGGCTGTCCGAGCCCAGCACCCCGACGCCGCCCAGCGCCAGGGTCAGCAGTGCCAACGGCCACAGCCACTGCCAGGCGGCGGCGTTGACCGGCGCCTCGCCCAGCCCGAAGACCAGCAGGAAGACCCGCAGGATGGCGTAGATGCCGACCTTGGTCATGATGGCGAAGAGCGCGGCCACCGGGGCGCTCGAGGCCGAGTAGGCGCGGGGCAGCCAGAACAGCAGCGGCAGGATGGCGGCCTTGATGCCGAACACCACCAGCAGCACCATGCTGGCCGCCGCCAGCAGCGGCGCGTCGCCCGGCGGGGCAGCGGCCACCTCGAGGGCCAGGTCGGCCATGTTGAGGGTGCCGGTGAGCCCGTAGAGGGTGCCCAGGGCGATCAGGAACAGCGCCGAGCCCACCAGGTTGATGATCACGTAGTGCAGTCCGGCGCGGCTGCGTGCCCGCCCGCCGCCATGCAGCAGCAGCGCATAGGAGGCGATCAGCAGGATCTCGAAGAACACGAAGAGGTTGAACAGGTCGCCGGTCAGGAAAGCGCCGTTGAGGCCGGCCAGCTGGAACTGGAAGAGGGCGTGGAAGTGCGCCCCGCGCCGGTCGATGCCGCGGCTGGCGTAGAGCAGACAGCCAAGCCCCAGAATGGCGGTCAGCGCCAGCATGAGGGCGCTGAGCCGGTCGAGGATCAGCACGATGCCGTAAGGCGCCGGCCAGTCCCCGGCATGGTAGAGCTGATACTCTCCGGAGCCGGCCGCGCCAAGGGCCCAGGCGCCCAGCAGGGCGAGGCCCAGGGTGCTGGCGATGCCGGCCAGGCGCTGCACGCCGAACGGCAGCCGATAGAGCAGCAGCAGGCTCGCCCCGGTGATCAGCGGCAGCAGGATCGGCAGGATCAGCGCATGGTTCATAGCCTATCCTCGTCGGGATTCTCGCCGTCGACGTGGTCGTTGCGCAGCTCCACCGCCGCCTTGAGGGCCAGCACCACCACGAAGGCGGTCATGGCGAAGCCGATGACGATGGCGGTCAGCACCAGGGCCTGGGGCAGCGGGTCCGCCGAGCGCTCGGTGAGGCCGACGATGGCCGGTGCGCCGGCGACCAGGCGCCCCGAGGCGAACAGGTACAAATTCACGGCGTGGGAGAGCAGGGTCAGGCCCAGGATCACCGTGAAGGTGCGCGCCCGCAGCAGCAGGTAGACCCCGCAGGTGGTCAGCACGCCCAGCGTCATCGCATAGAGCAGTTCCATCAGCCGATCTCCTTGCCGGGACCGGCCACGGTCATCAGCTTGCCGAGGTTGGCCAGCACCAGCAGCGTCGCCCCGACCACGGTGGCATAGACGCCGAGGTCGAAGAGCATGGCGGTGGCCAGCTCGAACTCGCCGACCAGCGGCAGGTGAAAGTGACCGTGGGCCGAAGTGAGGAACGGGTAGCCGAACAGCCAGCTGCCGAGCCCCGTGGCCACGGCGATCAGCAGGCCGGCCCCGATCAACGGACGGAAGGCGGTCAGCATGCGCGCCTGGGCCCAGACCAGCCCGCCCGCCATGTACTGCAGCGTGAAGGCCACGGCGGTGATCAGCCCGGCGATGAAGCCGCCGCCGGGCAGGTTGTGGCCGCGCAGGAAGATATAGGCCGAGACCAGCAGGGCGATCGGCAGCACCAGGCGGGCCACGGTGCTGAGCATGATCGGGTGCGGCTCGGCCACCCAGTGCCCGGGGTTGGTGTCGACCACCCGCTCCTTGAGGTGCAGGTCGCGGGTGAAGGCGAAGACCGCCACGGCCGCGATCCCCAGCACCGTGATCTCGCCCAGGGTATCGAAGCCGCGGAAGTCGACCAGGATCACGTTGACCACGTTGGTGCCGCCCCCGCCGGGCAGGCTGTTGGCGAGGAAGAAGTCGGAGATGGTGTGCTGCGGGCGCGTCAGGATGGCGAAGCTGAAGGCCGTCACGCCGCCGCCCACCAGGCCGGCGATGGCGAGGTCCCGCCCCATCCTCGGGCGCGTGGATTCCCGGGGCGACTGCTGGGGCAGGAAGGAGAGCGCCAGCATCATGATCACCACCGCCATCACCTCCACCATCAGCTGGGTCAGGGCGAGGTCCGGCGCCGAGAAGCGCGCGAAGGCGACGGTCACGAAGAGCCCGGTTACGCCGAGCAGCAGCAGGGCCGGCAGCCGGTGGTGATGGAAGACCACCACGCCGATGGCCGCCAGCCAGAGCAGGCCGGCGGCCAGCACGGTCAGCGGGTCGAGGGCAGCCAGCGGCACGCCGCCGTTCCAGCGCGCCACGGCGAGCAGTTGCACGCCGACCAGCACCACGACGGTGACCATGATGAAGGTCAGGTAGCGCTGCAGCGAGCCGTTCTCGAGCTGGAAGACGCGGCGCTGGGACAGCTCGATGGCGCGGCGCATGGCCCAGTCGAAGATCTCCTTGGCATCCACCTCCGGCAGGCGGGCATGGAGGCGAAACAGCGGACCGCGGATCGCGTAGAAGAGTGCGCCGCCCGCCAGCGCGACGAGGCTCATCAGCCCCGACCGGGTACCGCCCAGTGTCGCGAAGTCGTAGGCGGCAAGCTCGGCCTGGCGCGCGGCCTCGAACGCCGGGTGGACGAGCGTCGCGTAGAGCCCCTGCGGCGCGATGCCGACGACGAGCGTGGCCAGGGCCAGCAGGGCGATGGGCGTGAGGGCGGCCGTGCGGGGCTCGCGGGGCGGCCAGATGGGCAGGTCGATGGGCCGCCCGTTGAAGTAGACGTTATGGAAGATGCGAATCGAGTAGGCCACCGAGAAGAGCCCGGCCAGGGTGACCCAGACGGGAATCACCAGCGTCGCCCAGTCGGGGGTGACCACCCGCAGGCTCTCGCCGAACAGCATCTTCTTGCTCAGGTAGCCGCTCATCAGCGGCAGGCCGGCCATGGCGGCGGCGGGGATCGCCGAGAGCGCCATCAGCGTCGGCATGAAGCGCCACATGCCGTTGATATGACGCATGTCGCGGGTGCCGGTGGCGCGATCCACGTAGCCCGCCATCATGAACAGCGGCGCCTTGAACAGCGCATGGCAGACCAGGTGGAAGAGGGCGGCCGCCAGCGCCATGGGCGTGCCCAGGCCCAGCAGCAGCATGATCAGTCCCAGGTGGGAGACCGTGGAGTAGGCCAGCAGCCCCTTCATGTCGTGCATGAACATGGCCACGAAGGCCCCCACCATCAGCGTGAGCATGCCGGTCAGGGTGACCAGGTAGAACCACAGCTCGGTCTCGGCCAGGGTCGGATGCAGCCGGGCGAGCAGGAAGAGCCCCGCCTTGACCATGGTCGCGCTGTGCAGATAGGCCGAGACCGGGGTCGGCGCCGTCATGGCGTGGGGCAGCCAGAGGTGGAAGGGAAACTGGGCCGACTTGGTGAAGGCGCCGAGCAGGATCAGGTTGAGCATCAGCCCATAGTGCTCATGGGCGCGGATCCGCTCGCCGGCCTCGAGCACCACCGAGAGCTCGTAGCTGCCGGCGGCCTCACCCAGCAGCACGATGCCGCCGAGCAGGGCCAGTCCGCCGCCGCCGGTGATCACCAGCGACATCCGCGCGCCCAGCCTGGCCGCCTGGCGGTCGCTGTGAAAGCCGATGAGCAGGAACGATACCAGGCTGGTCAGTTCCCAGAACACCAGCATGAACAGCAGGTTCTCGGCGAGCACGATGCCCAGCATCACCGCCATGAACAGCAGCACCAGGGTGAAGAAACGGGCCGCCGAGGCGCTGCCCTCGAAGTAGTAGCGGGCGAAGAGCAGGATCAAGGCGCCGATGCCGGTGATCAGCAGGGCGAACAGCAGGCCCAGGGCATCGATGCGCAGCGCCAGGTTCAGCCCCAGTGAGGGTAGCCAGTCCAGCTCGGCAATGATCGTCTCGCCGCTCGAGACCCGCGGCAGGAAGCTCAGCAGCAGCAAGAGGCTCGAGACGGCGGGCAGCGCGGCCAGGCACGCCAACCGTCGGCAGCTGCCGCGCTGGCACAGCGCCGGAAGCAGCGCGCCGAGCAGCGGGAACAGGATGATGAGGGCCAGTGTCATGCGGGCGTTTCCGGCTATCGACAGGAAACGTGCCGGGTGGCGGGGCGGCCCGTCCCCCCGGGGTGTGATGCGGGGTGGCGAAGGCGTGCGGCTCGAGGCTCGGTGATCGTCCCTGTCATGGGTCAGGCTCCCTGAAGCGCGCGGGGACCGGCGCGTTCACGTCCGGTCTATCACTTCCGACCCTTTCACTATAGTGGGCGTGCCTGCCGCTGCCGTCCCAGGCGTCAACGCTCATCGGCGCTGGCGCCTTTACGGCGGGCTCACGCCCTCTGTCTGGGCCTGCCCGTCTCATCAAGTGGCCCAGCCCGGGCCAGGCCGGCAGCGCCAACATCATGACTGTCTCTTTATAGAGACATCAGCGTCGCGACTGCGCCACATGGGGGAGAGGGCAGTGGTTCGATAGAATGGGGCTCCTCATTCTCCATCCATCGAGAGTCCCTATGACCCGTCGAGTCCTACTGCTGTCCCTCCTGCTGATCCTCACGACCGTGCTGGCGGGCTGCAGCTACACGCCGGCGCGGATCACCTCCGAGCCGCTGATCGAGTTTGGCGACCATCACGGTGGTCACGACCATGATCGTCGCAGCCACGGTGGCGGCTTCTGCCCGCCCGGCCAGGCCAAGAAAGGGCGCTGCTGATCCGGCAGGCCCGCTCGCCATGAGACGGGGGTGAAGCGTCATGAACAGTTCCAGAGCGGCAGGGGGTGTGATGCTACTGGCCGGCGCGCTGCTCCTGGCGGGGTGCAGCTATACGCCCCCGCGTATCCTCTCCGAGCCACTGATCGAGATCGACGGCGACCACGGCGGATATCACCGTCGGCATGAGCGCCGCTATTATCACGATGGCGATCGGCACGACTATCGGTACCACGAGGGGCATGATCACGATCGCCACCATTACCACGATGGCCGCCGCGACCGTGACCGCCATCATCACCGGCAACGCTCCCGCTTCTGTCCTCCCGGCCTGGCCATGCAGGGGCGCTGCTGAGCGGACGCTTCCGCTCCCTATCCAGTTTTCCCCTTCATACTATCGCTGCCGCAGGGCCTCTTTGAGTGGGGCTATGGGGCGTGACACCGCCGAGTGGCCGACATCACGCCTCAGCGGTCGTCATGGCGTCCCCTGCGGCGGAAGGGGCGAGGGCGAACCCAGAGCCAGCTGAGGATAACGAGGCCAGCGAATAACGTATAGACGACGGTGAAGACCCAGGCGGGGGCCTGATAGTAGAGCAGCTCGTGCAACCAGTAGGCGATGAAGGAGCCGGCATACACGACATCTCCTGCCTTCTCCCGCAGCGCCATCTCCCAAGCGGTGAGGGGACAGAGCGCGCCCAGCCAGGCCTGCAGCACCACGATGCCGATCGCTACCAGGTGAGCAAGGCGGAACCCGGGATGACGCACCCAGTGCCAGGCGCGCCCCTTGCCGACCAGCGTCAGCGTCAGTCCCAGCAGCACGAACAGCACGAAGGCCGCGTGAACCACCAGGATGGCGTCCGCCGCCAGGGAATAGAGCAGGCGAGGTTCCATGGTGTCACGCCTCTCCCGGGGTCGATGTGTTTAGAGGGCTAGCAACTAGGCCTGGCGCAGGGCCTCTTCGAGTATCGTCAGCCGGCCCGGCACCAGGGCGTCTTCCACGGCAGTGATGCGCAGCACGTGGCCGAGCCCCGGATGGGCGGGGCGGGCGATCAGCCGTCCGTCCTCGAGCAGCTCGCGGTTGACCCGCTCGGCGAGCTCGGCGCTTGGCATCTGCACGCCGATGAAGTTGGTGGCGCTGGGCAGCACCACGGCGCCGAGGCCGCGCAGGTGCTCGGCCAGGCGTGCCCGGCGCCGGTGCACGGCGGCGATGTGCTCGCGTGTCTCGTCGGGATGGTCGAGCACCACCTCGGCGGCGGCCAGGGTCAGGGTCGAGACCGCATAGTGGATGCGCACCTTCATCATCATCGCGAGGGTCTCGGGCTCGGCGATGGCATAGCCGATGCGCAGCCCGGCCAGGCCGTGAGCCTTGGAGAGGGTGCGCAGGCGGATCACGCCGGGCAGCACCTCCCGGGCGAAGGGGGTGTCGGCGTCCTCGCGGAAGTCGTGATAGGCCTCGTCGAGCAGCAGCCAGCAGTCGTCGGGCAGGGCCTCGCGCAGGCTGCGCACGGCATCGTCATCGTGGAGATGGCCGCTGGGGTTGTCGGGGTTGGCGAGATAGACCAGCCGCGCCTCGGCCTCCCGAGCCGCGGCCACCAGGGCCTCGAGGTCCGGCGCGAGGCGCCCGGGAGACTCCTCATAGGCGACCTCGACCAGCCGGCAGCCCTGGCCTCTGGCGAAGTAGCCGAAGGTGGGGTAGGTGCCGGCGGTGGCGACCACCGTGGTGCCGGGCTCGGCCACGGTGCGCAGGGCCAGCGCGATCAGGCTGTCGGCGCCGGCATCGACCAGCAGCGCCTCGAGCGGAACACCCTGTTGATCGGCGAGGCGCTGGCGCACGCCCAGCGCCTCCGAGTCCCCGTAGCAGTAGGCATGCTCGACCATGGCGTCGCCGAAGTGCTCGCGCAGGGCGCGGTGAGGCATGTCCAGTCCCTCGTTGGAGCCCAGGCGGTGGGGGATCTCGCGGCCCAGGCGTCGCTCCAGCACGCGGATGCCGGGGAAGGGATTGGTCGGGCCGTCGCCGGTCAGGTGGTCGGGGAAACGGGGCATCGGGAACTCCCAGTCAAGTGTGGTCGATAGGGGAGCCGCGGCTGGGCCCTGCCGACGCCTGTGGGAGGCGGGATCGGAGGCGCAGGGTCGACTCCCCGGATGAGGCGATGGACCTCGCGACACCATAGCATCTGCGCCGGGCGGGACTAGCATCCCCGGCAGCTCCGGGGCCGCGGCTTGCGTTCCACGATGCGCCTCGGCATGTTGAAGCAGTCGATGGTGACCGCGAGGCAACGATGCCGATGACCTTCCTCGATCTGCGTACCGCCACCCTGGGCCACGAGCACGTGGCGCACGATCATGGCCATCACCGGCTCATCCTGGCCACGCGAGGCGCCACGGAGCTCTCCATCGAAGGGCAGGGCGTTCCGGGATCCGGCCGTTACCGGACCGGGGAGCGCTGAAGATGAAGCTTTTCTATCATCCCGACCAGGAGCGTCACGCGCCGCCCACCTTCCTGCTGCGCGGCCGGCCGGTGGACTCGCCGGAAGGGCCCGTGCGCGCCGAGCTGCTGATCCAGGGCCTGGCGTCCATGGGCCTGTGCGTGACCCCGCCCACCGAGGTCGACGGCCCACGACTGCGAGAGCGCCTGGCCGCCATCCATGCCCCGCGCTACCTCGATTTCCTGGAGACCATCCACGCCCGCTGGCAGGCGCTGCCGGGCGCCGCCGAGATCGTGGCGCCCAACGTCCACCCCTGCGGCGGCGGCCATCACTATCCCCGTCACCCGGTGGGGCTGGTGGGCTGGCACATGCACGACATGGCCTGCCCGATGACCGCCGACAGCTTCGCCGGCATCCTGGCCAGCGCCGCCTGCGCCGAGGCCGCCGCCGATGCGGTGCTCGCCGGGGAGGACGCGGCCTATGCCCTGTGTCGTCCGCCGGGTCACCATGCCGGCCCCGAGAGGGCCGGGGGCTTCTGCTTTCTCAACAATGCCGCGCTGGCCGCCACGGTGCTGCGCGAGCGGCACGAGCGCGTGGCGATCCTCGACGTCGACCTGCACCACGGCAACGGCACCCAGGACATCTTCTATTGCCGCGGCGATGTCTGGACCGGCTCGCTGCACGCCGACCCCGCCGACTTCTATCCCTTCTTCTGGGGCGGCGCCGACGAGACGGGCGAGGGTGAGGGGGCGGGCGCCAACGTCAACCTGCCGCTGCCCCTGGGCAGCGACGGCGCCGCCTTCCTGGCCACCCTGGATCGCCTGGTCGCGCGGCTCGACGCCTTCCGGCCCGAGTCCGTGGTGGTGGCGCTGGGGCTTGACGCCCACAAGGACGACCCGCTGGCCGGCCTGGCGCTCGAGACCGAGGATTTCATCGCCGTGGGGCGTCGCATCGCCGCCCTCGGCCTGCCCACCGTGCTGGTGCAGGAGGGGGGTTACCCCACCGAGCACCTGGGCGACAACCTGGCCGCCTTCCTCGGCGGCTTCACCGCAGCCTGACTGCCATCACGACGAGAGGCCACGCCATGACCGTCTCCTATCACGACAGCACCGCCCGCATGAGCCAGATCACCGTGCACAACGGCACCGTCTACCTGGCGGGCCAGGTACCCAGCGACCCGAGCGCCGACATGCGCGGCCAGACCGAGCAGGTGCTGGCGCGCATCGACGACCTGCTGGCCCGGGCCGGCACCTCCAAGGAGCAGCTGATCGCCGCCCAGATCTGGGTGACCAGCATGGCCGAGTTCGACCAGATGAACGCCGCCTGGGACAGCTGGGTGGTGCCGGGGCGCCCGCCGGTGCGGGCCGCCATCGAGGCCAAGCTCGCCAAGCCCGAATGGAAGGTGGAGATCATGGTCACCGCGGCACTCCCGGAGGGCTGAGATGCGCATCATCACCGACAAGGAGGTGGCGGCGTCGCTTGACTGGTCGGCGCTGATCGAGCGATTGGCCACCACCTTTCGCGAGGGCGTGGAGTCGCCGCCGCGTCACCACCACGCCATGCATCGGCCGGACGGCGAGGCCACCATGCTGCTGATGCCGGCCTGGGAGCGGGCCGGCTACATCGGCATGAAGATGGTCAACGTCTTTCCGCAGAACGCCGATCACGGCCTGCCGGCCATCTCCGGCGTCTACCTGCTCAGCGAGGGCGACCATGGGCGCCCCCTGGCCTGCCTCGACGGCGGCGAGCTGACCCGGCGGAGGACCGCCGCCGCCTCGGCGCTGGCCGCCCGGGAACTGGCCCGCGACGACGCCGCGACCCTGCTGGTGGTGGGCACCGGCCGGCTGGCGCCGATGGTGATCGAGGCCCACGCCGCAGTGCGTCCCATCACGAGGGTGCGGATCTGGGGGCGCCATCCCGAGAAGGCCGAGCGGCTGGCGGCCGAGTATGCGGACCGCTTCGACACGGCCGCCGTCACCGACCTCGAGGCGGCGACCCGGGAGGCGGACATCGTCAGCTGCGTGACCCTCTCCACCGAGCCGTTGATCCGCGGCGACTGGCTCTCGCCCGGCACGCACCTCGACCTGATCGGCGCCTTCCGGCCGAGCATGCGCGAGACCGATGCCGAGTGCCTGGCGCGCAGCGAGGTGTTCGTGGACACCTATCCCGGCGCCCGGGGCGAGGCGGGGGACATCCTGCAGGCGATCGACGAGGGGCGCTTCGCCTTCGAGGACATCCGCGGCGAGCTCGTCGAGCTGCTGCGCGGCGAGCGTCCGGGGCGCTCATCGCCCGAGGCGATCACCCTGTTCAAGTCGGTGGGTGCCTCGCTGGAGGATCTGGCCGCGGCCATCGAGGTATGGGAGAGGCTGGAGGGCGCTTCATGACGGCGGGGCACGGACCGTCGATGCCGGCCGCAGGTTCGCCGGCCGCAGGTCCGCCTGCCGCAGGATCGCCTGCCGCAGGATCGCCTGGCGTCGGCTTCTACTGGCATGAGCGCTGCTTCTGGCACGACCCGGGCGCTATCGGGATCTTCTCGTCTCCCGGCGAGTTCCTGCAGCCCCAGCCGGCCTCGGAGAGCGCGGAGAGCAAGCGGCGGCTCAAGAACCTGCTGGAGGTCTCCGGCCTGATCGATGAGCTCAGCGTGCGTAAGCCGGGGCCGGCGGGCCGCGAGGACCTAGAGCGCTTCCACACGCCGCGCTACCTCGACGCGCTCGAGGCCGGGGATCGGGGCCTGGGCGGCGACGGCGGCGACTGCGCGCCCTACACCCCGGGCAGCCTGGCCGCCGCGCGCCAGTCGGCGGGACTGGCCATCGCGGCGGTGGAGGCCGTGGCCACCGGTGAGGTCGAGCGCGCCTATGCGCTCTGCCGGCCGCCCGGCCACCACGCCGAGGCCGATCGGGGCCGCGGCTTCTGCCTGCTGGGCAATATCCCGGTCGCGGTGATGCGCGCCCGTGCCCTGGGGCAGGTCGGGCGAGTGGCGATCCTCGACTGGGACGTGCACCACGGCAACGGCCAGCAGGCCGCCTTCTACGACGACCCCGAGGTGCTCACGGTCTCGATCCACCAGGCGGGCAACTTCCCGCTCGAGACCGGCGCCTTCGAGGAGCAGGGGGAGGGGGCCGGCGAGGGTGCCTGCCTCAACCTGCCGCTGCCGCCGGGCTGTGGCCTCGGGGCCTATGCACACGCCATGAGCGAGCTGGTGCTGCCGGCCATCGAGGCCTTCCGGCCCGAGCTGATCGTGGTGGCCTGCGGCTACGACGCCTGCGCCAAGGATCCGCTGGGCAAGATGCTGCTCAACAGCGCGGCCTTCGGCGACATGACCCGCCAACTGATGGCGCTCGCTGAGCGGGTCTGCCAGGGCCGGCTGGTGATGGTCCACGAGGGCGGTTACTCGGAGGGCTATGTACCGCTGTGTGGCCATGCGGCCATCGAGGCGCTGGCCGGCAGCGAGATCCACGTGCCCGATCCCCAGAATGACGAAATCGCCGCCTGGGCCTATCAGGCGCTGCAACCCCATCAGCGTCAGCTGATCGATGGCTGGCGAGCGGCCTGGGCCGAAGCCGGCCGGGTCTGAGCCCTTTATTGACACCCCCCTTCTCGCTGACCGCCCTCTGAGCCTCGGGGCGGATCGCGTTGCCCCCCGGCATCGCGGCCGTGGTAGCCTCGCGCCATCAGGCTCGCGAGGACGACGATGATCACGGCATTGCTGGACGGCCTGCTGCTCCTGGGGCTTGCGATCACCACGCTGTGGGGGGCGCTGGCCCTGGGCCATCGCCTTACGCTGGCGCGGCCCTGGCGGTGGGTCGGGGTGGGCCTGTGGTTGCTGTCGGGCTCGATCTGGTTGTGGCTGGCCTGGCAGGGCGCCTATCTTGCCCCGCTTGTGGGCATGGGCGTGCAGCTGGTCGGGCTGCTGGCCTGGTGGCGGCGGCTCGCGCCACTAAAGGATCGGGACTGGGCCGAGGACGTGGCCCATCTCGCTACCGGCCGGGTCGCCGGGGAGCGGCTGACCCTGCACCATGTGCGCCACTTCGACTGGCAGACGCGGGACACAGCCGTGGGCGGCTGGGAGCGGCGCAGCTATGATCTCGAACGCCTGAGCACGGTGGACCTGATCGTCTCGAGCTGGGGGCGGCCGGGCATTGCCCACGTGCTGATCTCCTTCGGCTTCGCCGGCGACGACGGCAGAGCCGACGACTTCGTCGCCTTCTCGGTAGAGGTGCGCCGCGCCCGCGACGAGCGCTTCTCGGAGATCGGCGGCTTCTTCAAGCAGTACGAGCTGGCGATCATCGCGGCCGACGAGCGCGACGCGGTGCGCCTGCGCAGCAACGTGCGCGGCGAGCGGGTGACCCTCTACCACGTCACCCTCTCGGCCAGGGCGCGTCGCCGCCTGCTGCTGGCGCTGGTGGCCTCGGCCAACGACCTCGCTCGCGAGCCGCGCTTCTATCACACCGTCACCGCCAACTGCACGACCCTGGTGTTCGTCATGATGCGCCGGATCATCGAGGGGCTGCCGCTGGATCATCGTCTGCTGCTCAGCGGCCTGTTGCCGGGCTATGTCCATGAGCATGGCGGCCTCGTCGACGGCTATAGCCTCGGTGAGCTGCGCCGCCTCGGCGATATCACCGAGCGCGCCCGGCAGGCCCATGACGCCGCCGACTTCTCGAAGCAGATCCGCCGCGGCGTGCCCGGGTGGTGTGACTAACCTGCACAGAGGAGCATGACAAATCCGCTTACTGGAGTTTGACGGATCTGATGACCTGAACTTAGCTTCAAGGCGTGATTAGCTGATTCGGCGCCCCGCCTCGCCGATGACCGTCAGAGGCCATGTGCACCCCACGAGGCGCCCAATCTCCAGGTCCACGATCTACTCGTGGAAGGAGGATAGGGGTGACCAGCAGCTTGGCCGTGTCCCCGTCGCGTCTACAGGTCGTCGTCACCTCGCCCGGTGACGTGACGCCCGCCGCCCTGCGTGCCCTCGCCGAGGGGCTCGTCAGGCCCGTTACCGAGGTGGCAGACGCCATCTTCAAAGCCCCCACCGTCCTCGTCGATGACCTCGACGCCGATACCGCCACGGCCCTCGACCGGCTGCTGGCCTCCCTGGGTCTTGAATCCCGTGTGGTCCCCCACGGAGAGGTGCTGCCGAATGACTCCCGCCTCGACGTGGCCATCCAGGTGCAGGACGCCGCGCGCATCGCGGCGATTACCGAGTCACTCGCCACCTTCCTCGGTGTCTCGTCCCAGCGTGCCTTCGGGTTGCTGGCAACGCCGCCGGGCGTGGTGCTGGGCGGGGTCGGGGCGGCGGCAGTGGAGAGCCTCGCCCGACGCCTCGGCGAGGGCGCCCATGTCACCCGGGCCCCCAGCGACGCGGGGCCCTTCGATCTTCATCTCGCTCCGGACGCCAGCGTGCCGGCCTGGCTGCAGGCGCGTCTGCGCGATAAGCAGCAGACGCCTCGTCCGGGATGGCTCCCGCTGGGGCTCTCCTACGCCGAGGCCCGCTCGCTCTGGTCCTCCCTCGGCCGGGAGGGCGGCATCCGGCTGGTGAATCGTGCCCTGATGCGCTGGGACCTGGTGCTGACCGCCGAGGCGACACCCACCAGCGACGTGCTGGCCTGGCTCGAGGAGCGCTTCGGCATTCCGCCCCGAGTGGGGCCTCGCGTCCTCGCCCATCCTCCCCTGGCCCTCGCCGAGGCCTGCGACGAGGCTCACGCACGGCAATGCCTCGATGAGGCACGCGCGCTTGGGCTGGCGATCGACAGCGAGCCGAGCGGCTTCGGGCGCGCGGGCATCGAACTGCTGGCCGCTTCGGATGCGGCGCGGCTTAAGGCCGTGCTGACCCGTTTCGGGTTGAGCGAGACGCTGCGGATCCCCTCGCGCATCGTGGCCGACCTGTCGGACCTCGAGGCCAGGGTGCTGGCCCATGAGTTGGCAGCGGCCGGCGCCCGGACGCGCTTCGTCGATGCGGCTCCCACCTCCGGAGACATGACATGACGGCAACGAATCTTGAGCGTGGCTCGCCGCACCTTCGCCACCTGGCCATCGCGGAGAAAGGCAAGCTGGCGGCGCTCGCCGGCGACCACGGGCGTGCCCTCGAGCTCTATCGGACGGCACTGCGACTGGCCGGCGAGATGGCGGCCCCGACGCCCTTCGCTCGCCACTACACCGACTGTATCCTCGAGA
Organism: Halomonas pelophila; assembly: GCF_040196315.1. Classification (NCBI taxonomy): domain Bacteria; kingdom Pseudomonadati; phylum Pseudomonadota; class Gammaproteobacteria; order Oceanospirillales; family Halomonadaceae; genus Halomonas; species Halomonas pelophila. Next base: position 51,478 of record NZ_JBEGCI010000010.1, read on the forward strand.
GCCTCGAGCGCGAGGGCCGGCATGCCGATGCCCTGGCGCTCACCGTGGCCGCCTGCGAGGAGCTGGAGCGGCGCGGGACGCTTTCCCCCCTGCAGCGGCGCGACCACGCGACCCTGACGCTGCGACGGGCGATCCTGCTGCTCTTCCTCGGGCGCGAGGCCGAGGCCGACCATCAGCTGGAGCGGGCGGTGGCCATTGCCCATCCCGACCGGCTCGCCCTGGCGGCCGAGCTCCAGGCCTGGCGGCGCCGAGCGCTGACCATCACCGCCCAGACGCTGGCCGAGGCCCTGTCTCGACACGGCTACTACACCGTTCGCCGCGCCAGGGTGCGGCCCGATCTGGCGCGCAGGGCAGCCCTGCCGCCCGACCTCTCCCGACAGGAGGTGACATGACATGGCCAACTACGACGGCATGACGCCTGGCGAGGTGCTGGCGGATGCCAGCGTGGCCGAGTTCATCAAGGAACTCGGGCTGGGCATCGCCAAGGCGCAGAAGGAACTGGACGAGAACTCGGTGCGCCAGATGAAGGCCTTTACCGAGGTTCAAGACTCCCTGGGCGAGCGCTCGCTGCTGGAACTGGGCTTGATGCCCGCCTTCTACCACTACCAGCATGCCGATGTCTCGGTGTCCCTCCAGCTACGCCTCGAGGTGGGCAAGACCGACGAGTTCGGTTTCTCGGCCAGCGCCAGCTTGGGCGATACCCGCCAGCAGAACGCTGCGTCGTCGGCCTCCGAATCGGAAAGCGAGAGCGGCACGCGGGTCGAGACGCGCCAGGCACGGCTCGAGTACCAAGCCGATGCCACCGGAACGCTGACGGTGAACGGGACCCAGGTGGTGCCCGCCGGCCAGGCGCCTCGCGCCCGACTCGGCAGCCTGCTGGACCAGCTGGTCGGAGGTCAGGGGGTCGAGGCGCTGGTCTATTCGCCGCCGGAGACCTCACTGGCCATCTCCAGTGACGCGCCGGCGAGCCAGGTGTTGACGACGTCCCGTTCGGTGGCCTTCACCTTCACCGCCACGGCCAACGGGCTGTTGGCCATCCGCGACGACGCCGCTACCGACTACGTGCTGAATAGCGGCACGACGGTCTCGACCAGTGCCCAGGGTGACCTCGCGGCCTATGCCGAGCACGTCAAGAGCCAAGTCGACGCGGCCGGCGGCTTCACCACGAGACTGCATGCTCCTCATCAGGAGGGAGTGCCTAGCCTGGCCGTCTACTTCGACACCGGGAAGGCGGAGTTTCGCGGCGAGGAAGATCGACGCGCCCTGACCGTACTGGCGCGCAGCTTTGCCCAGATGGGTACCCGTGTCCGACTCGAAGGCATGACCGACCGGCAGGGCTCGGCGCAGAAGAACCTCGAGTTGGGTAGCGAGCGGGGACGCTTCGTCAAGCAGTTCCTGATCGCCAATGGCGTCAGCGAGAGCCAGATCGATCTGGTGGACAGCCGCGGCGAGGGCCGTGCCGACGACGCCAACGAGGACGATGGGGAAGCCAATCAGGAGTGGCGAGCCACCTGGATCATGACGCCCGAACGCGATTACTACTGGCTGTCGCTGCGCAGCGAGGGCAGCGCGCTGCTGGATGGCGTCGCGCCCGACCTGCAGGGTGGCGGCACCGGCAACGGCTTCGTGTTCCTCTGGCAACCGGCTTCGCCCGACCTGTCGGCGTTCTCCGTCACCGTCGAGGGACAGGCGTTTCCCCTTAGCGGCGCGGCGGTGGCGGGGCATGCGGCGAATGCCGCCGAGGCCTACGCGCATCATCTGGCGGCCGATCTCAACGCTACCAGCACCCTGCGCGCCAACCCGTTGGGCCCTGTGGTCGAGGTGATGCGCGCCAGCGATACCTATGACATCAAGCTGTTCAGCGCCACCAGTGAACAGATCGAGCTGACGGGAAGCGAGGGGCTCACCGTGACCCAGCAGTTCTCGCGCTCACGGACGCGCCAGGTCCAGAGTCGCGAAGGCTCCAGCACCGCCGTGGCGATCGGCGTCAGCGTGGACAAGCGGGAGTCACGGCAGTTCAACATGGCGGTGACCGGCAATAGCCAGATCTCCGCCCGGCTGGCCTCCGTGCCGCCGCCTGAGCTCTTCGTCGAGGCGATTCACGCCTTGCAGCGGGAGCGTCGCTCATGAGTGCCGGGACCCAGACGACCCGTGCCCTGGTCACGGCGCCGCTGCCGCAGATCGTCGAGCGTCTCGGCATGGCCATCGCCGAGGGGCAGTTCGCCCTCGATCGCAATGCCGTGGAGATGGCCAAGGTGATGGGGGAGACCGACGTCGAGATCGGCGGAGAGACCTACAACCTGCTGGCGCTGGGCTTCACGCCGAGCTTTTACGCCTACACCGAGGCGACCGTGGAGGCGCGGCTCAGCTTCACGGTGAGCGAGTCGACCGATACCTCCGTCGGGGCCTCCGTCACCGGCGGCGTCAACACCGGCGTCTACATGGCGGCCGCCACCGTCTCGGTCAGCTACGCCAGGAAATACGCCATGGAGGCGTCCGGCATGTCATCCATCGCGGCCCGGCTGGTGTCGCTGCCCCCGCCCGAGCAGTTCATGGCGCTCCTGCGCCAGCAGCGTAACGCCGACAGCGAGTGAGCCGGCCTCACCGGTCAACAAGAAGGAGAACGACCATGAGCATTGGACAGGACCTTCTCGATGTTCCCATGGGGGACATGATCCGCGACATGGCCTTCGCCATCGCGGACAGCCAGTACCAGCTCGACCAGAGCTCGATGCGCACCGCCGAGATGATGGGCGGCCTGCAGTCGGTGATCGACAGCCGAGGCAACCAGACCTTCGACGACAGCCGCGTGTTCTTCGGCTACGAGTACATGACCGTCGAGCAGGCGCTCTATTACGCCATCTTCGACGATTCGCTCACCGGGGCGCTGGACGAGGACTCGATCCGCCTCAAGGAAGTGGTCCTCGAGATCATCAAGGAGATGGCCGAGGCAGAGGGCGGCAGCGCAAGCGCCGTGCAACCGCTCAGAAACTTCAGTCGAGACACCTCGGCGAACGCCGACATCTCCAACGCGCTGGACACCCAGGTGGGTGGGGAGCGGCTGGCCGAGAAGGTGATCCGGGTACCGACGCGCCTGTCGATGATGGAGCTGGGCTTCACCCCGACCTTCTACCAGTTCGTCGACACCATCATCGAGGTCAAGATCGCCATCCGCATGACCCGCGAGCGGGCCTACGAGCGCACCACCTCGAATGCCACCAGCGACCGGCAGCGCAGTGCCGGCCGCAGCACCCGGGTCGGGTTGACCTGGCCGCCGGGGGTGAAGCGCTCGAAGTCCTATCGCAGCAATACCTCCGTGCAGACGACCCAGGTGGATGCCACCTACTCCCAGAAGTACAGCTACAGCGCCGAGGGGGCGAGCCTGCTGCGGACCAAGATGGTGCCCGTGCCGCCTCCCGCCGTACTCACCGAGCGCATCCGCGGCTACATGGAGGTCGAGGAGGAAGCCCGGCGGCGGCGCCTGGCGGAGATCTACCCCGAGGGTGACGACGCCGAAGGAGGTTCGTGATGGCCGTTGGACAGGATCTGCTCAACGTCCCCTTCCCGGAGATGGTCAAGTCGATGGGGGTGGGGATCGCCGAGGCACAGTACGAACTCGACCTCACGTCGCTGAAGATCGCGCGGCTGATGGCCGGCTATGCGCCCGAGGACGAGGAGGAGGGCACGGCCTCCGGCGAGCGTCCCAACCTGGTCAGGATCGGGGATGACAGCCCGGATGGCTATTCGCTGCTGGAGCTCGGGTTCACGCCGACCTTCTACCAGTTCGTGGACACGCTCATCGAGGTCAAGATGTCGATCTCCATGGCCACCGAGAGCGAGCGCAAGCGCAGCAGCACCACGGTCAACGCCTCGGTGAGCGGTAAGGTGGGGTTCCTGTCGGCAAGCGCCAAGATGAAGGTCTCCACCGTCTCGGCCAGCTTCTCGAGCAAGTACCAGTACTCGGCCGAGGGGAGCTCGCTGATGCGCACCAAGCTGGTGACCGTGCCCGCGCCGGCCATCCTCGAGGAGCGCATCCGCGCCATGTTGTCCACCGAGCCGGAACCGGAGTAGCCCGATGCCGCGAAACAGCTGGGCGTCCCTTGAGGAGGAGACGGCGTCGGACACGACCTCCGACGCCGTGGCGTCGGAGGCCGCGTCAACGCCCCTGCCGGAGTCACTGGTGGCCCTGCAGCGGGAGCGCGTCGAACTCGAGGCCAGGATGCGGCGCCTCGCCTCCGGCGGGAGCGAGCCGACCGGGGAGGCCGATGCCCGCTTTCCCGTCACCCCCCTCTCGCAGCGCCGTCGGGCCGATGCGGCCTGGGCGTCGCGGCGTGACGCCCTGAGTGCTCGCCCCCCGGCGCGCGAGCTCACGCCGGCCGAGCCAGGCTTGCCCGAGCGCGCCGCCGATGATCCCACGCTGCCTGTGCGCACCGGCCAGCGTCTGCTGGGCGATCCCCCGCCACGCAGCGGCATGCGCGAGCCCGGGCGGTCTTGGTCCGACCTCGAGGCGCTCGACGCCGTGGCGCGTCGCATCACGGCGGGGCTCGAGGCGTGGGAGCGTCGCGGTCGCGAGGCGCTGGAGGCGCCGCCGGTGAACCCGTCCACGCCCACCCGAGCCTACGAGGCGCGGCGTGAACGGCTGCTCTCGGTGGTGGACGGAGGCTCTGGCGATCTGGACGGGCGGGCCGAGCGGGCCCGGGAACGCGCGCTCGAACGCCGGCGAGAGCAGCGGCGCGAGCAGCAGACCGACGATCAGCGCCTCGCCCGGGCGAGGCGTCAACGACAAGCTCAGGAGGAGGAGTCATGAGCCAGGGAGGAGAGATCGCGGCCGATGCGGTGCGCGACATGCTGGTGGGGCTCGCGGATGCGCTGCAGGATGCCCAGGGGACGCTGACGGAAGCGGCGCGCACGAGCGATGCCGGGCATGGTTACGAGATCCCCTATCTCGATTTCGCCTTCGAGGTGGAGTTCAGCGAGGAGAGCGAGGCGAACCAGCCGACCAGGCTGAGGCTGCTCCCCAAGGCGCGCCGCCACCTTGATGATGCCGGGCGGGAAACCCGCATCACCTCGTCGATCTCCGGCCGCCTGGCCACGGTGCCGGCGCATGGGGGACGACCGGAGACGCTGCTGGACCTGGGATTGTCCGACATGGAAGGGCGCGCCAGGCGACAGCGGCTGGACATCCAGGTGTCCAGCATGGCCGGCGAGCGACTGGGAGGGGTCCCCGTCTCCCTGCAGGTGGATGTCGAGATGACCGAGCGACTCCTCGGCTATCGGCCCTCGGCCGAGCAGCGCCTGTCGATTCTGCCGTCACAGCGGCTGACCACCAGTGAGGACGGCAGCGCCCATCTGGTCGTCGAGCTCGCCTCGCTGAGGCGCAAGCAGGTGGTCGTGCAGGTGGAGTCGCGAGGAGCGATCGGTCGGGTGCTGCTGCCGGGAGATCTCTCATGACCATCAAGCTTCGCGTGACCGCCAGCCTGCTGGATGCCGCCCGAAAGCCTGCCGCCCATCAGGTGGTGGAACTCCAGGTGTATCAGCTCGGCAGGGGATGGACGGGGCTGAACAGGTCGACGACCAACGACGAGGGCAGGCTTGCCATCGGCACCGGGCTGCAGGGGGAGGGCAAGCTCGCGCCGGCGCTGCGGCTGGTCAAGGCGAATACCGACCCGACAGAGGTCCTGACCCAGGAGGGCAGCTACCACATGGCGCGTACCGTGCTGAATGTCGCCTTCGGCGAGGTGGTGATGTTGCCGGGCGCCGGCGTGTCGGCGCCCTCTGTCTCGCGTCGTCGCCCCGAACGCCTCTCCGGGATGAACGTCAACATGGCGGATCTGGTGCTGGAGACGCCCCTTCACACCCTGTCGCCTGACACGGGGGCCGGGTCGACGATCGAGTCGGCTCGGCCGGAAACCGGCGGCGTGGCGCCGGGCAGGCTGGAGTCTCGCAAGACCGCGGTGGTCATGGAGATGCTCAGCGCCGAGACCGCCAAGCGGGAGCAGCTGCAGGTCCAGGTCGATCTGCGCCAACATCGCATCCAGGAGCTCGACCAGGCGTTGCAGCAGAGCGAGAAGCAAGGTGAGCGGCTGGGTCGTCAGCTTGACCAGCTGCGCAAGACGGTGGCGACGTCGCCACCCATGGAGCGGCTGACCTCGACCATCTCCGGGGCCCTGGACCTGGCCCGGGCCGAGCAGGGGATGGAGCTGGCCTCCGCCGAGCTGCGCATTCGCGGCCTGGTCATGGAGGGCGGCAAGAGTTTCCACCCGCTCGACAGTGTGGAGGCCAGGGAGGTGCTGTCGGACAACGTCTCCGAGCTGGTGCTGCGGCTCAATCCGCCGCGGCTCGGCGGCACGCCAGCGTCTGCCGAGGTGCCCGATCTGATCGGCCAGACCCTCGAGTCGGCCCGACGCCAGGCCCTGGCCGCCGGGCTGCGGCTGGACGTGATCGAGCGGCATAGCCAGCGTCACCCCTCCGGCGCCATCGTCGAGCAGCAGCCTGCCCCCGGTGCGGCGCTGTCACAGGCCAACGGGCGACTCGGGGTCGTGGTCGCCGTGGGATCCGAGACCGAGGAGGCAGGCCATGAGTGATATCAAGCGCTTGATCAATGACACGACGGCCGCGCCACTGGGCCAGATCATCGCCTCGGTGGGCCAGGGGGTGGCACAGGCGCAACGCGCCCTGGACGAGCAGGCGCTGGCTCAGCTGGAAGCGCTGTATCGGGACAGCGACGAGGCGATGGCGCTGCTGCGTCGCAGTGGCTGGCAGCCGACCTTCTATACCCTCCCCGAGACCGAGGGGGAGGTGAAGGTGGCGCTCTCGCTCTCCGGCTCGGTCTCCGGGAAAGGCCAGGCGACCCGGCCGGGGAGCTCCTCCCCGGGGCGGGCAGGCGCGTCGCGCATCGCCATCTACGCGGCCCCCGTGGATGCGGGGTATCAGAATCGCTTCGGTTATCAGGCCACCATCGGGGCATCGCTGCGCTTTCGCATCGTACCGGTGCCGCCGCCCGCGGGCGTCGAGGAGCTGCCGATCGTGGCGGTGCCGCAGCTGATCGGGATGGCCAGTGCGGCGGCCCAGGAGCTGCTCGCCGAGTTCCGCCTCGAGGCGGCCGTGGAGCCCTCCGGTGCCCCGTTGGGGATAGTGGCCGCACAGGACCCTGCGCCGGGCGAGGTGCTGCGGCGGGGGGATGTCGTCACCCTCACCCTGGAAGCGCCCCCCGATCCCTGACGAAAAACGCCACGACGCGGGCGTCGTGGCGGTATCGCTCCTTCCTGGGCATCGTCCCGATGCCGCTCTCCCTGTGGGGCCTCCTGCCCCTGGCGTCCCTGTCACCGAGATCGGCAGTCTCCCTTGCCGGGCCCCTCCGTTATCGCCGATGGCCGTGACAGTGCCGTGAGGATTCGATGAACAGGCGATGACATTCCCGAGGTGGGCAGCCGGCAGAGCCGGTCGCCATCTGGTAAAATCCCGCGCCGTCTCGTCTGAATCCAACTCCATTTTCGGGAAACTCTCATGAATGCGGTAATTGTTGCGGTGCTGGTGATGGTGGGGCTGTCACTGGCGCGGGTCTCTGTGGTCTTTGCTCTGGTGGTCGGGGCCCTGGCCGGCGGGCTGGTCGGGGGCCTCTCCATCACCGAAACGCTGGCGGCGTTCAACGACGGGGTCGGCGGCGGCGCCAAGGTGGCGCTGGCCTATGCGACCCTGGGCGCCTTCGCGGTTGCCATCTCGCGCTCGGGGCTGCCCGACCTGCTGGCGCGCCGGCTGATCTCGCTGCTGGGCCAGGAGGCCTCGGCCAGTCGCCAGGCCACGGTGAAGTACCTGCTGGTCGGGTCGGTGCTGCTGGTGGCGATCTCCTCCCAGAACCTGATCCCGGTGCACATCGCCTTCATCCCGATCCTGATCCCGCCGCTGCTCAAGGTGATGAACCAGCTGCGCCTGGACCGCCGCGCGGTGGCCTGTGCGCTGACCTTCGGCCTGACGGCGCCCTACATGCTGCTGCCGGTGGGCTTCGGGGCGATCTTCCTCAACGACATCCTGCTGGCCAACATCAACCAGGCCGGCGAGGCGCTGGGCCTTGAGATCACCCGCGGCATGGTGCCCGTGGCCATGGGCGTGCCGGTGGGCGGCATGGCGCTGGGGCTGCTCTTCGCGCTGTTCGTGAGCTATCGCAAGCCGCGCGACTACGAGGCGGCGGAGGTGGCCACGACCAACGTGCCGCACCACCACCCCGAGGCCCAGGAACCCCATGCGCTGGGCGTGGCGATGTCGATCGTCGCCATCGTCGCGGCACTGGGTATCCAGCTCTACACCGGCTCGATGGTGCTGGGCGGCCTGGTGGGCTTCGCGCTGCTCTCGCTGGGCGGGATCTTCAAGTGGCGGGAGGCCGATGATCTGTTCACCAGCGGCATGCGCATGATGGCGCTGATCGGCTTCATCATGATCTCGGCCTCGGGCTTCGCCGCGGTGATGACCGCCACCGGCGAGGTCGAGACCCTGGTGACCGCCAGCGCCGAGATCATCGGCGACAACCGCGGCCTGGCCGCGCTGCTGATGCTCTTGGTAGGCCTGTTCATCACCCTGGGCATCGGTTCGTCGTTTTCGACCATTCCCATCATCGCCGCGATCTTCGTGCCCCTGGCGGTCCAGTTCGGCTTCTCGCCGCTGGCCACCGTGGCGCTGGTGGGCACGGCGGCGGCGCTGGGCGACGCCGGCTCGCCGGCCTCGGACTCGACCCTCGGGCCGACCTCGGGGCTCAACGTCGACCGCCAGCACGATCACATCTGGGACAGCGTGGTGCCGACTTTCCTGCACTACAATATTCCGCTGATCGGCTTCGGCTGGCTGGCGGCGATGACCCTGTGATCGCGCCCTCGGCGTGACGAGTACCAACGACGACGGCGGCCCGCGGGCCGCCGTCGTTGTGTCTGCCCCTGATTCGCCAGGGAGTCAGTCGTCGCTGCGCCCGTCATCGATGAGCCCCTCGTCGGGGAGATGCTGCTCCAGCGAGGCGAGCAGGCCGCGCAGCAGCGAGAGCTCCTTGCGCGACGGCCGGGCCCGGGCGAACAGCGCCTGGAGCTGTGCCTCGGTGCGCGCATGGGGCTGGGTGATGAAGCCGCTTCGCTGCATCACGCGCGTCAGGTGATCGTGGAAGTGGCCCAGCTGCTCCCGGGGCGGCTGGCGATCCTGGCTCGGGCGCGCCAGGCGAAAGTCGCTCTCCGGGCGCCGCCGCCAGGCGGTGAACACCTCGTGGGCGAGCACCTGCACCGCCTGGGAGAGATTGAGGATGCCGTAGTCCGGATTGGCCGGGATGCTCACCTGATGGCTGCAGCAGCGGATCTCGTCGTTGGTCAGCCCGAAGCGCTCGCGGCCGAAGACCAGTGCCACCGGGTCGTCGGCGGCCTGTTCGACGACGTCACGGGCCATGTCGGTCGGCTCATCGAAATGCGGCAGCGGCAGGCTGCGCAGCCGAGCGCTGGCGCCCACCACCTGTACGCAGTCGCTCACGGCCTCGGCGAGCGAGCCCACCACCCGGGCCGTGTCGATGACATCCTCGGCCCCGGCGGCCAGTCGTGAGGCCTCCGGGTCGGGGAAGCAGCGCGGATTGACCAGCACCAGGTCGGTGAGGCCCATGGTCTTCATGGCGCGAGCCGAGGCACCGATATTGCCGGGATGGTAGGTCTGGACGAGGACGATACGGATATTGGACAGCATGTCGAGCCGGTCTGGGTGAGAGTGGAAGGATGGGAGAAGCGGGGGTGGAGTGTACCCAGCTCGGCGAGCGCGAGTAAGGCCTTACACAAGTAAGGCCCCACAAATGAAAGACCCCCGCCGGTCTCCCGGCGGGGGTCTCGATCAGGCGAGGCCTGGGGGTGGGGCGACTTACATCATGCCGCCCATGCCACCCATGCCACCCATGCCGCCCATGTCGGCGCCACCGGCATCCTTCTCGTCCGGATCGTCGGCGATCATGCACTCGGTGGTGATCATGAGGCCGGCGACGGAGCCAGCGGACTGCAGCGCGGAGCGGGTGACCTTGGCCGGGTCCAGCACGCCCATCTCGAACAGGTCGCCGAACTCGCCGGTCTGGGCGTTGTAGCCGAAGTTGCCCTCACCGTCCTTGACGCGGTTCAGGATGACGGAGGCCTCCTGACCGGCGTTGGTGACGATCTGGCGCAGCGGGGATTCCATGGCGCGCACGGCGATGGCGATGCCGTGGGTCTGGTCCTCGTTCTCGCCCTTGAGGCCGGCGATACGGGTCAGCACGCGCACCAGGGCGGTACCGCCCCCGGGCACCACGCCTTCCTCGACGGCGGCGCGGGTGGAGTGCAGGGCGTCCTCGACGCGGGCCTTCTTCTCCTTCATCTCGACTTCGGTGGCAGCACCGACGCGGATGACGGCGACACCGCCGGCCAGCTTGGCGACGCGCTCCTGGAGCTTCTCGCGATCGTAATCGGAGGAGGTCTCCTCGATCTGGGCGCGGATCTGGCTGACGCGGGCCTCGATGTCATTGTCGTTGCCGGCGCCATCGATGAGGGTGGTGTTCTCCTTGGACATGGTCACGCGCTTGGCGGTGCCCAGGTGGTCCAGGGTGGCCTGCTCGAGGTCCAGACCCACTTCCTCGGAGATCACGGTGCCACCGGTGAGGATGGCGATGTCCTGCAGCATGGCCTTGCGACGGTCACCGAAGCCCGGCGCCTTGGCGGCCGCGACCTTGACGATACCGCGCATGGTGTTGACCACCAGGGTGGCCAGCGCTTCGCCTTCGATGTCCTCGGCGATGATCACCAGCGGCTTACCGGCCTTGGCCACGGCCTCGAGGGTCGGCAGCAGCTCGCGGATGTTGGAGATCTTCTTGTCCACCAGCAGGATGTACGGGTCTTCCAGCTCGACCGCCATGGTGTCCTGGTTGGTCACGAAGTACGGCGACAGGTAGCCGCGGTCGAACTGCATGCCTTCCACGACGTCCAGCTCGTCCTCGAAGCCACGGCCTTCGTCGACGGTGATGACGCCTTCCTTGCCGACCTTCTCCATCGCCTCGGCGATGATCTCACCGATGCGCTTGTCGCCGTTAGCGGAGATGGTGCCGACCTGGGCGATGGCGTTGGTGTCGGTGCAGGGCACGGACAGGGCCTCAACTTCCTTGACCGCAGCGATGACGGCCTGGTCGATGCCGCGCTTCAGATCCATCGGGTTCATGCCGGCGATCACACCCTTCAGACCCTCGGTCACGATGGACTGAGCCAGCACGGTGGCGGTGGTGGTGCCGTCACCGGCGACGTCGGAGGTCTTGGAAGCGACTTCCTTGACCATCTGCGCGCCCATGTTCTCGAACTTGTCCTTGAGTTCGATCTCCTTGGCGACGGAGACACCGTCCTTGGTGACGGTCGGGGCGCCGAAGGACTTCTCGATCACCACGTTGCGGCCCTTCGGCCCCAGGGTGACCTTGACCGCGTTGGCCAGGGTGTCGACGCCTTTCGCCATGCGAGTGCGGGCATCACTGGAGAACTTGACTTGTTTCGCTGCCATTTTCGTATGCTTCCTGTGAGTTCGTGAACGTCAGTATCGGACGATTGCTAGCGGGTCGCGGCTCAGCCTTCGACGACGGCCAGGATGTCGGACTCGCTCATGATCAGCACTTCTTCGCCGTCGATCTTCTGCTTCTCGACGCCGAAGCCATCCTTGAAGATCACGGTGTCGCCGACCTTGACGTCGAGCGGGCGCACGTCGCCGCTGTCCAGGATCCGGCCGTTACCGACGGCGAGCACTTCGCCACGAGTCGGCTTTTCCTGGGCGCTGCCCGGGAGCACGATGCCGCCTGCAGTTTTCTGCTCTTCTTCAACGCGACGGATGACGACGCGATCGTGCAAGGGACGGATGTTCATTGCTCACGTTCTCCTGATGGTTTGCTGTGCCGGCATCACTGTCCGGCGGTTTTCATCATCAACCCGCAGGCGGGCTGCGGGGTGGAGGCGGTTATCGCCTTCCTTGTCGATGGCCCGAGAAACTTCCCCGGGCCGAATCCCGATGCTGTCGGATAGGTGGGGCTCGGCAGGGCGCTTTCAAGGGCCACCGTGAAAATTTTTTGCCCCGATCAGCGCCTCTCGTCGCGGGAGATGAAGTCGCCCTCCAGCGGGCGATCCTCGCCGGCGCTACCCGGCTCGTCCCGATGTTCGGTCGGGCCGTCCCCCTGCGGGCTCGCCTGCTGCCAGTCGGCATCGCTGCCCTGGCGCGGACGATAGGTCTCGGCGCGAACGTGCAGCCCCTTCATGCGCACCCCCAGCCAGGTGAGCGACTTGGCCAGCAGGCGCCGGGCATTGGGGATCAGGCACATGAAGCCCAGGGCGTCGGAGAGAAAGCCCGGCGCCATCAGCAGGGCGCCGCCGAAGATCAGCGCCGCCCCGGTCAGAAGCTCACCCGAGGGGATCTCCCCCTGGTTCATGCGCTCCTGGGCGCGGGCGAAGGTGGCCACGCCCTCCCGCCGGATCAGGTGCAGGCCGATGAAACCGGTCGCCAGTACCAGCAGCAGCGTCGTCAGCAGGCCGATATGGCTGCCCACCGAGAAGAGGATGACGAAGTCGAGCAGGGCGAAGAGGGTAAAGATGAGAAGAAAGGGCATGATGGCTCCGCGGATGACAGTTGCGCTGGTGATGGGGGCAGGGCGCCAGAATTCAAGCCGTCGGGGCGGCAGGACGGCGTCGTGGAATATCGTTCCAGGCTTCGTTAAAGTGGCGCCAATCGCAAGGTCATAAGGTTATGCAGGCCGGCCAGGTCGCCTCGAGAGCCGGCCCGTGCCTATGACCGGGCGAGTCCCTGTCTCCTGGAGAAGCACACATGACACTCGACAATACCGTTATCGCCATCACCGGTGGCGCTCGCGGCCTGGGCCTGGCCATGGCACGGCGGCTGGGCCGCCAGGGGGCGCGCCTCGCCCTGATGGATCTCGACGGCGACGCCCTGGATCAGGCCGTCTCCCGCCTGCATGCCGAGGGGATCGAGTCGCGGGGCTTCATCGTCAACGTGGCCGATGAGGCCTCGGTGCAGCAGGCCTTCGGCGATATCCTGGCGTCGCTGGGGCCGATCCACGGCCTCGTGAACAATGCCGGGATCGTCAAGGACGGGCTGCTGGTCAAGGCGAAGGACGGCAAGGTGGAGAAGACGCTGCCCCTGTCGCAGTGGCAGCAGGTGATCGACGTCAATCTCACCGGCGTCTTCCTGTGCGGCCGGGAGGCGGCCACGCAGATGATCGAGGCGGGTCACGAGGGCGTGATCGTCAATATCTCGAGCATCTCGCGGGCCGGCAACATGGGCCAGAGCAACTACGCCGCGGCGAAGGCCGGGGTGGTGGCGCTGACCACCACCTGGGCGGGGGAGCTTGCGCGCTACGGCATTCGCGTGGGTGCGGTGGCGCCGGGCTTCATCGAGACCGAAATGACCGCCTCGATGCGTGAGGACATGCTCGAGAAGCTGACCTCGGGCGTGCCGCTCAAGCGTCTCGGCCAGCCCGAGGACATCGCCGAGAGCGTGGCCTTCATCCTGACCAACGAGTACTTCACCGGCCGGGTGATCGAGTGCGATGGGGGCCTTCGGCTCTAGGCGCTCTCCGCTGGGTGGGGGCGCTGTGTCTCCGTCATGGGCGTCTCGTCAGACGGCTCGCGCCGGACACGCACAGTCACGCCGGCCGCTTGGGGACCGGCGTGACTGTTTCTCTGTGGAGGCGAGTCGATCAGAAGGTGACCTGATCGGCGAGGCCTTCCACGGTGACCTCACCGATGCCGCTGACCCGCGTCAGGTCCTCGGCGCTCTCGTAGGGTCCGTTGGCCTCGCGGTCCTCGACGATCGCCGAGGCCTTGCTCGGGCCGATGCCGGGGAGTTCGGCCAGCAGCGCCGCATCGGCGGCATTGATGTCGATCGGTGACATCTCCTGGGCCAGGGCCTGGCTGGCGACAAGAGGAGCGAGGCCCAGCAGCATCGTCAGCAGCAGGCAGGACAGGCGGGTCTTGAGGACGTTGGTCATGGTGGCTCTCCTTGAGTCCGAGGGGGCGAGCCGTTGCCGCTCTGCACCGGCCCGCCTCCTTCAAGCTAGCGCGCCCTGGGCCATCGCCTCGTCAGCGATTACGGCGGCGTGGCGTCAGCCATCAGGGAGGCGAGGCCGACGTCTTTGCCCACCTGCGACGTAGGCCATCACTGATATACTGGGGCGATTCCTTCACCCTGCCAGGAGCCCGACCGTGTCCACCGCTTCTCCCCTGATCATCGCCCTCGACTATGCCTCCCTGGATGCCGCGCTGTGCATGGCCGATCGCCTCGATCCCTCACGCTGCCGGCTCAAGGTGGGCAAGGAGCTGTTTACCCGCAGCGGCCCGGATATCCTCGAGGCGCTGCATGGGCGCGGTTTCGAGGTGTTCCTGGATCTCAAGTTCCACGACATCCCCAATACCGTGGCCGGGGCGGTCCAGGCCGCGGCCGAGCAGGGCGTGTGGATGGTCAACGTGCATGCCGGCGGGGGGCGGCGGATGATGGAGGCCGCCCGGGAACGACTGGATCATCATGGGCTGTCTACCCACCTGATCGCGGTGACGGTGCTGACCAGCATGGAGGCCGAGGATCTGGCCGAGGTGGGCGTATCGGCGCCCCCCGCCGAGCAGGTCGAGCGCCTGGCCGTGCTGGCCCGCGACAGCGGCATGCATGGCGTGGTCTGTTCGGCTCAGGAGGCGAGCCGCCTGAACACGCTGTGCGGGGATGACTTCCTTAAGGTGACGCCCGGCATCCGGCCGAGCTTCGCCGTGGCGGGCGACCAGCGCCGCGTCATGGCCCCGGCCGAGGCCATGGCCGCCGGCAGTACCCATCTGGTGGTGGGGCGGCCCGTGACCCAGGCGGAGGATCCCATGGCGGCGCTGGCGGCGATCGAAGCGGAGCTGGCCGCCGGCTGAGACCGGCCTAGCCCTCGTCGGGCGCGTCGATCGGCTGCATGGTGCCCCAGTTGCGACAGCGGGGGCACTGCCAGTGCAGGGTCTCGGTGGCGAAGCCACAGCGCCGGCAGCGGTGGCGAGGGCGGGCGCGGACCAGGGCCAGGGTATGGCGCTCGAGCAGTTCGATGCGCTCGTCCTCCTCCCGCGCGTGGCGCCGCGAGAGCGACAGCAGCTGGTGAATCGCGGCCAGGCTCGGCTGTCGTTCGAGCTGCTCGCGGATCAGCGCGATCGCGTCCTGATCATGCCCCTGGTGGTAGAGCGTCTCGGCCAACAGGCTGATCACGGCCGTGGAGGGCACCTGGTCGAGCAGCTCGCGCAGGCAGCGGATCAGCCCCTCCTCGTCGTCCAGCAGCCGATAGGCATGGGCGAGGGGCTCGAGCATGAGCGGCGTGTAGGTGGCGTCCTGCTCGGGAAGGCGTCTCAGTAGCTTGATGGCCTGCTTGTAATGACCCGTGTCCTGGGCCATGGCGGCCAGCAACAGGTTGGCGCGCACGCAGCGCGCATCGGTGGCCAGCGCCTGACGCAGGTGACGCCTGGCCAGCACGGGGCTTGCCGAGTGGCGCTCCTCCTCGGCCAGCTCACAGAGCCAGTGGGCCGCCGCGCGGCGGATGTCGTCGTGCTGGCGCACCAGCTTGGGCAACGCCACGTCCAGTGCCGCCTGCCATTCGCGCTCGCGTTCGAGCAGGTCGATCAGCAGTCGCCTGGCCGATCCGCGCAGTTCGTCATCCTGGGCATCGCGCACCAGGCCCTCCAGCAGGCGTTCGGCGCGGTCGAGCAGGCCGAGGGCCAGGAAGTCGCGGGAGAGTTCGAGCTGCACGCGCTCGCTCTGATCGGTGGTCAGCGTCGGCCGGGCGAGCAGGTTCTGATGGATCTTCAGGGCCCGGTCGGCCTCGCTGCGATTGCGGAACAGGTTGCCCAGGGCCAGGTGGGTCTCGACGGTATCGCTGTTAACCTCCAGCGCACCGATGAAGGTCTCGATGGCCTGATCCTGCTGGTCATTGAGCAGGTAGTTGAGGCCGACGAAGTAGTCCCTGGCCAGGGAGGGCGGCGCGGAGGCGGCGCCGCTAACTCGGCGTTCCCGCCGGCCCAGCCACCAGCCGGCGGCGATCGCCACCACCAACAGGGCCAGCAGGAGAACATCGGGCATCTAGGGGAGTTCCTTCATCTCCTGGACGCGCAGACGATCGAGCTCCTTGCGCTGCTGCTGGTTA
The DNA here is from genome assembly GCF_040196315.1 of Halomonas pelophila. Classification (NCBI taxonomy): domain Bacteria; kingdom Pseudomonadati; phylum Pseudomonadota; class Gammaproteobacteria; order Oceanospirillales; family Halomonadaceae; genus Halomonas; species Halomonas pelophila. Next base: position 67,652 of record NZ_JBEGCI010000010.1, read on the forward strand.
TGCCGCTGGGCGCGGGTCAGCAGGGTGCGCAGGCGCAGGTAGACGCCGCTCATGGCGATCATCCCGAGCAGCACGCCTACGGTCAGCGAGGCCAGCAGCCAGACGGAGAGCGAGACGGCGGGCAACTCGATCCAGATCAGGTTCAGGGGCAGGGTCTGCTGGTTGTTGACGGCAAAGAGGATGCCGATCAGCAGCACCGCCAACAAAATGATGGCCAGGATCAGGCCTTTGAGCCAACGCATGTGCAATGTTCCCGTGTCGGTTGAAGGAGGGACGGCGATCGTTGGACGCCGTTCAGTAGCCGAGTGCGCGGCTGGCATCCACCTGTTCGCGCAGCTCCTTGCCGGGCTTGAAGTGTGGCACGAACTTGCCGTCGAGTGCGACCGGTTCCCCCGTCTTGGGGTTTCTGCCCACTCGGGGCTCGCGGTAGTGCAGCGAGAAGCTGCCGAAGCCGCGAATTTCCACCCGTCCTCCCTCGGCCAGGGTGTCGGTAATGTCATCGAGGATCAGGCGTACCGCCGCCTCGACCTCCTTCACCGACAGCTCCGGCTGTCGCATGGCGATCTGCTCGATCAGTTCGGACTTGGTCATCGACTCGTCTCCGTGCGGTCCTGCCGGGGTCGGCGTGATCCGGGCGTTGTTGTTTTTCCAAAGCATACTGGGCAAGTCTCGATAAAACAACGCACTACGACCTTTTGCCGAACCTGGGGAGCGTGGACCGCAGGCGGGCTGCCGCCGGGCAGGGGGCTCGGGTATACTGCTGCCACATCCATCCGACCCAACGAGGCCGACCTTGAACGACGATTCGTCTCCGGAAGCCGCCCTGCGCAAACGCCTCTATTGGCACTCGCGTCGTGGCATGTGGGAGCTGGACCTGCTGCTAATTCCCTTCCTCGAGCAGCGCTACGGTGATCTGGACGAGGCGGACCAGGCGGCGTTCAGGGCCCTGATCGACGAGGAAGATCAGGACCTGTTCGTCTGGCTGATGCGCCGTGAATGGCCCGAGGACCCGGCGAGGCGCCGCATCGTCAAGCTGATCGTCGAGCATGCCGAGACCACCGACAACGATCACTATCGCAACCTCTAGAGTTGCGCTCGCGACTCAGGGGCTGGTGGCCGCCACGGTCGCCGGTCTGGTGATCATCGCGACCACTCCCTGGGCAGGCGCCCTGGCGGTGAGCCTGCTGGCCGGGGTGATGGCCTCCGTGGCGCGTCGCCGCCGGGCGGGTCAGCTGCGCCTCACGCCGACGGCGGCGGGCGAGACGAGCGCCGCCTGGCGCGATCACGCCAAAGAGGCGTGGCGTCCGGTCAGCCTGCGCTGCGATTACCTCGGCCCCTGGCTGATCGGGCTCTGGATCGAGGGGCGTCGGCTGTGGCTGTGGCCGGACAGCAGCGACGGCGAATCCCTTCGCCGGCTACGCCGGGAGCTGCTGCCGCTGCCCTAGCCGTGTGAACCCAACAGGGGCCTCGAGGCGTCTTTCCTCTCTTCAGCGCGGCGGCGCTTCGAGAAGTGTCAGCTTGCCTCGAGGTCCGTCAGGAAGATGCGCGAGGGGTGCGGGTCGGGGTCGCCGTGGATCGCACAGCCGGGGTTGTAGTGCAGCCCGCGGGACTCGCGCCGCGCGCGCGCCGAGGCCACGGTAAGACGCGCCAGGCGCAGGGCGTGCCAGAGGTTCGACAGCGCCACCGACGGGGCGGCCTCCTCGACCCGCAGGGCCAGATCCCGGTGCAGCTGGGCCAGTTCCCTGGCGGCCTCGTCGAGGCCCTGGTCGGTGCGCACGATCGCCACTCGGGCGCTCATCAGCTGGCGCATCGCCTCGCGGATGATGGTGAGGGTGTCCCGGGTCTCCACGCGATCGCCGAAACGCGCCGGCAGCAGCTCGGCCGCCGAGCCTGGCGCTGCCTCGCGCAGTCCCCGGGCACAGCTGCGCGCATACACCAGGCATTCGAGCAGCGAGTTGCTGGCCATGCGGTTGGCGCCGTGCAGGCCGGTGCAGGCGACCTCGCCGATGGCGTAAAGGCGTGGCACCGTGGTGGCGCCCTCGAGGTCGGTGCTCACCCCGCCGCAGCTGTAGTGAGCGGCCGGCACCACCGGGATCGGCTGATGGGCGATGTCCAGTCCCCGCACCGCACAGTGGGCGTGGATGGTCGGGAAGTGCTGGCGGATGGCGGTCTCGCCGAGGTGGCGAATATCCAGGAAGACGTGATCGGTGTGGGTGCGCTGCATCTCGGCATCGATGGCCCGGGCGACCACGTCCCGGGGCGCCAGTTCGGCGCGGGGATCGATGCCCGGCATGAAGCGTTCGCCGGCGGCATTGAGCAGTTGGCCGCCCTCGCCGCGCACGGCCTCGCTGATCAGGAAGGCCGGGCCGTCGGGATCGTAGAGGCAGGTCGGATGGAACTGCTGGAACTCCAGGTTCATCAGTTCGGCGCCGAGCTCCGCGGCCATCATCATCCCTTCGCCGCTGGCCGGCTGGGGGCTGGTGGTGTGGCGGTAGAGGCCGCTGGCGCCGCCGGTGGCGAGCACGGTATCGGCGGCGAGCAGTTCGTGTACCCGGCTCGCGCCGTCGAGGCAGCGCGCGCCCCGGCAGTGGCCCTGGGCGTCACCGATCAGGCCGATGGCGGTGAGATCGCCGCGCAGCGTGATCCGGGGGTGGGCATCCACGTGCTGGCGCAGGGTCTCGACCACCGCACGGCCGGTGGCGTCGTCGGCATGGATGATGCGCCGGGCGCCATGGCCCCCCTCCCGGGTCAGGTGATAGGGATAGCCGGCATCGGGGCTGGCATCCGGCGTGAAGGGCACGCCCAGCGACAGCAGCCACTCGATGGCGGCCGGGCCCTGTTCGACGGTGAAGCGCACCGCGGCCTCATCGCACAGGCCATCGCCGGCCACCAGGGTATCTGCGACGTGGGCCTCGATGTCGTCCTGGGGGGAGAGCACCGCGGCGATGCCCCCCTGGGCCCAGCGGCTGGCGCCCTGGTCGTCGCTGGCCGGTCGCAGCAGCGTGACGCGGCGATGGTCGGCCACCTCGAGTGCCAGCACCAGTCCGGCGACGCCGCCGCCGATGACCAGCACGTCATGCTTGCCGTCCGTCATCTGCCTTTCCTTCTCTCATGATGGTCCACGGCGGCCGAGCGGGCGTCGGTGAGGCCGTGGTGGGGGGCTCGGCGGCGCAGTCGCCGGCTGGGCAGGCGATCCAGGTCGCCGAGGCGCCGGGTCAGGTCGTCGGTGAGTCGTGCCAGCTCTCGATTGAGCCACAGGTAGCCGCCGGGACTGAAGAGCCGTCTTCCGTCGCTGGCCCGGGCGTTGGCCGCGAGCTCGGCGTGTCGCTCCAGGGCGAAGGGGGTGATGGTGACATCGACCGGCCGGCCGGTGCGCACCTGGAAGGCCAGGGTGCCGATGCCGCGGGCCAGGGTGTGTTGCTGCTCGCGCAGACCCTCCATGGCCTCGATGAGCTCGTGCCCGTCGCGGCTGTTCCAGTGGGTCTCCAGCAGCAGCTCGATGGTGGAGAGCATGCGCCGCTGCAGCGAGATGAGGTCGTCCAGCTCGTGGCGGGTCAGGCGTCGCTCGCGGTGGATGGCATCCACCAGGCCGCGCTGCTTGACCAGCAGGCTGCTGGTGGCCTTGAGCAGCTCGCGGGCGTCGATGTCGTGAGCGGCCGTGGCGGTGGTGTGGGCATGGTAGAGGCGGGCCATGCGGTCGAGGTTGTCGGCCAGCATGAAGCGCAGCATGTCGGTGGCCTTCTGGGGCAGCACCAGGACCGTGACGGTGATGCCCACCAGGGTGCCGAGCAGCACGTCGAAGGCGCGCCATAGCGCGATATCGAGCTCCTGCTGGCCGCCGCCGATCACCAGCAGCAGGCTGATGGCGAACATCAGGCCGCTGTAGCCGTGCCGGTTGCCGAAGGTCAGCCAGGTGGCGACGGCGATGCCGGCGAGGGCACCCAGGGGCACCAGGTAGGGCCAGGGCAGCGGGAGCATGATCAGCAGCAGACCGACGCTGGCGCCGAGCACGGTGCCCAGCAGGCGCTGTCGACCCTTGTCGAGCACGCCGCCGATGTGCGGAAGGTTGCCCATCACCATGATGGTGCTGACCAGGGCCCAGCCGCTGTGCTGGATGGTGAACGCTTCGATGAGGGTAAAGGTGACGCAGAGGGCCAGCACGATGCGCAACACGTAGAGTTTGCGTCGATGCTGATAATTGAAGTAGGGGTCGCGCAGGCGCGGCAGGATCATGAGATGGCGTCCCGTTGGAGGGTCGCGCCCGACGCTTGCCGGAGAGTGCTAGTGAGCTGGTGCCCGGAGCCGGGCTCGAACCGGCACGGTGTTGCCACCGAGGGATTTTAAGTCCCTTGCGTCTACCAATTTCGCCATCCGGGCGGCTCGGTCACGAGCGGGCAACCAGGGAATAGTGGAGGCTGGAGTCGGAATCGAACCGGCGTACACGGAGTTGCAGTCCGCTGCATAACCACTCTGCCATCCAGCCTCATGAGTCTTTCCATTCGTGGGGAATGGAGCGGGAAACGAGATTCGAACTCGCGACCCTCGCCTTGGCAAGGCGATGCTCTACCACTGAGCTATTCCCGCCTGACTCGAGTGCGTATTATACGGATAAGTCGGTGACTGTCAAACGCTTTTCGATCTCTTGAGCGCCAGCCCCTCAGCGCATGGAGCTGCTGAGGTGTGGCCAGGCCGCGCGCAGGTAGAGGATCATCGACCACAGCGTGAGCAGGGCCGCCACGTGCAGGGTCACCACGCCGAGCATGGCGATCGGCGTGCCCGGGGTGAAGGCCAGCAGCAGCAGCAGGGCGGTCATCTGCAGCGTGGTCTTGACCTTGCCGATCCAGGAGACGGCCACCTGGCCGCGCTTGCCCATCTCGGCCATCCACTCGCGCAGCGCGGAGATGACGATCTCGCGGCCGATGATCACCAGCGCCGGCAGGGTCAGCCAGATGACGTCGTAGCGCTCGATCAGCAGCGCCAGGGCTACCGCGACCATCAGCTTGTCGGCCACCGGGTCGAGGAAGGCGCCGAAGGGGGTGGACTGGTCCCAGCGGCGGGCCAGGTAGCCGTCGAGCCAGTCGGTCACGGCGGCCAGGGCAAACAGCGCGGCGGCCAGCGGCATGCTCCAGGAGAAGGGCAGATAGAACAGCACCACCAGCAGCGGGATGAAGACGATTCTGGCCAGGGTGAGCAGGTTGGGTATGTTCATCGGGAGATGCGGTCCTTGCCTTGGGTGCCGGGAAAGTCACTCATTCTATCCGCCCGCGCTCGGGTCATCCATGCAGGGCGCGATGAATCGTCTCGGCCAGCGTCGCGCTGATGCCGGGAACCCGGGCCAGCTCTTCGCGATTGGCCTGCTTGACGCCGTGCAGGCCGCCGAAGAAGCGCAGCAGTTCGCGGCGCCGGCGCGGGCCGACCCCCGGGATGTCCTGCAGGGTCGAGGTGCGCCGCGTCTTGTCGCGCCGCGCCCGGTGGCCGGCGATAGCGAAGCGGTGGGACTCGTCGCGGATATGCTGGATCAGGTGCAGGGCGGGCGAGGCGCCATCGAGGTCCAGGCTGCGATCGACGGTCTCGACGAACAGCGTCTCGAGGCCCGCCTTGCGGGTGGTGCCCTTGGCTACGCCGAGCAGCGTGACGCCGGTGACGCCGAGCTCGGCGAAGACCTCGCGGGCCATGTTCAGCTGCCCCTTGCCACCATCGACGATCAGGATGTCCGGCCGCTCGCCCTGGCCCTCGGCCAGGCGCCGGAAGCGGCGCGTCAGTGCCTGGCGCATGGCGGCGTAATCGTCGCCGGCAGCCACGCCCTCGATGTTGAAGCGCCGGTAGTCGGACTTGCGGGGGCCGTTCTCGTCGAACACCACGCAGGAGGCCACGGTCGCCTCGCCGTGGCTGTGGCTGATGTCAAAGCACTCCAGCCGCCGCGGGGCTTGCTCGAGACCCAGGGCCTCGCGCAGGGCGGCGAAGCGCTTCGCCAGCTGGTTCTGGCTCGCCAGCTGGCTGGCCAGCTGCTGCTCGGCGTTGGTGCGGGCCAGTTCCCGCCACTGGGCGCGATGGCCGCGCACCTGATCGGTCACGCGGATGCGCTTGCCGGCGCGCTCACTCAGCGCCTGGGCGATCAGCTCGGCCTCCGGGACCGGATGGCTGGTGATCACCTCGGCGGGGATCTCCCGCGCCTGCCCCAGGTAGAACTGGCTGAGGAAGTCGCCAAGCAGCGCCTCGGGCCCCAGGTCGAGCCCGTTGGGCGGGGCGTGGTGACGCGCCCCCAGCAGGCGGCCCTGGCGCATCGTGAGCACCGAGATGCAGAGTGCGCCGGGGCGGCTGGCCAAGGCGAAGACGTCGGCGTCGCCGTTACCGGTGTCGACGAACTGGCGCTGCTGCAGCTGGCGCAGGTCCTGGACCTGGTCGCGCAGCCGGGCGGCCTCCTCGAAGTCCAGATGGGCGCTGGCGGCCTCCATGGCCTCGGTCAGCTCCCGGGTCACCGCCTCGCTCTTGCCCTCCAGGCACATCACCGCATGCTCCAGGTCGCGGCGGTAGTCCGCTTCGCTGATAAAGTCCACGCAGGGCGCGCTGCAGCGCTGGATCTGGTACTGCAGGCAGGGCCGGGTGCGATGGGCGAAGACGCTGTCCTCGCAGTTACGGATGCGAAAGATCTTCTGCATCAGCGACAGGCTCTCGCGCACGGCGCCGCTGCTGGGATAGGGGCCGAGGTAGCGCCCGTCGTCTCGACGCACTCGGGCGCGCTTGTACTCCAGGGCCGGGAAGGGGTGGCGGTCGGTGACGAAGATGAAGGGGTAGGACTTGTCGTCGCGCAGCAGGATGTTATAGGGCGGCCGCAGCTCCTTGATCAGCGTCTGCTCGAGGATCAGCGCCTCGGTCTCGCTGTTGGTGACCGTGACCTGGATGTCGGCGATGCGGCCCACCAGGGCCTGGGTCTTGGCGTTGTGCGCGCCCCGGAAGTAGCTCGCCAGGCGTGCCCGCAGCCGCCGGGCCTTGCCCACGTAGAGGGTCTCGCCCTGCTCGTCGAGCATGCGATAGACCCCGGGTGACTGGCTGACGCTGCCGAGGAAGTCGCGGGAATCGAAGCTCATGGGTGCGGCGTGCCGGAAGAGGGAAACGAGTCAGTGATTCTACCAGATTCGACCGCGCCTCAAGGACTCAGTCGGCGTCGCTGAAGCCGTCGACCAGGCCGTGGCGCAGGCCGAGGTGGGTCAGCTCCACGTCGGAGGCCACGCCGAGTTTCTCGAAGATCCGGTAGCGGTAGGTGTTGACGGTCTTGGGACTGAGGAACATGCGATCGGCGATATCGGCGACGCGCTGGCAGTTGACCACCATCATGGCCACCTGGAGTTCGCGCTGGGAGAGCTGATCGAAGGGGTTGTCCGGCGCGTCGATGCGCGACAGCACCAACCGCTGGGCGATCTCCGGGCTGACATAGCGCTTGCCATCGAACACGCAGTGGATGGCCTCGACCATCTCATCCTGCTGGCAGCCCTTGCTGATGAAGCCGTGGGCGCCGGCTTCCAGCAGCCGTTGGGCGAAGGTCTCCTCGATGAAGGCCGTCAGCACCAGGATGCGGATATCGCTGGTGAATCGCTGGATCTTGCGGGTGGCCTCCAGCCCGCCGATGCCGGGCATGCGGATGTCCATCAGCACGATATCCGGCTCGAGCGCGCGTGCCTGGCTGATCGCTTCCTCGCCATTGGCTGCTTCACCGACCACGCGGATCCCGCGCTCGGCATTCAGCAGGTGGGCGATGCTGGTCCGTACCAGGTGGTGGTCATCGGCGACGAGAACCCTGATCACTCGGACGCTCCTGAAGCTGGTGGGTGAGAGTCGGCGCGAGGCGAGTGCGGGAGAAGGGCTCGCCTGCATGTCGACTGGCCGGACGGCAAAGGACGATTAGGATGCCACATTCTGTGTCTAAGTGTAATTGGCGTAAGGGCGAAGCCGTAGAAATGCCATCCAGGGCTTGACGCACGCCAAGGAGTTCCGTACTATTCGTCTCGTTCTCGCAAGGCGGGAACGACGTGGGGCCTTAGCTCAGCTGGGAGAGCGCAACACTGGCAGTGTTGAGGTCAGCGGTTCGATCCCGCTAGGCTCCACCAACAAGTTACAGAGAATCAGCCGCTTGGCGCAATGCGCCAGGCGGCTTTTTCGTGCCTGCTCGTGAGTGAGAAAACGGCAGCGCCGCGTTACCGGGGCCTCCCGGCGGGTCCTCTCAGCGGGTCCTGCCCGCGTTCCGTCGGTCGAGGCCGGGCGGATCGTCAACGCGGCGTTTGGATCACGGCGTTTTCCCCTAATGGCGCCCTTACTTCATGACCCATAGGCGGTACAGTAGGCCATTGCTATGGACAGGCCGTCGGGGAGATCACCGTGGAGTTTCGCTTCCAGCGTCGTATTCGTCTCGCACCCGGCGTGCGTCTCAACACCACGCGCCTGCGTCCCGGTCTCTCGCTGGGTCCGCCCGGTATCAGCCTGCTGGTTGGGCGGGGGGAGGCGGGCGAGGCGCTGCCGGTCGATCTGGAGATTACCGCCAGCGGAGAGATTCGCTACCGGCATGTCGATGGCACGCGAATGACCACGGCTGAGGCCAGAGAGGTACGGCGCGGCGCCGAGGCGGAGCTGCGTGAGGCCCTCGGCGCGCACTGCGAGGACCTCAACGCGCAGCTCGACCGGCTTGGCCGTCTGCATGAGCAGACGCCGGCCCCGGATGCCACCGGCTATCGGCCGCGCAGCTACCCGGAGCCGCCTCCGGTGCCGGTGGCCGAGGCGCGCCCCGCCTGGTGGCAGGGCCTCTGGGCGCCGGCCCGCCAGCGGCACGACCGCGAGAACGCCCGGCGCCAGGCGGACCATGCGGAGGCCTATCGTGCCTGGGAGTGGCGCAAGGCGGAATTCGACGCCCGGGAGTTCCAGCGCCAGCAGCGCGAGGACGAGGCGAGCTGGGACGACCCCGACGCCATGCAGCAGACGCTGGTCGAGCGCCTGGAGGAGTTCGACTGGCCGCGCGAGACGCTGATCGATTTCGCGCTGGTCGACGACTACCGCACCATCGCCCTGGATATCGACCTGCCCGGTGAGGAGGAGATGCCCGACCGCCGCTGGAGCATGCCCGCCAAGCGCATCAAGCTGTCGCCGCACCGGCTCACGGTCACGCGACAGCGCCAGCTCTACCGGGATTACCTGCATGGCGTGGCCTTTCGCGTGATCGGGGCGGCCTTCGCGCGGCTGCCGCGCATCGAGCTGGCGCTGGTCTCGGGCTATCGGCGCCTCGATGACCCGGCCGCCGATGGCGGCGAGCGCCGCTACCTGTTCAGCGTCAAGGTGAGTCGCGAGCAGTGGCAGGGCCTCGCCTTCGATGAGCTGGCGAGTCTCGATCCCGGCGAGGCCCTGGCAGGCTTCTCCCTGCGCCGCGAGATGACGCGGAGCGGCGAGCTCTGTGATATTACCCCCTTCGAACCCGATTGGCGCTGGCGCTAGGCGACCCTCGGGGAGGCGCGCGGGCCTCCCGGCGCGGATGATCCCTGCTAGCTTGACGTCAGGGGCGTCACGACGGGGGATACGCTGATGGACGATGCCTTCGAGCTTGCCGATGCGCTGGGGCCCGAGAAGGTGCTCTACCTGCAGGACCCTGGGGCCGGACTTCGGGCGATCCTGGTGATCGACAACGTGGCGGCCGGCCCGGCCCTCGGCGGGACGCGCATGGCGCCCGACGTTAGCCTCGCGGAGTGTGCGCGACTGGCGCGTGCCATGACGCTCAAGAATGCCGCGGCCTCCTTGCCGCATGGCGGGGCCAAGGCGGTGATCTTTGCCGACCCGAAGATGGCGATCGCCGACAAGGAGCGGCTGGTGCGGGCCTACGCCCATGCCCTGAAGGACGTGCGGGATTACATCCCGGGGCCGGACATGGGCACCGACGAGATCGCCATGGCCTGGGTGCACGACACGACCGGCCGTGCCGTGGGGCTGCCCCGGGAGATCGGCGGCATTCCCCTGGACGAGATCGGCGCCACCGGCTTCGGGCTGGCCGTCGCCCTCGAGGCGGCCGAGCCCTTCGGGGCGGTCCCGATCGCCGGGGCTCGCGTCGCCCTGCAGGGATTCGGCGCGGTCGGCATGCATGCCGCCCGCCATCTGGTCGAGCGGGGCAGCCGGATCGTGGCGGTCTCGGACTCGGCGGGCAGCATTCACCGTGACGAGGGCCTCGACGTGTCGGCGCTGATCGACTGGAAGCGGCAGGGGCGGTCGGTGGCGGACTTTTCGGAGGGAGAAGCGAGGTCGCGTGACGCCATCATCGATGTCGACTGCGATATCTGGATCCCCGCGGCGCGGCCTGACGTCATCCACGCGGGCAATGTCGAGCGCCTGCGGGCCCGCGTCGTGTTGGAAGGGGCCAACATCCCGCTGACCGAGGACGCCGAGCGGCGGCTGGCCGAGCGCGGCGTGGTGGTGCTGCCGGACTTCATCGTCAATGCCGGCGGGGTGATCTGCTCGGCGGTCGAGTACCGGGGCGGGCGCGAAGGCGAGGCCCTGGCGATCATCGCCGAGAAGCTCCGCACCAACGTCGCGGCGGTGTTGCACCGGGCCGAGCAGGGCCAGGTGCTGCCCCGCGAGGCCGCCGTGGCGATGGCCAGGGAGCGGGTCCTGGCCGCCATGCGCTATCGTCGCACCTACTGAGGGTGCCACCTGCCGGTCCGAAACCGACAGGCGGCGCGGCGTCGTTGCGCGCGGTGCTCAGTCGGCCTCGGTTCGGCCGGTGGTCAGGATATGGTGCAGGCCGGCGCACTCCACCAGTGGGTCCGTGCAGTTGACCACGATGTCGGAGTGCGCGAGCACGTAGCTCTTGCCGGTGATGGAGTTCTCCACCACCGTCAGGGGGCCCTCCTGGTGGGTGCTGATGAATTCGCCGATGAAGCCGGTCTCGCGCAGCGAGATGGTCTCCAGGCGATCGCCCGGCTGGATGCGCCCTTCATGGTGCATCAGCGCCAGGCGCGCCGAGGTGCCCGTGCCGGTGGTGCTGCGACAGATCACGCCCGGATGCACGTAGGTGGTCGAACGGGAGCGATAGTAGCCGTCGGCGACCTGCTCGACGGGCCCCATGAAGTGCAGGAAGGGCAGGGGGCCCACGTCGCCCAGGGTGTAGTGCGAGAAGCCGCGCTCGGCCTGGATCGCCTCGACGATCCGGTGGGCGCAGTCGGCCAGCGCCCGCTCCTCCTCGCGCACCAGCGAGAAGCCGAGCTCCGTGGCGTCCACCAGGGCATAGAAGCCGCCGCTGTAGGCCACGCTGTAAGTCACGTCGCCGAGCCTGGGCACGTGGATGCTGGCGCGGTAGGTGTCGATATAGCTCGGCAGCCCCGCGCAGGTGATCGCCTCCACCACACCGTTCTCGACCAGCGCCTCGATCTGCACCAGTCCCGCCGGCGACTCGAGCGTGAACTGCTGGCGTCCCTCCCGCTTGGCCACCAGACCGCTCTCCAGTACCGCCGTGGCGGTGCAGATGGTGTTGGAGCCGGAATAGATGGGGTAGCCCATCACCTCCATGATGATGTAGCCCGCCACGGCCCTCGGGTCGCTGGGGGGGACGAGCAGATCCACCGACATCTCGGGGATGCCGTAGGGCTCCTCCAGCAGCAGGCGGCGCAGGCCGTCGGCGTCGTCGCGCAGGTAGTGCATCTGGTCGCGGACGGTGGCGCCGGGCAGCGGGGTGATACCGCCGACGACGATGCGGCTGACGTCGCCGCCGGCGTGGGTGTCGATCAGTTGCAGGGTCAGGGGCTGGCTCATGCGGGTTCCTCGAGCGCGAAAGGCGCGCCATGTTCGGTCCATTCGGCATCCGGCACGATCACGATCTTGCCCAGGTAGCCGCTGCCGCGGTTGACGAAGTAACGCTCGGCCTCATGGAGTTCGGAGAGCCGGAAGGCGGCGTGCAGCACCGGTCGGAGTTCACCCGAGCGTATCCAGGCCACCAGCTGCTCGGCCTCCTCGCGGGTGCCGTGGGAGACGCCGAAGATCTGGACCTGATAGAGATAGATACGCGTCCACATCAGCTCGCTCACGTTGCCGCCGCTGGCGCCGGCGATGGAGAGTCGCGGATAGGTGCTGCGCCTGGCCATGTCGACGATCATGGTGTCGATGAAGCGGTCGGTCATCTCGCCGCCCACCAGATCCATCACCGCATCGATGGGGGCGCCGTCGGTGGCCTCGAGGACGCGCTCGACGAAGCGCGGTAGGTCGCCGCGATCGATGACCGCCTCGGCGCCGAGTGCCCGCAGGGCGTCGGCCTTGCTCGGCTGGCTCACCGCGTAGGGGATGGCGCCGACGATCCGACATAGCTGGATCAGTGCCGTGCCCACGCCGCCGCTGGCGCCGGTGACCAGCACCCGCTCGCCGGCGGCGACGCGCGCCGAGGTCATCATGTGGTAGGCGGTCTGGTAGGAGCACATGCCCATCGCGGCGAGCTCGGCATCGGCGAGCTCGGGGTTGGGCACGTGGTGAAACTGGTCTGCCGGCACGGCGATGTACTCGGCGAAGCCGCCGTCGGCGCCGTGGCCGTAGTAGTCCGGCATCAGGTTGAGATCGCGGCGCTCATCGGGGTAGAGGTTGAAGTCGAGCAGGCCGCGCTCGCCGATGCGCGAGGCCGGCACGCCCCCGCCCACGGCGACGACGCGCCCGGCCACGTCGGCCCCCTGGATGCGCGGGAAGGTCAGGGTCGGCGAGCCGCCCATGGCGAAGGAGGTCACCTCGCCCTTGTCCTTGGTGGGGTAGAGGCCCTCGCGGGCCTTGCGGTCGGTGTTGTTCTTGGCCGTCGCCGTGACCTTCACCAGCACCTCGCCGCGGGCCGGGGCCGGCACGGGCACGTCGATGCGATAGGCCAGGCGGTCGACGTCGCCATGCCCGGTCAGCAGCATGGCCGCCATGGTCTGGGGAACGCGTTCGCTGCTCACGGGGTGCCTCCTGTCGTCGCTGTCGATTCGACCCGACGATAGCAGACTTCCCCGACCCGGCGTCATCCCTTTCGGCCGCTGCGCGGGTCGGTTCGTCGGTGGCTGCGGCGCTGCCCGTCAGCCGCCGCTATGCCAGAACGGCTGCCCCACCGTCGGCGTGCTGGGGCTGGCGGTCTGGCGCTGCTGCATCAGTCCGGCGCGATACGCCTTGCGCCCGGCAGCGATCGCCTCGGCGAAGGCCTCGGCCATCAGCGCCGGCCGGTGGGCCTTGGCCACGGCGGTGTTGAGCAGCACCCCGTCGAAGCCCATCTCCATGGCCTCGGCGGCCTGGGAGGGGGCGCCGAGGCCGGCGTCGATGATCAGCGGCACGTCGAGGCGCTGGCGAAGTGTCTGCAGGGCGTAGCGATTCATCAGGCCGCGGCCGGTGCCGATGGGCGCGCCCCAGGGCATCAGCGCCTGGCAGCCCGCGTCGCGCAGGCGCTGGCAGAGCACCAGGTCGTCGGTGCAGTAGGGCAGCACCTTGAAGCCGTCGTCGATCAGCGTCCGGCAGGCCTCCAGCAGGCCGAAGGGGTCCGGCTGCAGGTTGTAGTCGTCGCCGATCACCTCGACCTTGATCCAGGGCGTGTCGAACATCTCCCGGGACATCTGGGCCAGGGTGATGGCCTCCCGGGCCGAGCGGCAGCCGGCGGTGTTGGGCAGCAGCCGGCAGCCGCTGTCGCGCAGGATCTGCCAGAAGGCGTCGCCGTCGCCCTCGGCGGGATTCTGGCGGCGCAGCCCCAGGGTCACCATGTCGCAGCCGGCGGCCTGAATGGACTCCTGCATCACCGCGGGCGACGAGTAGAGGGCCGTGCCCAGCAGGAAGCGGCTGGAGAAGGTCTCGCCGTAGAGAGTCAGGATGTCGTCGTGTGATACGTTCATCAGCCGCCTCCCACCGGGGCCACGATATCGATGCGATCGCGGTCCCTAAGGACCCGCTCGGGGTAGGCCGAGCGGGGCACGAACTCGCCGTTGATCGCCACGGCGACGCGACGCTCCGTGTAGTGCCAGGCGTCCAGGGCGTCCGCCAGCGCCGTGTCGGCCGGCAGGCGGGTGGCCTCGTCGTTGAGGCTCAGGGTGATCTCGTTCATGCAGCGCTCTCCTGGGGGGGATGTCCCGTCAGGGTCTCGGCGAAGGGCGTCTCGCCCCGGCCGCGGATGGTGGCCAGCAGGTGGCAGGCCACCGCCGGTGCCAGCAGGTAGCCGTGGCGGAACAGGCCGTTGGCGGTGATCAGGCCGTCACGCTGGGTGACATGGGGAAGGTTGTCCCGGAAGGCGGGGCGCAGGTTGACCCCCTGTTCCAGGATGCGTGCCTCGGCGAAGGCCGGCGACAGGGTGTAGAGGGCGCTGCCCAGCTCCAGGGAGGACTGCAGCGAGACGGGAGAGCGGTCCTCGCTCTCGATCTGGGTGGCGCCGATGACGAAGCGCTGGTCGGGCTTGGGGACCACATAGAGCTGGTAGCGCGGATGCATCAGGCGCACCGGGCGCGAGAGCCGAATCTCCGCGGTCTGCACGTGCAGCGTCTCGCCGCGCACGCCGCGCAGGCTGGCGTGGTGCTGGCGGGCGCCGGTGCCGCGACAGTCGACGACCAGGTCGAAGGCGCGCCGGCCGTCGCGGGTCTCGATCTCCCCGGGGAAGGTGTCCACCGGGCAGTGGGCGTGGCAGGTGCCGCCCAGGCGGCGGATCTCGGCCAGCAGCCGCTCGAGCAGGGCGCGGTTGTCCAGGTGGGCCTCGTCCGGCAGGTAGAGGCCCTGGCGGAAGCCCGCCGCCAGGTCGGGCTCCAGCCGGTGGATCTCGGCGTCGTCCAGCGCCTGGCAGGCCGGCTCGTCGCCGAGCACGTGGGTGAGGTCGCGGCGGAACTGGGTGAGTTCCCCCATGTCCTGGGCGTGGGCCACCATCAGGCTGCCCTGATGGTGCCACAGGGCGGTAGCGTCGAGCGCCTCAAGCCAGCGCGGCCACTGGGCCAGGGCGAACTGACCCATCTCATAGACGCTGCGCTCGGAGACCGCCGTCTCGCACAGCGGCGCGACCATGCCGGCCGCCGTCCAGGCGGCCGCGGCGGGCTGTTCCAGGTCGCCGGCGTCATAGAGGGTGACGGCATGGCCGTCGCGAAGGAGTTGCCAGGCGACCAGGCGGCCCAGCAGGCCGGCGCCGGCCACGGCGATGGTACTCTCGGTGGGGTGTGTCATGGCGTTGTCCATCCAGCAGAAGACGTGGAGGAACAGGCTGGATGACGAAAGGGGGCTGCTAGCTGCTAGACGATACGACAGCTTGTTCCCTCCGCAGGCATCAACCTGATCAGGTTCAACGGGTTCGGCCGTACCGATCTCAGCCCCCGTGCACGTCTCCATGAGCGTACCGGGGCTCCCCGACAAGTCGTCACAACCTAACCAAAAATGCCCGGGCGCGCAATCACGTGCGCGCCCGGGCATTTTTCTGGGCCTGGTCTTAAGGGCTTGGTCTTCAGGTCTGGTCTCGAGGCTGGTCTCGATACGCTAGCCCGGCATCGGGCTCAGGCGCAGTCGGCGGCCCCTTCGCCGAACATGTCGAACAGCAGCTCGCGGCCGAGGCCGGTGAGTACCAGGCGCTGCTGGTCGTTCCAGGTGGCGGCCTGGCTGTTCTCGAGGATCGTCTGGCAGGGCGCCCAGTCGCTGGTGGCCGCATCCAGGGTCTTCAGGGCCCGGCGATCGAGGCCGCGATGGCTGATGGTGACCGTCTCGAGCACATGGCCGTGGCGATAGAGCATGGCGGCCATGTGGGAGAGGCACTGGCGCAGGCTGCGCTGCATGCCGCTGGGGCTGGGGTGGGAATGATTCATGCTGCCGCATCTCCTGAGCGGGATTGCTGCGGCGCATTATACATGCGACGAAGGTCGATGTCATACCAAGGTATAAGACGACCCTCGTCGCGTCCTTCGTCAGCTCTCCACGCGTCCCAGCAGCAGGAACTCGAGCAGCGCCTTCTGGGCGTGCAGGCGGTTGCCCGCCTCCTGCCAGACCACGGCGCGCGGGTCGTCGAGCAGGGTGTCGCTGATCTCCTCGCCGCGGTGGGCGGGCAGGCAATGCAGGAAGAGAGCGTCTTCCCGGGCCCGATCGAGCAGCTCCTCGGTGACCTGCAGGCCGGCGAAGTCCGCCTCGCGCTTGGCCTGCTCCTCTTCCTGGCCCATGGAGGCCCAGACGTCGGTGGTGATCAGGTCGGCCTGGGCGACGGCTTCCCTGGGGTCGCGCACGATGCTCACCCGGTCGCCGGCGGCATCGAGGATGTCCTGGCGCGGCTCGTAGCCCTCGGGACAGCAGATGCGCAGCCGGAAGTCGAACTGGCGGGCGGCGTTGATCCAGGAGTGGCACATGTTGTTGCCATCGCCGATCCACACGGCGGTGCGATCCTTGACGCTGCCGCGCAGCTCTGTCCAGGTCATCACGTCGGCGAGCAGCTGGCAGGGGTGGTAGTCGTCGGTTAGGGCGTTGATGACCGGCACCGCGCTTGCCGAGGCGAAGTCTGCAAGCCCCTGGTGGGAGAAGGTGCGGATCATCACCGCGTCGACCATCTCCGAGAGCACGCGGGCGGTGTCGCCGATCGGCTCGCCGCGGCCGAGCTGGGTGTCGCGCGACGACAGGAACAGCGCGTGGCCGCCGAACTGCGCCATGGCGGTCTCGAAGGAGACCCGGGTGCGCGTCGAGGATTTCTCGAAGATCATCGCCAGGGTTCGATTGGCGAACGGGGTATAGGTGGGCCCGTGGGTCTTCAGGCCGTTCTTGATCGAGATGGCGCGCTGGATCAGGTAGCGCAGCTCGTCCGGACTGAGGTCAAGCAGGGTGAGAAAATGGCGGATGGCCATGGGGTCGCTCCACGGGGAAAAACGACCATCCTAGCCAGCCCACGGGGGATGCGCAACGCGCCCGGCATCAGTAGAATGACCCTCATCCACAAGGCCGACCCGCGCGCTCGGGTATTGCCCGAACCCCACCGGGTCCCCGGCACACGAGTCCAGTAAACGAGTAAGGGAGACGTCATGAGCACTACCGTCGAGAACATTCAGCGCCAGATCGGCGAGAACCCCATCCTGATCTACATGAAGGGCACGCCCCAGCTGCCGCAGTGCGGTTTCTCCGCACAGACCGTCCAGGCCCTGATGGCCTGCGGCGAGCGCTTTGCCTTCGTCAACGTGCTGGACAACCCGGACATCCGCGCCGAGCTGCCCAAGGTCGCCAACTGGCCGACCTTCCCGCAGCTGTGGGTCGAGGGCGAGCTGGTCGGCGGCTGCGACATCGTCGCCGAGATGCACCAGTCCGGCGAGCTGGAGACGCTGGTCAAGGCCGCGGCCGCGCGCGCCCAGGAAGGCGAGGGCGACGCTCAGGCCTGAGAGCCGGCGACACCACCGCCGCCCATGAAAAACCCCCGTCGGCGTACCGGCGGGGGTTTTTCATGCGCTTAGCCGAATGCGGCGGCCGGCCTCAGGCCTCTTCCATGCCCTGCTCGCGCTGTGCCAGGTCCCAGCCGCCCAGGTCCTTGTAGCGATTGACCATGGCGCAGAACAGCTCGGCGGTGCGCTCGGTATCGTAGCGGGCCGAGTGGGCGGCGCTGTTGTCGAACTCGATGCCGGCGGCGCGGCAGGCGCGGGCCAGTACGGTCTGGCCGTAGACCAGGCCGGCCAACGAGGCGGTATCGAAGCTCGAGAAGGGATGGAAGGGGTTGCGCTTGATGCCGCAGCGCGCCACTGCCGCGTTCAAAAAGCCGTGATCGAAGGCCGCGTTGTGGCCGACCAGCACGGCGCGGGTGCAGCCGTGGGACTTGATGGCCTTGCGCACCGGGCGGAAGATCTCGCCCAGCGCCTCGGCTTCGCTGACCGCGACCTGCTGGCGCAGCGGGTCATCGAGGCGGATGCCGGTGAAGTCCAGGGCCGACTGTTCCACGTTGGCCCCGGCGAAGGGCGTGACATGGTAGGCATAGGTGGCATCGGGCAGCAGGTTGCCTTCCGGGTCCATGGTCAGGGTTACCGCGGCGATCTCCAGGATCGCATCGCCTTGCGCGTTGAAGCCGCCGGTCTCCAGGTCCACCACCACGGGCAGGAAGCTGCGGAACCGCTGCGCCATGAGTTCGCGGGCCATCGCCTCGCTCATGCACCTCTCCTTGTCTGGGGCATCGTTTCTCTAAACCGCGGCAGTCTACCAGCTTGGCCGCAGCGCGTCCCGTCGCCGGTGTTCGCTGGAGGCTCGTCGCGCTATAATCGCTCCCTTTCATGATCGTTAGCCAAAAGGAGCCTCAGCATGTCCGATGTCAAGAAGGTCGTGCTCGCCTATTCCGGCGGCCTGGACACGTCCGTCATCGTCAAGTGGTTGCAGGAAACCTATGACTGTGAGGTCGTGACCTTCACCGCGGACATCGGCCAGGGCGAGGAAGTCGAACCCGCGCGCGCCAAGGCCGAGGCCCTGGGCGTCAAGGAGATCTACATCGAGGATCTGCGCGAGGAGTTCGTGCGTGATTACGTCTATCCGATGTTCCGCGCCAACACCATCTACGAGGGCGAGTACCTGCTCGGCACCTCCATCGCACGCCCGCTGATCGCCCGTCGCCTGATCGAGATCGCCAACCAGACCGGCGCCGACGCCATCTCCCACGGCGCCACCGGCAAGGGCAACGACCAGGTCCGCTTCGAGCTCGGCGCCTACGCGCTGAAGCCGGGCGTCAAGGTGATCGCCCCGTGGCGCGAGTGGGACCTTAACTCCCGCGAGAAGCTGATGGCCTACTGCGATCAGCACGACATCCCGGTGGACTTCTCTTCCAAGAAGAAGAAGTCGCCGTACTCCATGGACGCCAACCTGCTGCACATCTCCTACGAGGGCGGCATCCTCGAGGATCCCTGGGCCGAGGCCGAGGAGGACATGTGGCGCTGGAGCGTCTCGCCGGAGGCCGCGCCCGATCAGCCCACCTACGTCGAGCTGACCTTCGAGCACGGCGACATCGTGGCCATCGACGGCGTGCCGATGAAGCCCCATGAAGTGCTCGAGAAGCTCAACAAGATGGGCGGCGACAACGGCATCGGCCGCCTCGACATCGTCGAGAACCGCTACGTGGGCATGAAGTCGCGCGGCTGCTACGAGACCCCGGGGGGCAGCATCATGCTGCGCGCCCACCGCGCCATCGAGTCGCTGACGCTGGACCGCGAGGAGGCGCACCTCAAGGACGAGCTGATGCCCAAGTACGCCGAGGTGATCTACAACGGCTACTGGTGGAGCCCGGAGCGTCGCATGCTGCAGGCCGCCATCGACGAGACCCAGAAGAACGTCTCCGGCGTGGTGCGCATGAAGCTCTACAAGGGCAGCGCCATCGTCGCCGGTCGCAAGTCCGACGCCTCGCTCTTCGACGAGTCCATCGCCACCTTCGAAGACGATGCCGGCGCCTACGACCAGAAGGATGCCGAGGGCTTCATCAAGCTCAACGCCTTGCGCCTGCGTATCGCCGCCGGCAAGGGTCGCCGTCAGGATTGAGCCACCCCGACGCCGGCCTCGTGCCGGCGTCTTGCTTTCAGGAGGTTCCATGCTGAAGAAGCTGCTGTCCGGCCTGTTCGGTGGCAACGAGGGCGAGCCGAAGGGCGCGCCCGCCGCCGAGCCGGTCGAATACAAGGGCTATCTGATCGTCTCCGAGCCCGCCGACCAGGGGGGGCAGTATCGCGTCAGCGGCTGGATCCGCCGGCCGGTGCCCTCGAGCGAAGGGCAGGCCGGCGAGATGCTCGAGCACCGCTTCGAGCGCTCCGACATGGTGCCCGGGCGCGAGGCCTGCGACGCCCTGATGGTCCGCAAGGCCGAGCGCTTCATCGACGAGGTCGGCGACGACATGTTCTCGCCGCGCTGAGCGGCGCCCGCGGTGCCACTCCGACGACGCCCCCGCCGGTGGGGCGCGTCTTTCTCTTCTTGAACGCCCTCTTTGAAAGTCCCTGCTGAAAGCCGTTGTTAAACGCCTTCCTTAACCGCCCTCTGCTGTCCTGGCCCCCACGGCCATCGCCTCCCCATCATCGCCTCCCCATCATCGCTTTCCTGTCATCGGCTGCCTGCCCCCATCGCCTTGGCCTTTCGCCCAAGTGTGGCGAACCAATGCGCTCGTTAGACTCGAGGCACTGCCGATTCGTGACATGACACGGAGAGTCCATGCGCCTGTTGCACCGTTCCTCGTCCTGGCGGGCGCTGTTCGCCGACGAGGCACACCCCGACCCCGCGACCTGGCCCGCGCTGCTGGATCCGCTGCGCGCCGCCCTCGAGCGCCTCGGCCCGCATCCCGACCTCGCCGCGGCCCATGCCTGGCAGGGTGAGCTCGTGACGGCACTCGAGCGCCTCGACCTGCCCGCCGGGCGCATTAGTCAGCTGATCAGCGACCACAACGACGGGCTCTATCGGCGCGCCATCGAGCTCTCGCTTTCCGAGATGCGGGCGCAGGGCTGGGGGGCGCCGCCGGCGGCCTTCTGCGTGCTGGTGCTGGGCTCGGGCGCACGTCACGAGAGCCTGCTGGCGCCGGATCAGGACAACGCCATGATCATCGCCGACTACCCGGATGCGCGGCATACCGAGATCGACGGCTACTTTCAGTCGCTGGGCGAGCGCTTCACCGCGCGCCTCGATGCGGCGGGCATTCCGCTCTGCCAGGGGCACGTCATGGCGCGCTTTCCGATGTGGCGCAAGCGGCTCTCGGAGTGGCGGGCGCAGCTCGAGATCTGGACGGCGGAGCGGCGCATCAAGCGCGTACAGCAGGCCAACATCCTGCTCGATTTCCGTCCGCTCTTCGGTGAGCCGGCGCTGGCCGAGGGGCTGGCCGAGCAGGTGGCCAATCGCCTGACCGCCGCGCACCTGTTCCTCGACGAGATGGCCAGCCTGCTCGACGAGCTGCCGGTGGCCCTGGACCGTCTCGGCCGGCTGCACGGCGACGCCGAGGACGCGCCCCACGAGCGCGCCATCAACCTCAAGCGCCAGGGCGTGCTGCCGCTGGTCGGCGCGGTGCGCCTGCTGGCGCTTCGCCACGGCGTTCGCCCGCCGGATACCCGCGCGCGCCTGGTCGCGTTGGTGATGTGCGAGGCGCTCGCCGCCGAGCAGGCCGAGGCGCTGATCGCCGCACTCGAGCGGCTGCAGGGACTGATCCTGGCGGAGCAGCGCCTGGCGCTGGCCGAGGGGCGCACGCCGGATGGCTGGGTGGATACCACCCGGTTGCGTGAGGATCAGCGCCTGCTGCTGCGACACGATCTGCGCGAGATCCGCGCGCTGCTGCGTCGCGCCCGACGGGCGGGCTGAGTCGCCGGTTCACTCCCCGTCGCGCTCGCCGGCCGAGTCCTGGTGCGCTTCGGCGGAGTCCCGCCGGGGCCTCTCGTCGGGCTTCCCTTTAAGATTTTCTCCGGGCGTTACACCGAGCTTTTCACCGGGCGCTTCACCTGCCTCTTCACGAAGTGAGGGGTCCTCGGCCGGCGCCTCGGGGAGCTCCATCACCAGGCAGGCGCCGCCCAGCCGGCTTGCCTCCTCGATCCACAGTCGCCCGCCCAGGTGGGCGACGATGCCGCGGCTGATGGGTAGGCCGAGCCCGCTGCCGCGCGGGCGTCCGCGCGTCTCGCCGCTCTCCTGGTGCTGGATCTGGTGGAACTTCTCGAAGACCCGCTCGCGCTCGTCGGGGGCGATGCCGGGGCCGTTGTCCTCGACGGCGAGGCGATAGTGATTCTTGTGGCGCGCCAGGCGCAGCAGCACCCGGGGATCGTCGTCGGCGGCGAACTTGCCGGCGTTGTCGAGCAGATTGATGATCACCTGCTCGAGGCGGTCGGCATCGCCGACCACCCAGGCGGCCTCGGGTTCGATCGCCACCTCGAGGGTGACCCCGCGCTCCTCCTGGAGCCGCTGCACCGCCTCGACGCTCTGGCGGGTCAGCGCCACCAGGTCGAGGCGGGTCGGCGACAGGGTCAGGCGGCCGCTCTCGAGCCGTGCCAGGTCGAGGATCTCCTCGATCAGCCGCGACAGGCGCTGGCTCTCGCGCACCACCACGTCGAGGAAGTGCTCGCGCTTCTCGTCGGGCAGCGCCCGGTTGTCGCGCAGGATCTCGGCGAAGGCGCGGATCGAGGTGAGCGGCGTGCGCAGCTCGTGACTGACCATGGCCACGAACTCGTCCTTGAGGCGGTCGAGCTCGCGCAGCCGCGCATTGGCCGCGCGCAGCTCCTCGCTGGCGCGGGCCAGCTCGCGGGACTGCTGCTCGAGGCGGCGGTTCATCTCGAGGGTCTCGGAGGTTGTGTCGAGGATCCGCAGGATCGCTTCCAGGTCCGGCGCCTCGCCGCGCGCCACCGAGTCGATCAGCACCCGGGCCGAGGCGCTGCCCAGCGACCCGGCCAGGGCCTGCTCGGCCCGCAGCGTCAGCGCCGCGGGGGCCGGCTGGTCGTCATCGGCCTCATCGGCCTCGCCGGGATGAGCGGCGAAGACCCGCCGGCTGGCGGCCTCGCCCAGGTAGCGGTCGAGCAGGGCGCGCAGCTCGCCGCGGGTGGTCTGACCCTGCCACAGCGAGGCCGGCACCAGGCCCTGGGGCATGGTCTCGGTGAACAGCGCCGCCTGGGTCTGCTCCAGGGCCGAGGGGCGGGTGAAGAGCGACACGCCCACCAGCAGGCCGACGTTGGCGACGAGGCTCCAGAGCAGCGAGTGGGTGTAGATGTCCCAGCCCTCGAGTCCGAACAGCGCATAGGGGCGCAGCCAGGCGATGCCCCAGGGACCGGTGGCGAGAAAGCCCGAGTCCAGCCAGCCGGACTGGGCGAAGCCCGGGATCAGCAGGGTCCAGGCCCAGACCACAAAGCCCGCGCCCATGCCCAGCGCCGCGCCGCGACGGCGGGCGCCGCGCCAGTAGAGGCCGATCAGCAGCGCCGGGGCGAACTGGCTCGCCGCAGCGAAGGAGACCAGGCCGATGGTCACCAGGCTGTAGGTCTCGCCGATCAGTGCATGATAGAGGTAGCCGAGCAGCAGTATGCCAAGGATGCTGACGCGGCGGATGCCCAGCAGCCAGCCGGCGAGCTCCCCCCGGGTGCTCAGGTGCAGGCGCCTGGAGCGCAGCAGCAGCGGCATCACCAGCTGGTTGCTGACCATGGTCGACAGGGCGATGGTCTCGACGATCATCATGCCGGTGGCGGCCGAGAGACCGCCGATGAAGACCAGCAGCGGCAGGGCCTCGAGCCCGGCGGAGAGCGGCAGGGTCAGCACGAAGCTGTCGGGGTCGCCGCCGTCCAGCAGCAGCCCGGCCAGGGCGATGGGGATCACGAACAGATTGATCACCAGCAGGTAGAGCGGGAAGAGCCAGCTGGCGCGCTTGATATGGCGCTCGTCGACGTTCTCGACCACCAGCACCTGGAACTGGCGGGGCAGGGTGAGGAAGGCGAGAAAGGCCAGCACCAGCATGCCTACCCAGCCCAGCGCCCCGCCGGGCACCGATTCCAGGCCCAGCAGCCGGGTGAGCTCGGCGCGTTCGCCCGCCTGGGCGAAGAGGTCGGTGGGCCCATTGAAGAGCACGAAGACGGTGAAGATCCCCACCGCGAGGAAGGCCGCGAGCTTGACCAGCGACTCGAAGGCGATGGCGGCGACCATGCCCTCGTGGCGCTCGCTGGCGTCCAGGTGGCGGGTGCCGAAGAGGATGATGAAGACCGCCAGCACCAGCGCGACCCAGAACGACCGGTCGCTCCAGAAGCGCTCGTCGGCCAGCGGCAGGTCGGCGGCCTGGGGGTAGTTGACCAGCACGGCATGGCTGACGGTGATCGCCTTGAGCTGCAGGGCGATGTAGGGGGTGATGCCGATCAGGGCGATCAGCGCGACCAGCGCCCCGAGGCTCGAACTCTTGCCGTAGCGGGCGCTGATGAAGTCGGCGATGGAGGTGAGGCGCTGGGCGCGGGCGATGCGCACCATCTTGCCGATCACGAAGGGCGCCATCAGCATAGCCAGTGTCGGACCCAGGTAGATCAGCAGGAAGCTGGGGCCGAACTGGGCCGCACGCCCGACGCTGCCGTAGAAGGTCCAGGCGGTGCAGTAGACGGCGATGGAGAGCGCGTAGACCGTGGGGGAGCCGATCAGCGAACGACCCTGGGCGGCGCGGCGATCGCCCCAGGCGGCGATGACGAAGAGCAGCGCCAGGTAGCCGAAGGCGAGCACCACCACCATGGGGCCGCCGGTCATCGCCCGTCACTCCGCATCCCGTCCCTCCTCATCGCGACGCTCCATCAGCCAGGCCATCAGGCCGATCACCGCACCCCAGGCGAGGAAGACGTAGGGCACCAGCCGGCTCACGCCGCCCGCCGAGGAGGCGGCGATCAGCACCAGCGGCGGCGAGAAGAGCAGCGCCGCCAGCACGATCAGGGCGATCAGGCGCTCTTTGCGGCGAGGCGTGTTCACGAGGCGTAGGCGTCCTCCCGGTCGAGGGCACTGGCCTGGAGGGCCAGCACCTGCTCCAGGGTCTCGATGCCCCTGGCCTCCAGGCGCGGCAGCAGCGCGAGCCACAGCTCCGCTGTGACCCGCGCATCGCCCAGGGCGGTGTGGCGGGTGCCGGGCGGGAAGCTCAGGTCGTAGCGGTCGGCCAGGCTGTCCAGGTCGTGACCGTCGAGGCTCTCGTCCAGCGCGCGGGACAGCAGCAGGGTGTCGAGCACCGGAATGTCGAAGCTGACGCCGCCCCCGGGCGGCTGGATGGCCAGCAGGTCGAAGGCCGCGTTGTGGGCGAGGATCACCGCCTCACCGATGTAGTCGCGAAAGCGCGGCAGGGCCACGGAGAGCGGCGGGGCGCCGGCGACGTCGTCGTCGGTGATGCCGTGGATGGCGGTGCTGGCCGGGGGGATGGGGCGCTCGGGATCGACGCGCAGGTCGAAGACGTCGTCGGCCAGCAGCCGGGCATTCACGATGCGACAGGCCCCGATGCTCACCACGGTGTCGCCCCGGCGCAGCTCCAGGCCGGTGGTCTCGGTGTCGAAGGCGACCACGTCGAGGGTGCGCAGGGGGCGTGCCGCCAGCTCGGCGTCCGGCGGGGGCATCTCGGCGATGCCGAAGTCGTGGAACTCCGGGCGCGGCGGGGTGCGCGGGCGCGGCGGGGCGACCCGGTCAGCCGCCGGCAGCGGCAGGCGCAGCCGGGCATGCAGGCCGTCGTCGTCGGCCAGGCTCCAGGCGTCGCTGCCGTGCTGGCGCAGCACGTCGGCGACGCGGGGCGCGAAGGGCAGGGCGTCCAGTCGCTCGCCGAGCCACGCCTCGAGCTGGGACTCGCCGAGCACCCCACCTCGCCAGACCAGGTCCAGGTAGACCCGCCGGTTGCCCAGGCACACCTCGCCCTCGAGCTCCTCCCGACCCGCGTGGCTCGCCAGCCGTGGCAGCAGCGAGTCGAGCAGCGCCAGCAGCGCCGGGGCATCGGCCTTGAGCCAGGCGGGCATGCCGATGGGCATGATCGTGACGCCGTTCCTGCCGTGGCGGGCGGCGAGCGACGCCCAGAGGTCGTTGGACCACAGGTCGACCAGCCGCTCGCCCTGGCGGTGCATCTCCTCCATCACCCGGCCCATCTGCTCGAGCTGCTGCGCCAGCGCCCGGCCCTCCTCGTCGATCACCGCCTCCAGCCGCTGGCCCAGCTCGCCGGTCGGTGTGGCCGTGCGCACGCCGATCAGGGCGTCGGCGGCGCTGCACAGGCTCGCGCTGTGGCGGCGCAGGGGCGGCAGCATCTCGGCCAGCTCGGCGCGGGCGCCCATCTCGCTGGACCAAGCCGCGGTGGTGTCGGTGAGGGTCAGCAGGGTCTCCTGATGGCTATGGGGAACGCGGCGCAGCACCGCGTGCAGCCAGCGCTCGTCGCAGGGCACCAGGATCTCCCGGGGCGCCCCGTCGTCGGGCAGCTCGCCCAAGGCGCCCTCGAGGCTCGCGATCGGCAGCAGGGCGTCGAGCCGCTTGCCGAGCCCAAGGCCCGGGTGGCCCTCGAAGAGCGTCTCGGCGGCCTGGTTGAAGAGCAGCAGCCGACGATGGTGATCGCAGAGCAGCAGCGGCGTATCGAGCACCTGGAGCAGGGTCTCGAGCTCCTGGCGCACTCGGGTCGCACTGAGTGCCCCCTCGGCATGGGCGGTGGCCAGGCGCTCGCGGTCTGCGCGCCAGGCCTCGCGAACGCGCATCAGGTCGGGGCCGAGGCCCTTGAGCCATCCCTCGGGCGGATAGTCCTGGCGGGCATCGGGCTTGGCCACCAGGCGAGCCAGCTGCACCTGCAGGTGGCGCAGCGGGGTGAACAGCTGACGCTCGAGCAGCAGGCCGACCAGGAAGATGGTACCGCCGCCGGAGAGGCAGCCGAGCCACAGCCAGACTCGCGCCATGCCGGTGAGCCCGGCCAGACCGTCGAGCCACAGGGCGAAGACGGTGCCGCCGAAGATGCTGACGCCGCTGAGCAGCAGCCACAGGCCGATCAGCCGCTGGCGACGGGGCAGGCCCTTGCTGCGCCGGGCCATCAGGGGGCCTCGGCGAGCAGCGACTTGACCTTCTCGACCAGCGCCTGGGTCGAGAAGGGCTTGGTGACGTAGTCGTCGGCGCCCAGGGCGAGGCCTTTCTCGCGCTCTACCTCGCGGCCGTGGGCGGTGAGCATGACGATCGGCAGCCGCGCGTGGGTCGGATCGGCGCGCAGGCGCTCGAGGACATCGAATCCGCTGATGCCCGGCAGGCTGATGTCGAGCAGCAGCAGGTCGGGGGCTGCCTCGGCGATGCGCGAAAGGGCGCTCTCGCCGTCCTCGGCGGTGTCCACCTCGAAGCCGGCCTGCTGCATCAGGAACTCCAGGGACAGGACGATGTTGGGTTCATCATCCACCACCAGCACCTTGGCCATGGTGCCCTCCTTGATATGTGTGAAGACTCTGCCGTGCGACCGCTCGGCGTGTGCGGTCTTGCATGCCTGCGTTCATGCAGCGTTACCGATCAGTTTAGTGACCGCCCGAAGGCTGGCAAAGACGACCTTGGCAGGAGACGACCCGGCGCGGCGTGCTAGGGTGGCGGGGATCACCCCGGCCATCCGGGGCAGGCACCAAGGAGACTGGCATGATCACGGTTCATCACCTGGAGAACTCCCGCTCGCAGCGGGTCGTGTGGCTGCTCGAGGAGCTGGCCGTCGACTACGAGATCGTCACCTACCGGCGCGACGCGCGCACGATGCTGGCCCCCGCCTCGCTGCGCGAGGTGCATCCGCTGGGCAAGTCGCCGGTGATCACCGACGAGGCGCGAGGCGGCCGGGCGGTGGCGGAGTCGGGGGCGATCCTCGAGTACCTGGTCGAGCGCTTCGAGGCGCAGGACGCCCTGGTGCCGCCGGCGGGCAGCGAGGCGCGCGAGCGCTACCGCTTCTGGCTCCACCATGCGGAGGGCTCGGCGATGCCGCCCCTGGTGATGCGGCTGGTATTTGCCAGCCTCGGCAGGCCGCCGGTGCCGGCACTGGCCAGGCCGATCGGCCGGCTGTTCGCCCGGGGCGTGGAACAGCAGTTCCTCGCGCCGCAGATCCGCCAGCTGAGCGACTATTGGGAGGCCGAACTCGAGCGTGGGCCCTGGTTCGCCGGGGAGGCCTTCAGCGCGGCGGATATCCAGATGAGCTTCCCGCTGCTGGCGCTGGAGGCCGGCGGCGGCCTGGCCGACCACCCGCGGCTGCGCGCCTTCCTGGCGGCCTGTCGCGAGCGGCCCGCCTATCGTCGCACGGTCGAGGCGGTGGGAGAGTTCTCGCTGCCGTGAACGCTCTTATGACCTTTTTCCAGGAGCTTCTGATCATTCATTCTATTTGTTCATATTGTGGTCGCCGATCATGCCCGGATAATGAGCTCATCTATATCCGAGTAAAGAGGTCGGGAATATGATCAAGTCCGTGTTCATGGGGCTGGGCCTGGCGATGGCAACGTCCCCGGCGATTGCCGCCGATGTCGAGCCGCTGGTCGAGGCTGGCTGGCTCGCCGAGCGGCTCGGTGGCGAGGATCTCGTGGTGCTCGACGTGCGGTCGGGGATCGACGACGGCGGTGATCGCGGCAGCTTCGAGGCCGCGCACATCCCTGGCAGTGTCTATAGCAGCTACACCGAGGCCGGCTGGCGCGAGACCCGAAACGACGTCGCCGGCCTGCTGCCCTCGGTGTCGAGCCTCGAGTCGCTGATCGGCGGGCTCGGCATCGATAACGACGATACCGTGGTCATCGTGCCCGCCGGCACCGGCGCTACCGATTTCGGCAGCGCCGCCCGGGTCTACTGGACCTTCAAGGTGCTGGGGCACGATGAGGTGGCGATCCTCGATGGCGGCTTCGCCGGCTGGCAGGCCCAGGAGCAGGAGGTCGCCAGCGGCGCGACCCCGCCCCCCGATGCCGCCGACTTCCGGGGCGAGCTTGATACGACGCTGATCGCCACCACCGAGGAGGTGCAGGCCGCCCGCGAGACCCAGGCGCAGCTGGTGGACGCCCGGCCGGCGGACTACTTCCGCGGCGAGACCCAGTCGCCCGCGGCCACGGCACCCGGGACCATTCCCGGCGCCCGCAACCTGCCTTTCCACCGCCTGCTGACCCAGCGCCAGCAGGCCTGGTACCTGGACAGTGAGGTGCTCGGCACGCGCATCAACGCCGCCGAGCTGGATCGCGAGGTGCCCACCGTGGCCTTCTGCAACACCGGTCACTGGGCGGCCATCGACTGGTTCGTGCTCAGCGAGGTGGCGGGCTTCGATCAGGTTCGCCTCTATGACGGTTCGATGGCCGAGTGGACCCGGGGCGAGGATCTCCCGCTGGCGCTGGCCGAGTAGGGACGCGACGCGCCATCTCCACGGGGCGCATGCGCCCCATGACATCCGCCGCGGCCTCGCCGCGGCGGATGTCGTGGTGATATCGCCATGAGGGCGTTTCGCTCAGCTCAGCTCAGTTCCGTTCAGTCCCGAGGCCCATCGACCTTCGGCCCCAGCGGCCCCAGCCACAGCCAGACCTGCAGGATCACCAGCACCGGCAGCAGCCAGACCGGCGCGCCGGTCACCGCGTTCAGCACCAGATGGAGGAAGAAGGCCGTGATGCCGGCGGTGAGGCCCACCAGCGGGAAGCGCAGGGGGCGCTCGCGGCCCGGCAGGCGGGAGAGGCGGAACAGCGTGCCGACCACGGTGCCGAAGACGGCGGACAGGCTCAGGGGAAGCAGAAGGTCCAGCATGTCGAGTCTCTTGTCGGGGAGAGTGGGCCAAAAGCAGGGGGCAGTGCGCGGGGTCATTCGCCACGGCGCAGCAGTCGCTCGCGCAGGGCCAGTTCGGCGCGTCCCAGCCATTCATGCAGCGCGCGCGTGCTCTGGTGGAGATGGTAGGCGCGGGGCAGCCAGTCGTCGGTGCCGCCGGTCGGCGGGCTTGCAAACTCGGTCGGAGCGGGCGTCACGTCGAGCCCTGCCCGTTCAAACTCGGCCATCGCCCGGGGCAGGTGCCAGGCCTGGGAGACCAGCGCGACGTGCTCGATCCCGTCCGCGCCGAGCATCTCGGCGGTGTAGCGGGCATTCTCCGCGGTATCGCCGCTGCGCCCCTCCATCCATCGCACCGGCACCTCGAACACCTCGCGCAGCGCCGCGGCCATCAGGCTCGCCTCGGCGCTGTGTTCGTCATGACCTCGGCCGCCGCTGACCAGGATCGGCAGCGCGGTCTGACGGTGCAGGTAGGCGCCATAGGCCAGCCGCCGCCAGCTGGCATTGGCCGGGGCGTCGCCCCAGCCAAACTCCGGGGCGTCAACGTCGCGACCGCCTCCCAGGATGACGATGGCCTGGGCCTCGCGCAGCTGGCTCGGACCGACCAGCGCCGCTGGCTCGAGGCCCTGGCGCAGGGCATAGCTGGCCATCGGCGTGGCGAGCACCAGCAGCCCGCCCAGGCCCAGCACCACCAGCAGGCCTCCCAGCAGACGCATCCGCGACCACAGTGCCATCCCCAGTAGCGTCAGCAGTCCATTGGCCAGCGGGGGAAGTAACAGATACTTGAGCATCGCCATGGCGGTAGAGGCCTCGTGTCGTCCGTCATTCGCGGTGCCGCCCACCCTAGCAGAGCGCCTCACTAAACGCTTGCTGGGGTTCCGGTTACTCCAGTCACATCCCCATCGATCGTTTTGCGGCGCCAGGCAGCGTGAGATCAACGAGCATGCTCACGGCCCGATACGACAGCGCTTCTCCGGGGCAACGCACGTGCGCCCCCTCGCCGATGTCGAGCGGCGCAAGGTGATCCAGACACCGAGGAATCGCTTTCAGAAGCGGCTGCGCGACCGGACAGCGTTTCGGGTGTTGCAGGGTGTGTTGCAGGTGCGCTTGATCCCCTTGGTGCCGCGCAGGCGACTTGAATTCTGACTGAGAAGTCAGGACGATGCTTTTGTCTATTCGTAAAATCAAATGGATAAAAGCACGTTAAAAGCCCGCTCTCGCTGCGGTCTTTGCCAGGTCAGCTTTGTGCCAAGTCAGCTCTGTGCGCGAAGCGGCAGGTACCCTGTGACGCAGGCCGGCCAGGGCTGACGGCGCGTTCGGCCCAAAGCGTTGAACCGACGCTGCCGGTATCCTTACAACGCTAGACGTTATCCAATCAGGAGAGCCTTGATGACTCTGTCCAAGATGACCCGCACCGCCTTTCTTGCCGCCCTTGTGACCATGGGGGCGGGAACAACCGGCGCCATGGCCGCTTCTAGTGCGGATGAGCTTCGCGCAGCGCTGGTTGGCAATACCTTCCAGGGTGGGATGGGAGGTGGCGTCTATACCAGCTACTTCGCCGAGGACGGCACGTACGTGGATGCCGCCGGCGGTGGTACCTACGAGATCACCGAAGAGGGCGTCTGCTATCCCGGCACGGATTTCGGCTGCTATGGCGCCCAGATCGACGGTAACCAGCTGGAGTGGTTCCAGAATGGCGAAAGCGTCGGCAGCGGCGTGATCGAGCAGGGCAATACCCTCGAGTGATCGCCACCGCGCGCAATCGACACGCGTGATGTTGCTCGTCCAAGGGCGAGCTTCACTTCCGCGCCGTCAGCCTTCGACGCCGCGCCGTCCGTACGGTACTCGCCGCTCCCCGGTGCCCTTTCGGCGACCGGGTCTACAGACTGTGACCCGGAGGCCATACGTCAGATCGACGAGGGACATCGGCAGCAGAATCGCGTCATCGATCGATTCCCTCCGGCGTGGGCGGTCGATGTGACCTGCCGCTCCATGCCCTAGAGGTCGATCTTGTCCTTGAACTCGCAGAGATCCTCGATGACGCAGCTGCCGCAGCGAGGCTTGCGGGCCAGACAGGTGTAGCGTCCGTGCAGGATCAGCCAGTGGTGGGCATCCTGGCGAAACTCTCTGGGCACATGGCGCAGCAGCTTCTGCTCGACCTCGACCACGTCCTTGCCCTTGGCGATCCCGGTGCGGTTGGAGACGCGGAAGATATGGGTGTCCACGGCGATGGTGGGCTCGCCGAAGGCGGTGTTGAGCACCACGTTGGCGGTCTTGCGCCCCACGCCCGGCAGCGCCTCCAGGGCCTGGCGGGTGCGCGGCACCTCGCCCGCGTGCTGCTCGACCAGGATCCGGCAGGCCTTCATCAGGTTCTCGGCCTTGGTGTTGTAGAGGCCGATGGTGCGGATGTGCTCCTTCAGGCCGTCGAGGCCCAGGTCGAGGATCGCCTGGGGCGTGTTGGCCGCCGGGAAGAGCCGAGCCGTGGCCTTGTTGACGCCCACGTCGGTGGCCTGGGCCGAGAGCAGCACCGCGGCGAGCAGCTCGAAGGGGCTAGACCAGTGAAGCTCGGTGGTCGGCTCGGGGTTGTGCTCGCGCAGCCGCGCGAAGATCTCGTGGCGTTTCTGGGTGTTCATGGCAGTCCCTGGCAAGAGCGGGGGGCGGCAGTTGCCGGATAAGCCCCACGCGATGGTGCGGGAAGGTGTCTGGTGTCATTCTGCCGCGGCGGGTTGCTCCAGCGTCCTGCGGGCATCGTCGAGCAGCCGCTGGGCGGCGTCGACCTGGTGGCGTGCCGCCTCCTGGGTGGCCGCGTCGCCCTGGCGCTCGGCATGGGCCAGCTGCTGGCGGGCCCGGCGCAGCGCCTGCTCCGCCGCCTTGACGGCCATCTGCCGCTGGCGATGCGGCGTGGGGCCGGCCGCCGCCGTGCCCGCCGAGCGCTGGCGCTGTTGGATCAGCCGCTTCTGGCGCTCCAGGCGCTTCTCGCGCGCCTGTCGGGCCAGGCGCTGCTCGCGGGCGCGATGGCGACGTCGGCCCAGCGTGGCGCGGCGCGCCAGGTAGGCCTCGCGCGCCGCATCGTTCTTGGCGGCTTCCCAGGCGGGATGGGGCAGCAGGTCGATGCAGTCCACGGGGCAGGGCGCCACGCAGAGCTCGCAGCCGGTGCACTCGTCGGCGATGACCGTGTGCATCCGCTTCGAGGCGCCGAGGATGGCGTCCACCGGACAGGCCTGGATGCACTTGGTGCAGCCGATGCACTCGTCCTCACGGATCCAGGCCACCAGCGGCGACTGGGCCGGTTCGGCGAGCGGCAGGCGCGCGCGGCCGGTCAGCTTGGCCAGCCGGTCCACCGTCGCCTCCCCACCGGGCGGACAGCGGTTGATCGCCTCGCCGTCGACGATCGCCTCGGCGTAGGGGCGACAGCCGGGCTGGCCGCATTTGCCGCACTGGGTCTGGGGCAGCAGGGCGTCGACCGCCTCGATCAGCTCGGCCCGCGAGGCGTCAGCGGTTCGCGTCGCCACGGTCGCTCAGCTGACCCGCTGGCCCGGCTCGGCGCCGGAGTCGGGGCTGAGCAGATAGATGCCCTCGTCGTTGCCGGAGGCGAGCACCATGCCCTCGGAGACGCCGAAGCGCATCTTGCGCGGGGCCAGGTTGGCCACCATCACGGTCAGGCGGCCCTCCAGGGCCTCGGGCGCGTAGGCGGCGCGAATGCCGGCGAACACGGTGCGGCTCTCGCCGCCCAGGTCCAGGGTCAGCTTGAGCAGCTTGTCGGCCTTCTCGACGTACTCGGCCTTGGCGATGCGGGCGATGCGCAGATCGACCTTGGCGAAGTCGTCGAAGGCGATCTCGTCGGCGATCGGCGCCTCGGCCAGGGGGCCCTTGGCGGCCTCCTTCAGTTTCTGCTCTTCCACCAGATCCTCCTTCGACGCGGCCATCATGGCGTCGATCTTCTCCCGCTCCACGCGGGTCATCAGCGGCTTGAACTTGGCGATCTCGTGATCCACCAGCAGGGCGTGGCGGCTGTGCCAGTCGAGGCTCTCGAGCTTGAGGAAGTCGCGGGCCTGGTCGGCCATCACCGGCACCACCGGAGCCAGGTAGACCATCAGCTGGCGAAACAGGTTGATGCCCACCGAACAGATGTCGAGCACCTCCTGCTCGCGGCCCTCCTGCTTGGCCAGTACCCACGGCTCGGCCTCGGCGATGTAGGTGTTGGCCTCGTCGGCCAGCTCCATGATGCGGCGCATGGCGCGGCCGAATTCGCGTGCCTCGAACTCCTCGGCGATCTCATCACCGACGGCGATGAAGCGCGCGACCATCTCGGGCTCGCTGCAGTGGGCGGCGAGTTGGCCACCGCCGAGCTTCTTGACGAAGCCGGCGCAGCGGCTGGCGATGTTGACCACCTTGCCGACCAGGTCGCTGTTCACCCTGGCGGCGAAGTCCTCGAGGTTGAGGTCCAGGTCGTCGACCCGCGAGGTGAGCTTGGCGGCGAAGTAGTAGCGCAGGTACTCGGGGTTCAGGTGGTCGGCGTAGGTGGCCGCCTTGATGAAGGTGCCCCGGGATTTGGACATCTTGGCGCCGTTGACCGTCACGAACCCGTGGCAGTTCACGGCTGTGGGGGTGCGGAAGTCGGCCCCGTGCAGCATGGCCGGCCAGAACAATGCGTGGAAGTAGACGATGTCCTTGCCGATGAAGTGATAGATCTCGGCGTCGGAGCCGGGCGACCAGTACGTATCGAAGTCCAGTCCCTCGCGTTCGCAGAGGTTCTGGAAGCTCGCCAGGTAACCGATCGGCGCGTCGAGCCAGACGTAGAAGTACTTGCCCGGCGCATCGGGGATCTCGAAACCGAAGTAGGGGGCGTCGCGGGAGATGTCCCACTCGTTGAAGCCAGACTCGAACCACTCCATCAGCTTGTTGCGGATCTGCGGCTGGACGTGATCGTCGTCGATCCAGGCCTTCAGGAAGTCGGCAAAGTCCGGCAGCTTGAAGAAGTAGTGGGTGGAGCTTCTCACCTCGGGGGTGGCGCCGGAGATCGCCGAGACCGGATCGATCAGCTCCGCCGGCGTGTAGGTGGCTCCGCACGCCTCGCAGTTGTCGCCGTACTGATCCTCGGTTCTGCACTTAGGGCAGGTGCCCTTGATGAAGCGATCGGCCAGGAATAGCCCCTTGGCCGGGTCGTACATCTGCTCGATGTCGCGGGTGGCGATGTGCCCCTTGTCGCGCAGCCGGGTATAGATCAGCTCGCTGAAGTGGCGGTTCTCCACGGAGTGCGTCGAGTGATAGTTGTCGAAGGCCACCCCGAAGCGGGAGAAATCGGTCTGGTGAGCGCGCGAGACGCGCTCGATCAGCGCCTCCGAGGTGATGCCTTCCTGCTCGGCCCGCAGCATGATCGCGGTGCCATGCGCATCGTCGGCGCAGACGTAGTGGCACTCATGGCCGCGGCTTTTCTGGAAGCGCACCCAGATGTCGGTCTGGATGTACTCCAGCAGGTGGCCCAGGTGGATGTCGCCGTTGGCGTAGGGCAGGGCGCTGGTGACCAGGATCTTGCGCGGGGCGGTATTCGACATGGTGGCTCAGAGGTTCCCGTAAGCGTGGTAGATGGCGGCCGACTCGACGCCGGGGCGAAGTCGAGGCTGCCATGCGACATATCCGTGAAATCAGGGCTGGGATTGTAGCATCTTCATCCCCCGCTGCACCCGCCCGGCGGTCGGCCATCGGGAGCCGTCGACGTCCGTCGTGTCGCGTGCTGGGGACGGGGCCCTGGCTTGTCGTCGCCGGCGGGCGACGTTTGGCACGGCTCGATGACTCGGGTAGAGTCCCCTCTCCGACGGCGGGGCCCCAGTGGATGGAGTGGCCTGCCGACGGACTCATCAGCCTGACGTCACCTTCGGTGGACCCCAACGTTCTTCACGGAGGTATCTCCCATGGCATTTCGCCGTATCCTGCCCGTCATGGGTTTTCTCGCGCTGCTCACCGGTTGCGCCGGCGGGGCCATCGCCCCGAACTATACCAGCGAGAATCCCGACATCATGCGCATCGGCAACGAGCGTCCCGCCGATCCCCAGGTGACCACCGAGAGCCTCGGTTCATACTGCGTCAAGGTCACCGAGACCTGGAGTGAGCAGGGCGAGACGCCTGACGGCCAGACGCTCTGGGCCCTGAGCACCCAGCGCAAGGTGGTGCCCTGTAACTGAGATCGGCGTGCCGATCGACCCATGAGGGTTCGGGCCCGGTGCATGACGCACCGGGCCCTTTGTCGTGCGCCCATGGCACCGGGCTAGACTGAAGGAGAAGGCCCGTGACAACTCCCGATACCGGGTTGCCAGGCTGACATTCCTGGAGGTTCACGCGAGCGGGAGCACACCCGGCGACGGGGATGGCGACATGATCGATGGCCGGTGTCGGCACGCGACCAGGTTCGTCACACGACGTCTGACCCACGGGCAAGGGAAGGCACTATGAGAATCGAGCCGCGGCATGGGAAGCAGGCGCTGCTGGCACTGATGGTGCTGGCGGGGCTGGTGGCGTTGGGGGTCTGGGTCTATCAGGCGGGCTGGATCGATCCCGTTCGCCTGGAGCGCTTAGGCTTGAGACTGGGGCCCTGGGGGCCGCCGATGCTGGCGGGCGTGATGGCGCTCACGGTGGTGGTCGGCCCCATCCCCACCATGGTGGTCAGCGTGGCGGCGGGCATGATCTATGATCCCGTGCTGGCCTTTCTGCTCAGCATGGCCGGGGCCCTGACGGGCGCCGGCCTGAGCTTCTGGATCGCCCGGCTGGTGGGTCGGCCGGTCATCGAGCGGCTCCTGCATGGACATGTCGCCCTGTTTCCCGAGTGTCCGCAGCACATCCTCTTCAGCATGGTGCTCGTGGCCCGGCTGATTCCCGTCGTCTCCTTCGCACTGATCAGCTATGCGTCGGGGCTCACGGCCCTCACCACGGGCCGCTTCCTGGTGGCGACGGCACTCGGCATGGCGCCGATGACCCTGATCTACGTGCTGGCCGGGAAGGGGATTGCCATCGACAGCGGCTGGGCGATGGCGGTGGGACTGGCGGTGGTCTGCCTGCTGGTCGCGCTGCCGAAGATGGTCGATGCCGGCTGGATACCGCTGCCGGCGAGCTGGCGCGCCTTCGTCGACCATCTTAGGCATCCCCACTAACCCTCTTAACGAGCCCTTCCCGAACGCCATCCCCGACCGCGGCCACGCGGTCGGGGATGGCGGTTCAGCCCGTCGCCGCGCGGCGATAGACCCCGAAGTGATCTAGCCCCCGGTCGGCCAGGTGCAGCGCCTGCATGCGACTCATCACGCCCTGCTCACAGTAGAGCAGGTACTCGCGGTCGGCGGGCAGGTGCTGTGCCTGGTCCTGGAGCTCGTAGAAGG
This sequence comes from Halomonas pelophila, assembly GCF_040196315.1. Classification (NCBI taxonomy): domain Bacteria; kingdom Pseudomonadati; phylum Pseudomonadota; class Gammaproteobacteria; order Oceanospirillales; family Halomonadaceae; genus Halomonas; species Halomonas pelophila. Next base: position 104,149 of record NZ_JBEGCI010000010.1, read on the forward strand.
GGATCTCCAGGCAGGGCACGTCGGGAAGCGACAGCGGTGCTTCCTCGCATTCGTCGGGCCGTCGGATGTCGATCACGCTGACCGCCGGCATCTCGGCGAGCCGCGCCGGATCATCGACGACGGTTACCTCGCCGGGCTCGCGCGGCTTCTCTCCCAGCCGATTGGCTCGGGTCACGGTGGCGGCGTCGACGGCGGCCTCCAGTACCGAGAAGTCGAAGGCGGCCTCGGCGGCCAGCACCTTGTCGGTGGGGGCGCGGGTGTGGGGCCGCCGCGAGATGACCCCGCAGTACTCCGGCATCTGCTCGGCGAAGCGGGCGGTATCGATGCGGCGGGCCGTGTCGATGATCTCCTGCTTGTCCTCGGTGACCAGCGGACGCAGGATCGGCCGCTCGCTGGCGGCATCGATCAGCGCCAGGTTGGTGAGCGTCTGGCTGGAGACCTGGGCGATGGCGTCGCCGGTGACCAGCATCGGGATGTTCGCACGGGCCGCGATGCGGCTGGCCACGCGCACCATCATGCGCTTGAGGATCACGCCCATCAGGCCGTCGGGAATGCTGCGCAGGATCTCGGCGACCACGCCCTCGAAGGGCACCGAGGTGAAGTCGACGTTGTGCGAGGCGCTGTAGCGTTGCCAGAGGTGATGGGTCACCTCCTTGACGCCCGCCTCGTGGGCTGGCCCGCCCAGGTTGAAGAACAGATAGTGCGTCTTGATGCCGCGGCGCAGCATGCGCCAGGCGGCGACCGGAGAATCGAAGCCCCCCGAGACCAGCGCCAGGGCCTCGCCCTGCACGCCCAGCGGGTAGCCCCCGAGGCCGGGGCGGCGCGAGCGGATCAGCTGCAGTCGCTGGCCGGTCAGCTCCACCGACACCACCACCTCGGGATGCTTCAGATCGACCCGCGCCGAGGGTTCGGCCGCCAGCAGGGCGCTGCCGAGGTGGCGCTCCAGATCCACCGACGAGAAGGCATGCTCGCCGCGCCGCTTGGCGCGGACGCGAAACCGGCGCCCGGCGATCGCCGGCGCCCAGTGGGGCACGATCCACTCGGCGGCCTCATCGAGGGAGCCGCAGGAGACCTCCTGCGTCGCCAGCACCTCGTGGATGCCGGGGATTCGCGTCAGGCTCTCTTCCAGCTCGCGTTCCCGTTCGGGGGGCAGCGTCTGTGGGAAGCTGACGCGCAGGGCGTCCCAGCTGGCCTTCACGCGCACACCGGATTCCAGCAGGCGCAGGGTATTGCGCACGTTACTGGCCAGGCAGCGAGTCATGTGTTGACGAACGGAGCGGGACTTGATGGTGATTTCGGGGTGGAGCTTGAGCAGATAGGTCATTCGAAGGGAGCAGCAGTGACGATGTGGCCGGCATTCTACCAATGACGTGCTTCGCCCGCACGGCGTCGTCTCGTGCGGGGTGCCTGTCGGCCGCGCCCGGCACGAGGGCCGGGCGCGATCACGAAGACACCGTCAGGCGACAGGGCTCAGTAGAGCGCCTGCTCCTCCCGGGCGACTTCCTTGAGCAGCTCCAGGAAGAGCCGGTCGGCTTCCGAGTGCTCGGTGGGATCCTCGGGGATGTGCACGCTGGTCGTCTCGGAGATCTCGTTGGCGATCCGTGCCATCACGTCGCCGTCGCCCGGTTCGGTGAGCTGGCGCCGGGTAATGTCCAGTGACTGCTCGAGAATCTTCGGATCCTGCAGAAGTTTCTTGATGAAGCCCCGCAGTTCGTTGATCACGCGGGTCTTCTGGATTTCCGATGAGGCCATGACGTTCTCCTTGGTGTAACCACGCCGTTTCGGGGATGGGCAGACGATACCACGTTTGCCGCCGTGCGTGCCGCGAGAGCGCCTGTGCTCGCGCCCGCCCCTTGCTGCCTGGCCATGGCATGCCTCCCCGCCGCTCAGTCGAAAGGTGGACAAATTCCGCGACTCAGTTACTATTGATTACAAATGGACACATCATGCAAAGGCATGAAGCGTTTGACGCTGTCCCTATCCCATTCTTCTGACTTTGATCGGCTCACGCCTCTGGCAGCTGACATCGATGGTAGGAGGGTGGCTGAGACCTGCGACTGACGAAAGGCTTCAGTCGTCCTGCCGTCAGGCTGGTCAACGCCGCTGAGACAGGAACATCATCTCATCGCCCGGCAGACCGGCCCGCTCCACGGACACGCCGCTGCTCTTCGAAAGGGAATGCCCATGAAATTCACCGCCGATCCCGTGCCACTCGTCCACGCCCGCCGTCTCGTAGGCTCCGTCGTCGTGGGCGCATCCCTGGCGCTTGCGCCGATCGCCGCGGCGGTCGCCCAGTCGCTGCCCCAGGGCCTGGCGGCCCCGGGGAACACCGACCTGCGTCAGGTCGTGCAGCAGGCGATCTCGACCAATCCCGAGGTCATGGCGGCCTGGAACGGCTTCCAGGCGGCCGGTAACGACATCGGCGTGGCGCGGGGCAACTATCTGCCCAGCGTCGACATGGCGGCGGGCATTGGCCTGGAGGATCGCCAGCTCGATGAGCGTGGCAGCTACGACACCAGCTACGCCGAGCTGACCATCACCCAGATGCTCTGGGACGGCCTGGCCACCAGCAGCGAGGTCGAGCGCCTCGATCGCGCCGAGCTGGTGCGCTACTACGAGCTGCTGGGGGCGAGCGAGGGGGTGGCCCTCGAGGCGACCCGCGCTTACCTTGACGTGCAGCGCCGCCGTGAACTGGTGCGCCTGGCCCAGGACAACTACCGCGAGCACCTGCGGGTCTACAACCAGATCGAGGCGCGGGCGATGTCGGGGGCGGGGCGCCGCGTCGACCTGGAGCAGATCAGCGGTCGTCTGGCGCTGGCCGAGTCCAACCTGCTGACCGAGGCCTCCAACCTGCACGACGTGACGGCGCGCTTCCAGCGCATCGTCGGCGACCTGCCGGCCGAGACCCTGGCGCCGGTACCGGAGATGGACGAGCGCCTGCCGGCGGATGTCGGCCGGGCCCTCGACCTGGCCTTCCAGGGCAATCCCGAGTTCCACGCCGCCATCGAGAACATCGAGGCCTCCCGCGCCGAGCAGCGCGGGACCCGCTCGGCCTTCCAGCCGCGCCTTGATCTGCGCGGCCGCACCGGCACCTACGAGAACAACGACGGCAACTACGACGTGGTGGCCGATGGCGAACATCGGGATCGCCACAGCATCGAGCTGGTGGCCAGCATGAACCTCTATCGCGGCGGCAGCGACCGGGCCTCCTTCCTGGCCGCCAGCGAGCGGGTCGAGCAGGCCGTCAACCTGCGCGAGAAGGCCTGCGTCGACGTGCGCCAGACCACCCAGATCGCCTACAACGATACCCAGCGCCTGCGTGAGCAGCTGCGCTACCTCAACGAGCATCGCCAGTCGATCGACCGCGTCCGCGGCGCCTATCAGCAGCAGTTCGATATCGGCCAGCGCACTCTGCTCGATGTCCTGGACAGCGAGAACGAGTACTTCGAGGCGAGCCGCGCCTATGCCAATGCTCGCTATGACGTGGCGCTGGCCGATGCCCGCACCCTGGTCGCCATGGGCCAGCTGATGCAGGCGCTACAGGTGCGTCGCGACGACATGCCGACGCTGGCCGAACTGGGCAGCGACGGGGTGGCGATCAATCCCGACGTGATCTGCCCCGCTCAGGGCCCCCAGGGCTTCACCCTGGCCGACTTCACCGGCGGCATCGAGGCGCCGGCTCGGGTACCGGACGTGACCCTTTCCGCCGATGCCCTGTTCGAGATCAACAGCGCGGAGCTGAGCGGCGATGCTCGAGCCGAACTCGATGCGCTGGCCGGCGAGATTCGCGGCATGAACAACCTGGCCCGGGTGTTCATCGCCGGCCATGCCGACATCACCGGCAGTGACGCCATCAACGACCCGCTCTCCCAGGCGCGCGCCGACAGCGTGGCGCGCCACCTGGTCAGCCAGGGGGTCGAGCGGGGGCTGATCGAGACTCGCGGCTTCGGTTCCCGCCAGCCGGTGGCGAGCAACGCCAGCGTGGATGGACGCCGCCAGAACCGTCGCGTCGAGGTGACCCTGGAGCGCGTCGGCGAGAACCTGGATCTGAGCGGTCGCGCCCTCAAGCTTGACCAGCAAGCGCCGGTCATGGCCGACCGCCTCGGGACGGACTGGCGCGCTGCGTCGGTCGACCTCTATAGCGAGGTGGAGGCCCGCATCGCCGAGCCGGTGACGCTGGCCCGCCGCGAGGGCGCCTTCCTGCAGGTGGCTGCCCTATCGAGCGAGGCGCGAGCCAACGGCCTCGGGCAGCGCCTGGAAAGCGAATTTGACCTTCCCGTCCGGCTGGACTCCGCCGGCACGCTGCACCGCGTTCAGCTCGGCCCGATCGTTGATCGCGCCGCGATCGCGTCGCTGCGTCAGCGGCTCGAAGCCATGGGCTTCGCCGGCAGCTATGCGGTGCGCGGCTGACCGGACGGTAAGCGGGCAGGCACGGCCTGTCGGCATGCTTCGCCCCATCGTGATCGCGATGGGGCGACTCCACGTATGAGGTGGCTGTGTCGCAGAAAGAAGAGCTGGATCCGGGCCCGGGGCCCTCTCGGTCGGCGGTGCATGACGAGTTGCTCGAATGCCTGCAGACCATCGCGCAGGTGCATGATCGCTCGGCCACGGCCGAGTCGCTGATCGCCGGCCTGCCCCTCGAGCAGGGGCGGCTGACGCCCGGCGTTTTCGCCCGCGCCGCGTCTCGCGCCGGGCTCACCGCGCGGATCACCGAGAGCCGCCTGGTACAGCTCAACCCCGCTCTGTTCCCCGCCGTGCTGCTGCTCGAGCCGGGGCGTGCCTGCGTGCTGGTGGCCCTGGATCTGAAGGCGCGCCGTGCGCGGGTGATCTTTCCCGAGCTCGGCGATGCCGAAGCCGAGGTGAGCCTGGATGGCCTGCAGCAGAGCTACAGCGGCCAGGCAATCTACGTGCGTCCGCGCTTTCGGTTCGATGCCCGCGGGCCCGAGGTCAACCGGCAGCGCTCGCGCCACTGGTTCTGGGGCGTGGTCCGTGAGAATCGCAAGCTCTATCGCGACGTCATCGCGGGCTCGGTGGTGATCAACCTCTTCGCGGTGGCGATGCCGCTGTTCGTGCTCAACGTCTACGACCGGGTGGTGCCGAACCACGCCACCGAGACGCTCTGGGTGCTGGCGGCGGGGATCTTCATCGTGCTCTGTTTCGATCTGGTCCTGCGCCTGATGCGCAACGCCTTCGTCGACCTGGCGGCCAGTCGGGCCGACGTCAAGCTGTCGTCGTCGATCATGGCCAGGGTACTGGGGTTGCGCATGGAGGCGCGGCCAGCGTCCACCGGCTCCTTCGCGGCCACCCTGCAGTCCTTCGAGTCGGTGCGGGCCTTCATCGGCTCGGCGACCGTGGTGGCCCTGGTCGACCTGCCCTTCGTGCTGATGTTCGTGGGCATCATCGCGCTGATCGGCCCGCCGCTGGTGATTCCACTGCTGATCGGCATCGTCTTCGTGCTGCTCTATGCCATGGCCGCCCAGGGCAAGCTCCATGAGCTCTCCGAGACCACCTGGCGGGTGGGGGCCCAGCGCAACGCCACCCTGGTCGAATCGCTCTCCAGCCTGGAAACGGTCAAGTCGCTGCGCGCCGAGAGCCGCATTCAGGGCAGCTGGGAGAAGGCCTCGGCCTTCCTGTCGCGCACCTCCGCCCAGCTGCGCCTGGTCAGCTCCTCGGTCTCGAGCGTGGCGCTCTGGGCCCAGCACAGCGTGGCGGTGTGCGTGATCATCATCGGTGTCTACCAGATCATCGAGGGCAACCTGACCCAGGGCGGGCTGATCGCCGCCTACCTGCTGTCGTCGCGGGCCATGGCGCCGATCAGCCAGGCCGCGGCGCTGCTGGCGCAGTATCACCAGTCCTCCACGGCGCTGCAGTCGCTCGACGCGGTGATGGAGCGCCCGGTGGAACGACCCGATGGCAAGGTCTTCATCGACCGCCCGGTGTTGCGCGGCGAGATTCGTTTCGACAAGGTCTCGCTGCGCTATCCCGAGGCGGAGCGCGATGCCCTGCGCGACGTCTCGTTGACCATCGAGCCGGGCGAGCGGGTGGCGCTCTTGGGACGCGTGGGCTGTGGCAAGACCACGCTCAACAAGCTGCTGCTGGGGCTCTATCAGCCCACGGCGGGCGCGGTGATGATCGATGACGTGGACATCCGCCAGTTCGATCCCCTGCAGCTGCGCCGCCATATCGGCTACGTGGCCCAGGACGTCAGCTTGTTCTACGGCTCGCTGCGCGACAACATCCTCGCCGGGGGAGGCAGCGATGGCGTGGATGACGAGGCGCTGCTGCGAGCGATCAAGCTGAGCGGCCTCGACGGCCTGGTCAACGGCCACCCCCAGGGCGTCGACCTGCCGGTGGGCGAGCGCGGCCAGATGCTCTCCGGTGGCCAGCGCCAGGCCGTGGCCATCGCCCGGGCGATGGTCCACGATCCGCGCATCCTGCTGCTCGACGAGCCGACCAGCGCCATGGATCACGCCAGCGAGGAGGCCTTCAAGGCCAACCTCAAGGCCTACGGCCAGGGCAAGACCCTGGTGATCGTCACCCACCGGACCTCGCTGCTGTCGCTGGTCGACCGCATCCTGGTCATCGATGCCGGCAAGGTGGTCGCCGATGGGCCGCGGGACAAGGTGGTGGAGGCCCTGCGCAAGGGGCAGATCGGGAGGGCCAGCTGATGGCCGAGTCCCGCAAGAGCGCCGAGCAGCAGGGCTTCGAGGCCATCGGCCGTTTCTCCGAGACGGGCGGACGACCGTTTCGCCCCTTCATCGACCGACTCTTCGCCCGTCGCGTGAGCGCGGCGCACCTGAATCGCGACTGGGCGAGCGACGCCGACTGGGCCCGCCTGCAGCAGGATCCGATCCGGGCCCGGGCCTTTCTCTATGTGGTGGTGCTGGCCGTGGCGGCCCTGTTGGTCTGGGCCTGGCTGGCGCCCATCGACGAGGTGACGCGCGGCACGGGGCGGGTGATCCCCTCCAGCCAGCTGCAGCGAGTGCAGTCCTTCGATGGCGGGGTGGTACAGGAGATCCTGGTGCGCGAGGGCGAACGCGTCGAGGCCGGCGAACTGCTGATGCGCATCGATCCCACGCGGTTCCTGTCCAGTTTTCGCGAGAACCGTGCCACGGCGCAGTCACTGCAGGCGCGTGCGGAGCGCCTGAGGGCGCTGGCTACCGGGTCGCCGTTCACGCCCTCGGAGGCGCTGTCCGAGAAGGCCCCGGCGATCGTGGCCCAGGAGCGTGCGCTCTACGCGAGCGGCCTCGACAAGCTCTCCGAGGAGCAGAGCATCCTCGAGGAGCGGCTCGCCCAGCGGCGCGCCGAACTCGACGAGGCCCAGTCGCGTCGGGATACCGCGGCTCGGGAGCTGGGCATGGCCAGTCAGGAGCTCAACCTTACGCGGCCCCTGCTGCAGTCCGGCGCCGTCTCCGAGGTCGAGGTGCTGCGACTGCGGCGCGAGGTGTCACGAGCCAGCGGCGAGCGCACCCAGGCGGCCGCCCAGGTGGAGCGCCTGCAGTCGGCGATCGATGAGGCCCAGGCCCAGCTTCGTGAAGTGGAGTTGAACGCCCGCAATGAGTGGCGTACCGAGCTCTCGCGGACCCTTGGCGAGCTGGCGGCGCTCGATGAGTCGAGCGCCGGGCTCGAGGATCGGGTGCGCCTGTCGGAGATCCGCTCGCCGGTCGATGGCGTGGTGCAGCGCCTGGGCATCACGACCCTCGGCGGGGTGGTGCAGCCCGGCCAGGAGGTGGTCGATATCGTGCCCTCTGACGATGCGCTACTGGTGGAGGCGCGCATTGCTCCCCAGGACATCGCCTTCCTGCGGCCTGGCCAGCCGGCGACCATCAAGCTGACCGCCTATGACTTCGCCATCTACGGCGGCCTCGAGGCCGAGCTCGATCACATCAGCGCCGACACCATCACCGATGACGAGGGCAATACCTTCTATCTGGTACGGGTGCGCACGCGGGAGGATGCCCAGCAGCACCGCGAACTGGAGGTGATTCCGGGCATGACGGCCCAGGTGGACATCCTGACCGGCAAGCGCACCGTGATGCAGTACCTGCTCAAGCCCGTGCTGCGGGCCTGGGAGAACTCCATGGGAGAACGATGATGACACAGCTCTTCGTCTGTCACGGGCGTGACGAGATTCCGCGTTGGCGAGGCGCCTTCGGCGAGGCACGTTCCGTCAGTCGTCAGCAGGCCCGCGCCCAGGTCGGGGAGGGCGACAGCGTATGGGTGATGAGCCATATCGAGGCCTGGCCCACCCTGGTCACCCTGCTGAGCGGCCGGGGGGCCATCGTCAAGGTGCTGAGCTATGCGCCCGATTCGCTGGAGGCCCTGAGGGCACTCGACGCCGGCGCCCGCGGCTATGCCCATGCCCTGTCGCCCCCCGAGCTTCTGAGGCAGATGGCGCTGGTGACGAGCCACCGGGGTATCTGGGTGCCACCCGAGCTGCTGGCCCAGGTGATGGGCAGTGCCTACCGGGCCCTCGGTGGGGATTCGCGACAGCAGGATGAGGTTCTCACGGAGTTGACCGATCGCGAGCGGGCCGTGGCGCTGGCTGTCGCGGAAGGGCAGAGCAACAAGGAGGTCGCACGCCGGCTCGAGATCACCGAGCGCACGGTCAAGGCGCACCTCGGCGCCATCTTTCGCAAGCTCGGCGTGCGCGACCGGCTGCAATTGATCCTGAAGCTCGGTCAGCGGGAAACCGCCTGACGCTTGCCATCACTGACGGTTGAGGCCTGATTCGGTCGCCTCGGTGTCATGCCGACGGTCAGCAGGCCGAACCATGGCCATCGGTACAATAGTGTGGCCTTCCCGGCTGCTCTAGTTTCTGAATATCAGCCGTTCTTCCTTGGGCGGCCTCGCACGCGCTTCGTACGCAGGGAGTCGACTCATGACCATCGCTACCATCATCTCCATTACCGGCCAGGCCTGGGCGCGGGATGCGTCGGGCGATCTCCGCGAGCTGCGGGTGGGCGACACCTTGCAGGAGGGCGAGACCCTCGTCACCTCCGACACTGGCCGGGTGATCCTCGACTTCGCCGACGGCCTCGACCCCACCGTGATCGGAGAGGGGCAGGAGGTCGCCATCTCGGCCGATCTCGACGCCGAGCAGCCGGTGGCCGCGGAGGAGGCGAGTGTCCAGGATGAGGATCTGGAGGCGCTGCTGGCGGCTCTCGAGGAGGGCGAGGGCGACCTGCTCGAGGGACTCGATGCCACCGCGGCCGGCGCCGGGGGTGCCGGTGCACCGGGCGGTGGTCATGACTTCGTGCGCCTGGCCCGCATCACCGAGAACGTCGATCCGCTCTCCTTCGAATACGGCTTGAATTCCCTTGGCGCCACCTTCGATACCCAGGATCAGGCGCTCGACCAAGCGCCGGATTCCATCCCGACCGTTGCGACGGCCGATCTCAATGGCGACGGCGATGTCGTGTGGGAATCGGCTCTCTCCGAGGGCAGCGGTGGCGGCACGCTGACGACCTCCGGGGCGCTTCAGATCGATACCGGCAGCGACCTGCTGGCGCTCATCGAAGTGCAGGACGCCGATGGCAACTGGGTCGAGATCCTGGCGGACGGCACCCAGGTGACCGGTGTCTATGGTGTGCTGACGGTGAACACAGACGGCAGCTGGAGCTATACGCTCGACGACAACACCCTCGATCACCAGGTGATCGATGCCGTCGGTACCGCCGATCAGCTGCAGGACCTGTTCGGGGTTCGCGTGACCGACGACGACGGCGATGTCTCGGCGCCCGCGACTCTTTCCATCGACATCAACGACGACGGCCCGGAGGCTCGAAACGACACGGCCGACCTCGTGGAGGACGGTGAGATCAGCGTCGTCAGTGGCAACGTGCTGGTCAATGACGCCGCCGGTGCAGATGCACCGGCGAGCTTCGTGGAGTGGGGCGATAACGGCGCCGCCCTGGCCGAACTGGCGAAATACGGCACCCTGACGCTGGACGCCAATGGCGATTACCGCTTCGAACTGGATAACAGTGACCCTGACGTTCAGGCACTGATCGCCGGTGAAAGCGTCAGCGAGTCACTGACCTACATCATGCGTGATGCTGAAGGTGATACCAGCCAGGCCAATCTGACGCTCACCATCAACGGGGCCGAAGACAGCGCTGGGGTCACCATGGCGGCTCGAGGAACTCCCGGCTTCACCACCGTCTCCGAGGCCGGCCTGTCGCCGGATGGCTCCAACGCAGACGGGGATGGTGAGACCGCCGGCGGCAGCTTCAGCGTGTTCGCCACCGACGGCATCGCCAGCCTCACCCTGGGCGGCCAAACGTTTAGCGTGGACGAGCTCAAGCAGTTCAGTAGCCAGTCTCCGTCGTCGGCGATCGAAACCGGCGAGGGCTCCCTGGTCATCACCGGCTACAGCAGTGATGACGGCGACGTGAACGCCACCATCAGCTACGAGTACACCCTCAAGGAAGCCCAGGATCACAGTGGTCCGGGCAGCGATGAGCGGGTCAGCGACAGCATTGAAGGGTCACTGACCGGAGCCGGCGGCTCAAGTGCCAGCGGTACCCTGACTATAGATATCGTCGACGACGTGCCGAGTGCCGTGGCCGACACCGGTAGTGTGCAGTCCGGCGGCACCCTGACGGTCACGGCCGCGACCGGCCTGCTGGCCAACGACACCCTGGGCGCCGACGGCGCCACGGTCAGCGCCGTGTCTACCGCCGGCACACAAGGCACGCTGGTCTGGAACTCCGATGGCAGCTACACCTACACGGCGGACGCCAACGCCACCTACACGGATGTGTTCACCTACACCATCATCGATGGTGACGGTGATACCGATACCGCCACGCTGACCATCGACGTGACCGACGGCTCGCCGACGGCTCCGCCGGCCGACGTGACCGTCAACGAAGCGGCGCTGGATCTCAACCAGGATGGTGACGATCTGGCGGCCGGCAGCGTGACCGGCAGCGATCCGAGCAGCACCGCCGAGACCATCAGCGGCACGTTGGCGGCCAGCGATCCCAACGGCGACGCGCTGACCTATACCGCCGGTACCTTCTCCGGGACGTACGGCACGCTGACGATCGACGCCGCGGGCAACTACACCTACACGCTGACCGCGCCAGTCGATGGGCCGACGGCGGATAACAGCACCAATACCATCAAC